>JANODO010000198.1:0-29847 GCA_031412735.1 Rariglobus sp. | reverse complement strand
TGGACGCAGCTCCGGCTGCCAGCTAAACACCGTCTCGTTCGTCTCGGTCTTTTGGTTCACACCCAAACGATACGGGGCGGATTTGCGGAAAGGGAGGCTAATCACCTCCCTTTCCGTTCAATTTAATTACGCTTATCGTTTCTTATAAAATACTTATGGGCTTGGGACAGGCTCTAGATATTACCTTGTTTCGGCCTACCGCTTTTCGGAAGAGCGGCTCGCGGTGAATGGAGTCCCGGCTCAACGTCTCGTTATGTCACTGCTTCCGTTCGACCTTGGGGATTCCGCACCTGCCGTTTCGTCGGCGGGCTGGCGGCTGCAGCACACCTACGCCCAGTTGCCCGGCTTGTTTCACTTTGCCGTCGCACCGACCCCTGTGCGTGCTCCGCGGTTGGTGATTTTTAATCGTCCGTTGGCGGACTCACTCGGACTCGCGTCGGAGCCGCTGGCCGGTGAGGACGGCGCTGCACTGTTCGCCGGCAACCGCCTGCCGCCGGGCGCGGCGCCGCTCGCCCAGGCGTATTCGGGGCATCAATACGGTCATTTCACCACGCTCGGCGACGGGCGCGCCATCCTGCTCGGCGAACAGATCACGCCGGGTGGCGGGCGGTTTGACATCCAGATCAAGGGCTCCGGCCCCACGCCGTTTTCCCGCAACGGCGACGGGCGCGCCGCGCTGGGGCCGATGTTACGCGAATACATCATCAGCGAGGCCATGCACGCGCTCGGCATTCCGACGACCCGCAGCCTCGCGGTCGCGGCGACGGGCGACGAAGTGTGGCGTCAGGACGGTCCGCTGCCCGGCGCGGTCCTCACGCGCGTGGCGGCCAGTCACATCCGCGTGGGAACTTTCCAGTGGGCGGCCGCGCAGCACGACGAGGCGGCGTTGCGCGCGCTCGTCGACTACACGGTGCGGCGTCACTATCCCGAGTGTGCCCAGGCCGACAACCCGCCGCTCGCGCTGCTCGACGCGGTCATCGAGCGGCAAGCGGCACTCATCGCAAAATGGATGTTGGTCGGCTTTGTGCACGGGGTCATGAATACCGACAACATGGCGCTGTCCGGCGAGACCATCGACTACGGCCCGTGCGCGTTTATCGACGCCTACGATCCGGCCACGGTGTTCAGTTCCATCGACCGCCGCGGACGCTACGCGTATGGCAACCAGCCGGTGATCGCGCAGTGGAATCTCACGCGCCTCGCCGAGTCGTTGTTGTCCGTGTTGCATCCGGTGGAAGCGCCCGCCGTCGCGCTGGCCGAAGCGGCGCTGGCTAGGTTTACGGACCGGTTTCAGCACCACTGGCTCGCCGGCATGCGGAGGAAGCTGGGCTTGTTCAACGAGGAGGCTGACGACGCGGCGCTCATCAAAACACTGCTGGAGTGGATGCATCGCACGAAGGCGGATTACACTAACACGTTCGCGGCGTTGGCGGATGACAGGTTATCTGCGGACGAGGAGTTTTCCCGTTGGCATCAGGTCTGGCGCGAGCGCCAGGCCCGCCAGCCGCAATCACCCGCCGAATCCGCGCAACTGCGGCGCGTCAACAATCCCGCGTTCATCCCGCGCAACCACCTCGTTGAAGCCGCGCTTTCGGCGGCGCAGCAAGGCGATCTCGCGGTGATGGAGCGCCTGTTGGAGGTGCTCGCTTCGCCTTACGATCACGAACGGGCAGCACCTGGGTTTCGTGCGCCGGCTCCGGCGGGTGACGGCGGCTATCGAACATTCTGCGGCACGTGAGCGACGCCGCAGACGGGCGTTCGCACGCTGTTTAGCGGCTTATGCGCCGCCGCAGGTTGTCGCAGACGATCGCCGCAGCTACGCCGGCGTTGAGCGACTCGGCGTCACCGTATTTCGGGATGGTTACGAAGCGTGTGACCACCGCGCGGACGCCTGCTGACAACCCGCGGCCTTCGCTGCCGATCACCACGATCACATCGCGCAACCCGGGTAACGCGTGCACATCGTCGCCCCCGAGGTCGCAGCCGAGCACAGGCGTGCCGGCGCGAGTGGTCTCGACGAGTGCGGCGGGCAGGTCGTCGGTCGTGAAGGTTTTGACGCGGGCAAACGAACCCATGCTGGCGTTAATCACCTTTTGGGAAAACAGGTCCGCGCAGTCCGGCGAGAGCACCACGCGGTCGAAGGCAAACCAGTCGGCCACGCGCAGCAACGTGCCCACGTTGCCGGGGTCTTGAATGCCATCGAGCGCCAGCGTGAGCCCTTTCGCCAACGCGCCCGCCGGGAGCGTCGCGCGTTCGATGCGGCCGACCGCAAACACCTCCGACGGAGTCGGGAAATGGCTGATCCGCGCCATCTCGTCGGGCGTCACCGTGACGCGCGTAACCTGGACGGGACCGGCCCACGTTGCGGTCGCGTAGACCTCCGCGAACGCCACTCCCGCTGCGAGCAGTTCGGCGACGACCTTGGGGTTTTCGACGACATAAAGGCCCTCCGCCTCGCGGATCTTTTTCTCGCGCAGCGCGCGCAAACGGGAGAACTCGGCCTTCGTCAACATGGCGGACGACACAATCCCGCAGGCGTTCAAAGGCAAAGCAAACGAGCGCGCGCCAGGTGACGACCTCCGGCGTGGTGCGAGCTGCGAGCTTGCTCGCGAGGATCGAGCTCGCGGGCTCATGCGCGCCCTTCGTCGGAGCCGTCGAGCCGGCTCATTTACCCGCCGACCACCGGCTTCGCGCCCGCCACTGAACCGGATGAAACACCCCGAGCCGCACCCCCACCAGCCGCCTCCCGGAAAAAGCATAACCTATTAGGTTATGCTTTTTCCGGGTTGGGTTTGCTTTTGGTTTTGCGCGGGGCGGGGGTGGCTGCGTTTCATCGCCGGGGAACCGGGTTGGTTCGCAGTTTTTAAACCAAATGAATTTTCAGACCATCGTCCGCACCTTCGGCTTTTTGCTCATTCTGTTTCTCGTCGTTTTCGTGAGCATCGAGAACACGCAGGTCATCGACTTCCGCTTCTCGCTCGCCACCGACAAACCGGTGCGGGCTTCGGCCGCCATCATCTATTTCGCAATGTTTGCCGTAGGTGTGATCGGGGGAACATTGTTGCATGGCTCCGGCGGCAAAGGCACGTCCCGCAGCGGTGAAAGCGGCGGCGGGAAGAAGAAGTAGGCTTTCGCGTTGGGTTGCGCGGTTTTTTCCGAACCGGACGACACGGAGGTCGTCCCTCCCTTATTATGAACTCCGTCTTTTCACCGCTTCGTTGGGGCATTCTGAGCACCGGGCGCATTGCCGGAGTGTTTGCCCAGGGGGTCGCCGCCTCGCAGCAGGGCCGCTTGGTTGCGGTGGGTAGTCGCGCGCTGGAGCCGGCGCAGGCCTTCGCCGCGACGCATGGCATCGAAGCGGCGCACGCCCATGGCACTTACGAGGCGTTGCTCGCCGACCCCGAGGTCGAGGCGGTCTACATCGCCACGCCTCACCCGCAGCACGTTGAATGGGTCATTAAGGCCGCTGCGGCGGGCAAACACATCCTCTGCGAAAAGCCGCTTGGGCTAAACCATGCCGAGGGCGTGCGCATGGTGCGCGCGGCGCGCGAACACGGCGTCGTTTTGATGGAGGCGTTTATGTATCGCTGCCATCCGCAGACGGCGAAGATCGTCGAGCTCATTCGCTCCGGCTCGCTCGGCACGGTCGGGCTGGTGCAGGCGGCATTTAGCTTCCACGTCGAGTTCAACCCGGCCTCGCGTCTCTGGGCCAACGACGCGGCGGGCGGGGGCATTCTGGACGTGGGTTGCTACACGGTGTCGATGGCGCGGCTGATCGCGGGCGCGGCGTCGGGGCTGGCGTTTCTCGACCCGGTCGAAGTCACCGGCGTGGGTGTGCTGCACCCGGAGACCGGGGTCGATGTGTATGCGGCCGCGACTCTCAAGTTCCCCAATAACGTGATCGCGCAGGTCTCGACGGGCGTCGGGCTCACACAGGACAACGTGGTGCGCATCTACGGTAGCGCCGGATGGCTGCTGGTGCCCTCGCCGTGGGTGATCAGCCGCGACGGGAGTCCGTCAACGCTGCAGCTGCACAAGGCGGGGGCGTCTGCCCCGGAAGAGATCGTGATCGAGAGTGCCCCTCTTTACGCGCTGGAGGCGGACACGTTTGCCGCCGCCGTGCGCGCCGGTTTGCACGATGTGCCGCAGATGAGCGGCGATGACACGCTGGGTAATCTTGCCACGCTGGATCAGTGGCGTGCGGCCATCGGGCTGGTTTACGAAGCGGAAACGCCCGTGCCGTGAGGTGGCCTGGGCGTCCCGCCCATGATCAGAACCTAAGAGCGGAATGCGGGTGCCGCTTCGAGCCGGGCATCTTGACAGTGCGCAGTCTTGCCGAAGGCCCACTACTCCGCTCCCATGCCCGGCGCATGAAACGCCTTTCCACCGTCTGCTTGTTACTCGGCTTGCTCGCTCTTCTCGTTGGCCCGCTGTGGGCCGCCACGTCTTCGTCCTCCGCCCCCGTCGCCGAATCGGCCGCGCCTGCGGACAAATCTCCGGTCGGTGCCATTAGCAAAACGGTCGCCGTGGTCACCGGTATCGCGATCTCGCCGCTGCTCGGCACGGGTGCGCTCGGCATCTACGAAAATTGGCAGGCCAAGACTCCCGAGCAAAAAGCCGCGCTGCCTTGGTATGCGCAGTGGTCGTTCATCCTGCCGGCGCTCGCGGTGGTGGGTGCGTGCGCGGCGAAGGATTCGCTCGGCGCGATTCTCCCGCCCGGCATGAAGAAGCCTCTTGATGTGTTGGAGACCATTGAGAACAAGGCGACCGGGCTCGTCGCGGCGGGCGCCGTCGTGCCGTTCACGATGAGTTCGCTTTCCAGCATGATGATCGCTCACGCCCCGACGTCGTCCGGCGTGGAGTCCACCGGACTCGCGTTCATCAACCTCGGTGCGATCAATGGCGCGTGGTTCCTGAACCTGCTCACGATCCCCTTTGGCATCGCGATCTTTGGCCTCGTCTGGATGGCCTCGCATGCGATCAACGCGCTCATCCTGCTCAGTCCGTGGGGTGCCATCGATGCGGCGCTCAAGGGCGCCCGCACCGCGTTGCTTGGGCTGATCACGCTCTCGGCCACGCTCAATCCGTGGATCAGTGCGGCGCTGTCGCTCGTCATCATCGTGGTTGCCTACTTGGTCGCCGGCTGGGCCTTCCGCCTGACGATTTTCGGCACGGTGTTTTCGTGGGAGTTTCTCACCCGCCGTAAAAGCCGTTTCACTCCTGCCGAGCGGGAGAACAACGTTTTCTCCAGCAGCCAGCTCACCGCGCTGGGCGTGCCGATGCGCACCTATGGCCGGTTGATCAACGAGCCGGAAAACGGCCGCCACACCTTCGCCTACAAACCCTGGATGGTGCTGCCCGAGAAAACCGTGTCGGTGACCCTGGCTGCGCCGTCGGTGGGCAAGGGCTTGTTTTTCTCCACGATCCGGGAAACGGATCGCACGGCGTTCGTGCTGCCGCCGCGTTACCGCGGACACGAAGACGCGGTGGCCCGGATCTATGGTCTTGAAGGCGGCGTGCAGGATGCGGGCTTGCTGAAAGCCTGGGGCACGTTGCGCGAGCTCTTCGGCGGGAGCGCCGCCAAGGCGCAGGTGGCGTGAAGTCCATCGGGTTCACGTTGGATTGAGGTAGGGACGGCTCTCCGAGCCGTCCGGTTGGACTCGCGAAGGTCCGGAGCTATGCGCGGACGCCTCGGAGAGGCGTCCCTACCATCCGGGAAAATGCGCCGGTTTAGGCGCCGCCGCGTCTACTTCGCGAACTCCCGCGGCTTCGATCTCACGGTCGCGGGAAACGGCACGCCCCACAGTGCAGGCGTTTTCTGCACTCCGGTCACGGCTCCGGGCGCGAGGTGCTTATACAGGTCGTCGGAGCGCAGACTGCATTGCAGGCGTCGCTGTCCCTTTGAATCGATTTTCGGGTTCACTTGGATGACCGCCTGCGTGAACGGCGGCGCATCCTTGATCGCCTGCGCGCGCTTGCGGGCCTCTCGATAATCCAGCGAGCGATCCTTGATGACCGCATCGAGCCTCTCCAGATCGGCGCGAGTCACCGGCCCCCAGAGCTTCCTCCAGGTCTCCGGAGCGATGCGCGGGGCGACGATGTTCACGAAGCGTTTTTCATCCCCTTCCTGCACCCAGTAACCCACGACGAGGATGAACGGTTCGGCGATGTCGAATTGACGCAACGCGTCGCCGAGATCGACCGGTGTCCGGTATTTGGCGGCCTTGGGATTCACCGGCACGCCGCCGTGAGTCGTGTTGATGTCCGCAGGGATGTCCCATTTCTGCGTGTAACCGGGAGGCACATAACCATCGAAAAACGTGTCGCGTATCCAAATTTCAAATGCGAGCCCGTGTTGCTGGACCTCCTGCGCCCTTCCGCAGGGTTTCGCAACGGTGAGCAGTATAAGTATGACCACAATCAAGCCGCCCGTGTGCATAGGCTTGTGATGTCGATGGGCTTCACTGACGCAAGTTTCGGTTGGCCTCGCCACCGGTGAACGACACGGCGTGAGGCCCTTCCGATTCTTTCTCGTTCTCTTAATCGTTCTCGTTCTCATTTCCGCCATTCTGGCATTCCGAGTTCGGAAGAGGACGAAAACGAGTAGGATGGGCGGCCGGCTACTTCGCCGCCTTGTAGCGCATGATCCCACTATCGGCTCCCTCTGATGTAACATAGATCGTTTGGCCGTCGGCGCCGAAGGCCACGCCCTCGGCCTGGGTGAGCCCGTGAGGCGGAAGAACGACGGGAGGACGCATCAGGGCGGTTTTCCAGGATTCGTTTTTTTGTCGTGGGAAAAGCAATACATCGCCGTAGCTCAGCACCGCGGCGGCGGAGCCGTCCGCGGCGAAATCCATGCCGGTCGGCTGCGCCCGGTAGCGACCCGTGGGAATAGGCAGTAGGCGCTGGCTGGCGGAGGGCTGCGGAATGGAGGCATTGGGGATTTGCGCGACTGGCATCGCGGCGGGCACGACACCATCGGCGGGCGGGCGCAGCGGCAGCGTGTAAAGGCCATGCGGCGAGGTGCGTTTGGCCAACAAATACACCAGGCCCGCGCTTGCATCGACCGCGACCGACTCCACGTCGCGCGGGCCGTCGAGGTAACGCACGGGGATTCTCCACGCGACCGTCGTGGACGTTTCCTTAATGGGGGACAAGTCCGCCGGATCGGGTTCGGCGACGACGTAAAGCGTGCAATCGGTGCGGTTGCCGGCGTTGTCGCCCACCTCGGCGATGAGCAGCCAAGCGCGACCATCGAGCTCGAACGACGCGATGTCCTCCCAATCACGATTCGGCACCCCCGTGATGCGCAAATCCCCGCGTCGCGCGCCGTTTGGCTCGACCGCATACAGGACGGGCTCGCCGCCGCTGTCGTTGTGGGTCCAGAGCACGCGCGAATCGCGTCGGGAGATGGCGAGCCCGCTCGACTCGGTGATCGGCGCGACCATCGAACCGGTGCGTTGCGGTGGATCAAACGGCGGAGTCTGCGCGCAGGCGGTGAGGAGGAGCACCCCGGAGAGCAGCACCGCGTGAAAGGGTTCCAAGATGTTGAAAGGCTGGGCCACGGTGGACGGGTAAGGCGTTGCGTTTTGGGTTGCTCAATAACCGGCGCTTGCGGCGCTGAACGGGGTGAGCGTGCCGTTGAATTCGGCGAGAATCGCGGCGGCGCTGGAGGTGCCGAGGCGCGTGGCGCCGGCGGCGAGCAGTGCGCGGGCGTCGGCCAAGGTTTTGATGCCGCCGGACGCCTTGAGGGCGATCCCGTGTTTGCGGGCGGCGGCCCAGGCGGTGATGTCGGCGACCTTGGCACCGGTTGGGCCGAAGCCGGTCGAGGTTTTGATGAAGTCGGCGCCGGCGACTTCGCAGATCTCCAGCGCGGTGAGTTTCTGCGCGTCGTCGAGGAAGCAGGTTTCGACGATGACTTTGATCAACTGACCTTGATCGTGAGCGAGCTGGGTGAGTTGGGTAACTTCCGCCGCGACCTCGGTGAGACGGCCGGCGCGGAGTGCCGCGTAATGCATCACGATATCGACCTCGTGCGCTCCCGCGCGGTGGGCGGCAATGATCTCGGCGGCCTTCGCCTCGGTGGCAAAACGACCGCTCGGAAACCCGATTACCGTGCCGATGCGGGCGCCGGTGCCGGCAAGCACGCGGGCGGCGAGCGGCACGCTGGCCGGGTAAATCATCACGCAGGCAAAGCCGTGTTGCGCCACCTCGCGGGCGAGTTGCTCGATATCGGCCTCCGACGCATCGAGCCGAAGGTTGGTGGAATCAAGCGAAGCGGCGAGCGCGGCGGACGTGAGCAACATGGAAACCACCCTAGTAACGCCCATCCCCCCGGCAAGCCGTCACCCGGAAAAAGGCTACCCTGTTAGGTTAGCCTTTTTTCCGGTTTGGAGGGTGAGGATCGCAGCGGTCTCCAGGCGAGCCAGCCGATGAGGCCGAGGCCGGACCACAGCATGAGGATGCCGGCGGTCTCGTGGAGCGCGTAGTAGTGCTGCGGGAAATACGGCGCCAGCAGGCAGATCACCAGGATCCTCAGGAGATTCAGGGCAAAGCCGATCAACGCCGCCACGGGCACGAGCCACACCAGCGAGCGGGCGCGGCGACCGGCGATTCCGCCGGCGAGCAAGGCGAGCACCATGCCGCTGGTGATCAGGCCGAAGCCGTTGCACTCGGTGGCGACCTCGAAGAAATTTCGACCCGTTGCGAGAATGAGCTTGGGCACCGGTTCGAGAATGACGGCGAGTTGGGGCGTGAAGCCGATTTCTTGGAGAATGCGGGCGGCGTTGACGCCGGCCATCTGACGCAGCGGCCAATCCAGCAAGGGGAACAACAGGATGACGACGAGGCACGCGACGAAGCCGATGATGAGCGGTTTGACGAAGCGCCAAGCCTCCTCACCGACGGCGACGTGCAGGCAGCCGGCGAGGCCAAGTGCGAAGGCGGGCAGCACGAACAGCGAAACACCAAACCACCACGCCACCGCCATACAGGCGTAAGTGGCTGCGAGCAAAACCAGCGCGCGATTGCCGATTTCCAGGCGCAGGCGCCACTCGTGCGCGTGCTGCCACGCCACGAGACCGGCGGCGGCACCCAGCAAGACGAACGATTGGCGGATCTGCTGGCTCGCACTGACTTCTTGGACGAGCCAGCGGGTGACCGGCCAGAACGCCGCGGCCGTGCACCCGATCAAGAGGATCGCCAGGAAATGCCCGGCATCCCAGCGGAGGGACGTGAGCGGGGCGGTGGGAGCTTCTTCAGGCATGGGGCGGGAATTCAATTAGGGCACCGCGTCGCGGCAAGTGTTCCCCCAATTATTCAGGCGCGAGGAGGGTCAGCGATTCTTTTTCAAGAACGCGTCGATGGCCGCCTTTTTTGGCATTGCGGGCGCCGTGCCTTTTTTGGTGACCGATAGCGCCGCGACCGCCGTGCCGAACCGGGCGGCTGCGACGAGATCGCCGTTGAATTTCACCAGACCCGCCGAAAAGCCGCCGACGAATGCATCGCCCGCTCCGGTGGTGTCCACGGCCTTGACACGGTGGGACGGGATAAACGTGTATCCGTCTTTCTGCGACACAAGGCAGCCTCGTTTGCCAAGCGTGATGATGACGACGGGCGGCCCGAACGTGCGGGCGAGCGCGTGGAGGTCGTCGTCGGAAAGGCTGGCGAGCGCGGCCTCGGTAAAATCCTTGCGTCCGGTTGAAGGCAGCCGGTTCACGAGAGCGGTGAACTCGGCTTCGTTGGGGATGAGGACGTCGGCGTGTCTGAGTAGCGCGGGGTTGAAGTCGGCGCGCATCGGCGCGGGGTTGAACACCGTGATGGCTCCGGCGGCGCGGCCGGTTTTCAGAGTGAAGGCGGCGGCGGCGAGGCTCGACTCGAGTTGGGTGACCACGACCTTCGCGCCGGCGAAAAGCGCGGGATTGAGGTCGGCGCGGGCGAGACGGGCGTTGGCGCCGAGGGCGACCACGATCTCGTTCTGGCCGGACGCGCTCACGAGGATCGCGGCCGTGCCAGTGGCGTGGCCCGGTTTTTCGATAAAACGGGCACCAATGTTCTCGGCTTTGTAGAACGAGCGGGCAGCGGCGGCGAAGGTATCGCGGCCGACCGCACCGATGAAGAGCGTGGTGGCGCCCGCGCGCCCGGAGGCGACGGCCTGGTTGGAGCCCTTGCCGCCAGGACCGGTGGCGAACGTGCCGATGACGGTTTCACCGGCGGACGGGAAGGCTGCGCAGTTCCACGTAAGGTCCTGCACAAAGCTACCGACGACGACGACCTGGGGTTTCATCGTGCGGAGCGTAGCGAGCGCGATCGCTGACCGGCAAGGTCCCGGATAAAAGCATAACCTATTGGGTTATGCTTTTATCGGGGCCGGGAATTGGGCCTTCCCCTTGGTGGGGGCGCGGGGTGATTATCGGTGGGTCCCGATGATCGCAGCGCGTCACCTCACCAAACTTTTTCGGGATAAGAAACGCGGGGAAATCCGCGCGGTGGATGACGTCTCGTTCACCTGCGAGCCGGGGCGGATCTACGGTCTGCTCGGAGCCAACGGAGCGGGAAAAACCACGACGTTGCGGATGCTGGCGACGTTGATCGCGCCGTCCGGCGGCGAGGCGGTGGTCGCGGGTTGCGATGTGGCGACGCACCCGGCGCAGGTGCGCGCGCGCGTGGGTTTTCTGGCGGCGAGCACCGCGCTTTACGGACGGCTCACGGCGCGGGAGACGATTCACTATTTCGGGCGGTTGAACGGGCTCGACGAAGCACGCATCGCCGCCCGGACCGCGACGTTGGCCGAAGAGTTGGGGATGGCTGAGTTTCTCGACCGGCGCGTGGATACCTTTTCGACGGGCATGAAACAAAAAACCTCGATCGCGCGCACGTTGGTGCACGACCCCGAGGTGCTCATCTTGGACGAACCGACGCTCGGTCTCGATGTGATGGCGGCGCGAGGGATTGTGCGCTTCGTGCGTGAGTGCCGAGCGCGGGGGAAGACGGTTATTTATTCGACGCACATCATGAGCGAGGTGGAAAAACTCTGCGACCGCGTGGGCATCATCCACGGCGGGAAACTGCTGGCCGAGGGAACGCTCGACGAGTTGCGCGAACGGCATGGCGAACGCGATTTGGAGGAGATTTTTGTGAAGGTCGCGGGCGGGGAGGCGGTCGTATGACGCGGTCCATTTCCGACGTGGGACCGAGCTTGCTCGCGATCCCCGATCTTCGCGAACAAGCTCGCTCCCACGTCGGACCCTATTGCGTATGAAGCTGCGCGACACACTTACCATTTTTCGCAAGGAGCTGCGCGAGGCGTTGCGTGATCGGCGCACGCTGGTCTCGATGTTTCTGGTGCCGGCGGTGATCATGCCGGCGATCTTTTTTCTGTTCGGCACGGCGACTTACCAAGTCGTCAAGAACGCCAAGGCGCAGCCGCCGGTGATCGCGGTGCTGGGCGGCGTGGATTCGCCGGGCGTGCACGTGGCGCTGAAGGCGGAGCCGGGCTTCATCGTGGTGGCCGCCCCGGATGACTGGCGCGAACGCATCGCCGACAAACGCCTGCGCGCGGTCGTGGAAATTCCGGCCGGCTTTGAGCGTTCGCTCGCGGAGCAGGCGCCGACCGAAGTGAAAATCTACCACTACGAAGGAGAGCTGAAATCCGGCTTCGCGGTGGGCGAGCTGCGGCGGTTTTTCAACGAGCGGCGGCAGCGCGTGCTGGCGGACCGGCTGGCGGCGCGGGAGTTGCCGGCGAGCTTTGCGCGTCCGTTTGAGATCAACACCGAGAACGTGGCTCCGCCCGAGAAAGTCGGCGGTAACACCTTTGGCGGTTTCATCCCTTATCTGTTGATCTTACTGTGTTTCACGGGGGTTATTTATCCGGCCATCGACCTGACGGCGGGCGAGAAGGAGCGGGGCACGTTGGAGACGTTGTTGTGCAGTCCGGCGTCGCGCCTTGATATCGTGTTGGGCAAGTTCCTCCTGGTGCTCACGGTCTCTTTGACCACGGTGGCGTGTTCGCTGGTTTCGATGACCGCGTCGTTGTTGGTCGGCGGTCTTGTGATGGTCGGTTCGGGGCGGATGGCGGCCCAGTTGGGCGGAGCGAGCGACGGAGCCGGTGCGGCTGCGCTGCCCATGCTCGATCCGATGGGGCTGGTGGGGGTGGTCGTGTTGGTGCTGCCGCTGGCGGTGTTGTTTGCGGCGGGGGCGCTTACGATCGCGCTGTTTGCCCGCACGCAAAAAGAGGCGCAGACGTATCTCGCGCCGCTCGTCGCGGTGGTGATCTTGCCTGCGTTTGCCGGGTTGTTGCCGGGAGTGGAATTGAACGCCACGCTGGCGTTGGTGCCGGTGCTCAACGTGACGCTCGCGTGCAAGGAACTGGTCTCGGGGGTGTGGCCGTGGGGGCAGCTGGTCTTGATCTTCGGGTCAACGTGCGTCTATGCGGCGGCGGCGCTGGCTGGGTGCGTGCGGATGTTCAGCCGCGAGAGCGTGTTGTTTCGGACGTGAGGTGCGCGTCGCCGGTCCGAGGTCTACTTTGTTAAATAACGGGGACGTCCCAATTCCCCGAAGGTAGGCGGCCTGCTTGCAGGCGCGGTTCGGAGCGCGAGCAAGCTCGCGGCCAACGTGATGATATCCGTTCAAAAAGGGAGAACGACCTCACGGCACCACCGTGACGGGGACGGCTTCCACCGGTGCGGGCTTCGGTTGCCAGAAGTAGTGTCCGCGTTGGTGGTGATCCCAGCGCACGTAGCCGGCCGCGATCGCCAGCAATACGAGAAGAACCGTGAACAATTTTCGCTGGCGGGCGGCTTCTTTGTCTTCGTAGGGATCGGTGAGGTCGCGTTTCGCGCCGAGGGGCAGGACGGCGCGTTCGGTGAGTTTGGTGCCGAACGGGATGTTGATTTTCACGCGTCCGTTGATCGCCCAGCCGTTGCTTTCGAGGAGCGGGCCGATGTTGCGCTGACGGAGCTTGAGCCAGGCGATGAGCATCGACGGGCCGGAGATCACGGCCATGAGGCCGAGGGGCACGAGCGGGATCTGATAGATGCTTAACTTGGCGAGTCCGGTCGCGACGGCGCCGAGGGCGCCACCGATCGCGCCGACGGCCACGCCCATCGCGGCGACGGTGCCGATATCGAGCTTCTTCGGTTCGGCGGGCTTGCCGGATTTATCTGCGTTCGCGGTCGCGGCGGCGGCGGTGGCGAGTTTCGCGTTGGCCTCGGCATCGGCGGCGGCGGCGCGTTTGGCGACCTGCTCCTCGATCATGCGAACAAATTTTTTGTAGGGCGCGAGGAAGGCCTGGCGGATGCTGATCGGGTTGTCGGCGATGCTGGAAATCGTGGCGTCCCAGTCGCGGCCCTTGCGGTCGTAGAAAATGCCGTTGCGGCCGACGAAGAGGTAGTCGCTGTCGCCTTGGGTGAAGCACGCGGCGATCTTGATCGGGGCTTCGCCGGCGCGTTTGCAATCGACGTAGGCGATGTAGGCTTTGCTCATCGCGGCGAGTGGGTTGGGCGCGGCGACTTGCACGCAGAACTCGGTGCTGCGGCTGTCGAGGAAGAGCGTGCCGGCCTGGAAGATCGCGAGTTGGTCCGGCGAGTAGAAATCGAAGAAGTTGACGAAGTTGTTGAGCAAGGCGCGCAGATCGCGGGAGAAGCGAAGGAGTGTCTCGACCGAGGTGATGGCGACGAATTCGGGATCGAGGGCTTTGTCCTGTGCGATGAGGGCGACGAGCGCGTCCTTCTGATTGGCGGCGAGCAGGGCCTTGACGCGGGCGAGGCCGAGTTTTTCTACGGAGGCTCCGGCTTTGGCGGCGGACCATGTGGCGTAGGCGGCGACCTTGGATTTGAGGAGGGTCCAGTCGGCTTCGGTGAGGGTGGTCTGGGCGGCCCCGAATACCGGCGTGACGGCAGCGCCGTGGAGCGTGGCGAGGGCGGCGGCCCAAGCGGGGTTGACGGAGTCGAGGAGCGCGAGGGGCTTGTTGGCCTCGATGCGGGCCAGGGGAAAACCGGAGACTTCCTGCGTGGTGATCGAGAGGTCCTGCGCGGCGAGGGTGAGGTAATCGGTCTCGGAGCGGTTGAGGGCGGCGAGGGCGCGGGCGTCGAAGGCGGCGAGGCGTGTGCGGGAGAAGTAATCATCGACCTTGGCTCGCACGGCTTGCACGGCGGCGAGGGCGGGGGCGGTGTTGGCGCCGAGGGTGAGCACGTCGGGTGAAACGCCGTGGTCGCTCCAGGAGGCGAACGCGGTGAGGTCGGCGTAGAAAGATTCGACGCGGGCCTGGTCGATGCCGGCGGCGGTGCTGCGATCGGTGGTGCCGCCGATCGTTCCGATGATGTCGGCGATGAGGAGCTTGAGTGTGTCGTCGGAGGCGGAGTCGGGCGTGATGACGCCGTCGCCGTTGAACTGGGTCGAGGCGAAGAGGCGGGCGGTGTCGGCGGCGTCGGCGAGGGAGATCTCGGTGGCGTCGGCCTTGCCCAGGCTGGCGAGGATGCGTTTCGCGGACGTGAGCGCGGCCTTACCCTCGCCGGTGGAGGTTTTGAAGGCGGACAGCGGGAGGACGTCGCGGCCCTTAAGGAGAATGCCGAGGTCATCGAGATGGCGCGAGGACCAGTCGATGGCGGCGAGCAGCTCGGGGACGCGGATGCGGCCGTCGTTGTCGGTATCGATGAGGGCGAGAGTTTTCTCGTCGAGCTCGAGGCCTTTAACGGGGCAGCTCAGGGCAACCCACAGTTTTTGGTCGAGGTCCTTGAGGGCGAGGAGGTCGGCGCCGGTTTGGATGGCGGCTTGATCGAGACCGCCGATACGGAAGAATTTCCAGATGTGGGAGGAGGCCATGGTGTTAACGGATCCGAACGAATATGACAGAGGCGGGCGGAGCAACTGGTTTGAAGCCGGGGACTCACCCAGGTCGGCACACCGGCCGTAACGTGCAGGCGAGCCGGAGCGAAAGTGTAACCTGTGGGGTTACACTTTATCCGGAAGGCGGCGGTGGGCGCGGTGGAGTTGCCAGCTGTTCCAGAGGTTGTGCCAGAGGATGTAGCACGTGGGGCCGAGCGCGACCAACGGGCTGGCGTAAGCTAACGCTAGGTAGAGCGTGAAGCTGGTGTTTTTCTGGCCGAGCGACTGGCTCGCCTCGGCGGCGTAGGTTTTGCCGCCAATCCAACGGCCGAGGGCGAAGTTGCCGACGCAAATCACGATGGTGACGGCGGCGATTTCAACGACGACGAGGAGCGGGACACCGGCTTGCGTGCGGAGGAAGTGGGAGGCGTTGGCCATCACGAGAAACAGCGTGATCATCCACATGCCGAACGAAACGTCGCGCACGCGGGCCGGCCAGGCGATGGCGGCTGGCCACACGCGACGCACCAGAAGCGCGAGCGCCATGGGCGCAAAAATGAGCAGGCCCACGCTGCCGGCGACGCTAGCGAAGAGCGTTGCATCGACCTCGCCGAGGACCCACGGCAACAACACAGGCAGCAGGATGGCTACCGTGACATTGGTGAGTAAAAACGCGGCCGTCACATAGGCGACGTCGCGGCGCATGAAGCTGATGATGACGGGTGCTGCGGCGGCCGTGGGCGCGATGCCGGCGAAGAAGCCCGCGAGGGCGACGTTGCGTCCGCCGACCAGCCAACCGAGCGCGAGTCCGACGAAGGCCATCAGAAGATTCGCGGCGAGCAGGATGAGTTGGCTGCGATGCAGGCTGCGGATTGTCCACGTCGTGCCGAGGAAGACCAGGAAGAGCATCCCCATGATGAGCCATTGAATCGCACCGGCGGCGGCGTGGGCCTGCGGTAAAAGCGCGCCGAGGAGGAAGGCGACGAGAATGGCGGCGGTGCGGGCGAAGCCGGAGAGCATGACAGCGTCATGCAACCCGAGCGACGAAGTGCTGGCAAGGGAGTGCACGGTCCCAGCGTGCTTCCTCGTTCCTCTTCATCTTAATCTTTCGTGCGCGAGGTTCGGACAGGAGAAAGATAAAGATGAAGAGGAAGGAGAAAGATTAACGCCCCGCCAGGTCGATGAGGCTGGCGCGGGTGTTGTTGGCAGGAACCGCGTCGGTGACACCTTCGGCGTTGTCTAGCTGGGTGCGGAGCGCGATGGGACCTGCGGCGGTGGTTGCGTCGATGGGCAAGGGCACGGTGGCGCTGCGGCCGGCCTCAATGGCGGGGATCGTATAGGTCGAGATGCGGCCGTTCAGGTCGACGGTGAGCGTGAGTTGGGTCGCCGTGCGCGCACTGCGGTTTTGGAGGATGACCTCAAGCGAGGCGGTGTCGTTGCTGTAGTGATGTCCGGATACTGCGGTGTCGGTGCGCGTGGTGTCGGCGCGGGTTAGCGCCCAGCCTAGGTCCAGGGTGCCGCGGCCGTAGTCGGGGTCTGCGCCGGCGGCACCCCCGTCGGCGGAGTAGGTTTGCAGAATCGTGACGGCTTGCGCGGCGGTGAGGCCTGGGGTTTGCGACATGAGCGCGGCGATGGCACCGGTGACGACCGGGGCGCTGGCGGAGGTGCCACTGAAGAGGGTGCGTTCGTTGTGTAGGCCGGCGGTTTGGATGCCGATGCCGGGTGCGGTGAGGGAGAGCTGCGGGCCGGAGTTGGAAAAGTCGGCCTGGCGTCCGGTCGCATCGGTGGCGCCGACGGATACGACGCGGGAGTCGGCGGCGGGCCAGGTGAGCGCGGGCGCGCCGTCGTTGCCGGCGGCGGCCACGATGACTACGCCGCGGGCCGTGGCGTAGCTGATGGCGCGGTTCACCGCTTCCGAGGTGGAGTAGCCGCCGAGGCTGAGGTTGATGAGCTGCGCGCCGGTATCGACTGCGGCGACGATGCCCTGGGTGACGGTGAACACATCGCTGCGGTCGTCTGTATCGACCACCCGGATACTGATAATAGTGGCGGCGGGGGCGAGACCGCGGGCGTCCTCGGCCGAGCCGGCGGCGAGCGCGGCGACGGCGGTGCCGTGGAGGCCGGCCACGCCCGTGCCGGCGTAGCCGAGGCCGATGTCGAGGTAGCGCAGACGCGCGCCGAGCGTGGGGTCGGGGTTCGCGCCGCCGTCGAGGATCGCGAGGGTCACCCCGCGGCCCCAGGCGGAGGTGTCGGTGTCGGCGGGGACGCCGAGCGTGGTGAGCAGGTCGTTGCCAACTGCTAATTGGCGGCGGGCGGCGCGTTCCTCGGGCGGCGGCGGGATTTGCACGAAAGTGTTGGCGCTGACTGCGCCGTAATCAGTGGCGCGGGCGACCAGTTCGGCTGCGAAGGCGTCGTAGGCGCGCACGCGAACCCGGACGATGTTGAGCGCGTCGATCTGGCCGGCGACGATGACACCGGCGGCGGCGGAGCGGGCGAGGAAACTGCGGTAGCCCTCGGCGGTGTTGAAAATGAGAACGGCTTCGTGGGCCCGCGTAGCCGGGTAAGTGAGTCTGAGAGCTAGCTTTTGGGCGAGGGCCTCGACGGTGGCATCGGCGGCGTGCTTGAGGTCGTCAGCGCCGGTTGATTCGGGCGATGAAGCCAAGGTGGGCAGGGGGGGCGGGGTCGGCTCGCGGGCGCTCGCCGCTACGGGGAGGGGCGCGGGCGCGGGGCTGCGGTGCGTGAGCAGAAACAAAACGCAAAGAAGCAGGAGGAGTCCGCCGACGGTGAGGACAAAGCGTGTGGGGCGTGAGCGGCTCATCTCCGAGGTAGGACAGGAAAGAAGCTGCGCAGTAGCGAAGGAAGTTCAAACGAGGACGCGCCGCGAGGCGCGGAATGACGAATGACGAATGACGAATGACGAATGACGAATGACGAATGACGAATGACGAATGACCGGTGGCCCGTGACTATCCTTGGTTTAAAGCTGCCAGGTGATGGGATGGCGTTGGTGGGCGCTGAGCAGGCGGTTGGCCTCGCAGAAGTGGTTGTTGGCCGAAAACTTCTGTTCGGGAGGGAGCCGGTTTTGCGCGAGGGGTGACGGGTGTTGGTCGATGAGGACCGCGTGTTTGACCGTGTCGATGTGCGGCTGGGCGGAGGCGACGGCCTTGCCGCCCCAAAGCAGGAACACGATGAAGGGCGACTCGGCTTGGACGAAGCGGAGAACGGCTTGAGTAAACGCCTGCCAGCCGAGGCGGGCGTGGCTCATGGGTTCGCCGGAGCGGACCGTGAGGATGAGGTTAAGGAGGAGAACGCCTTGACGGGCCCACGGTTCGAGATTGCCGGAAGCCGGCGCGCGCCAGTCGGGCACGCAGCGGGCGAGTGACTGGAAGATAGTCTTGAGCGAGGCCGGCGTGCGCGCGGGCGGCATCACCGAGAAGGAAAGGCCGTGGGCGTTGCCCGGTGTGGGGTAGGGATCTTGCCCGAGGATAACGACCTTCACGTCGGCGGGCTGAACGAGCTCGAGGGCGCGGAAAATATGAGCGCGCGAGGGGAACACTTCGCCCTGGGTGTAGGCGGTGTCGATGGCGGCGCAGAGGGTGGCGAATTGTTCGCGGGTGTAGCCGTGATCGAAGACGCCGTGCCAGGCGGACGGGAGGGTGAGCGGGGTGACGGACGTCTGCATGCGTCGTGTTTAAACACCAATACGGCGCGCCCAAGTCCGATTTCACGAGTTAAGGGAAAAGAAGATGGGCGCGCTCCGGCGGGTGAGGGGTGGGCGGCTCGATGTGGCGTGGGCTTCTCACCCGGTGCGGTTCGGAACAGGGGCGGGACGCCCGTAGCCTGAAACGACTGAATTTTCGGATGGGTGTAGGGCCTCACCTTGCGTGAGGCCGGGTAGTCTCCTGGCGTGCGCACGGCCAACCGGCCTGACACAAGGTCAGGCCCTACATGCGTAGTTTTTCGTGGGACGGCATGCTAGGCATTAACCTAAAAACACCAAGGGTGAGTGCATAAAAAGACGCCCGTCGATATTCCTGCCCCCTTTTTTTCTGCCATCAAATCCGAGACGGCTCCTTCGGGAATGGAGTCTTTGCGGGTATGAGGTTGGTGAGAAATTGGTGCCTCGGTGTCTTTGGGGCGTGAGCGAAAGCCGGTGCCCGGAGGTCGCCGACCACCCGGCGATGGACTGCATTTGCTTAAAAACCGAGTGCGCGACCGACTTGGTAAACGAGCAGGCATAGCAGCCACGCGAAGCCGGTCATGTAGCCGAGTTGGAACAGGGGCCACTTCCACGAGTTCGTCTCGCGCTTCACCACCGCCAGCGTGCTGATGCACTGCATCGCGAAGACGTAAAATACCATCAGGTTCAGGCAGATCAACGGCGTGAACAGCTTCGATCCATCCGGGCGCTCGGCGGCGCGCAACGCATCGCGGAGGTTGAGGCGGGTCGCCTCTTCGTCGCCGGTGTCTTCGACCGCAAAGATGACGCCCATCGCGCTGTTGAATACCTCGCGCGCGGCGAAGGAGTTGATCAACCCGATGCCGATGCGCCAGTCGAAGCCCAGCGGAGCGATCACCGGCTCAAGCACATGGCCTGCGCGTCCGGCGAAGCTCTGCGCCAGCGCTTCCTGCTGCGGCGTGGCGTCGGGGGATTTCGGATACGTCGCGAGAAACCACAGCACGATGGAAAGGCCGAGGATGATCGTGCCGGCGCGTTTCACGAAGATGCCGGCGCGCTCGACCATCTGCTGCAACACGTCGCGGATGCGCGGCAGGCGGTAGGGCGGCAGCTCCATGATCATCAGCGGAGGGGCGCCGCGCAGGAGTGTCTTCTTGAAGAGCCATGCGAAGCCAAACGCGCCGAAGGTCCCGAGCGCATACATCAGCAGCATGATGCCGATCTTCGCGCCGACTGGGACCTGTTCATCGGGCACCAGCGCGGCGATCAGCAGTAGGTAAACCGGCAGGCGCGCCGAGCAGCTCATAAAGGGAGCGACCAGGATGGTGACGAGCCGGTCTTTGGGTTGCTCGATGGTGCGCGCCGCCATGATGCCGGGAATCGCGCAGGCGTAGGAGCCGAGCAGCGGGATGAAGCTGCGGCCGTTGAGGCCGACCTTGCTCATCAGACGGTCCATGATAAACGCGGCGCGGGCCATGTAGCCGGTGCTTTCCAACAGGCCGATGAAGAGAAACAGAATCAGAATCTGCGGGAGGAAAATGATCACGCCTTCCACGCCGGCGATCGCGCCGTCGATGACGAGGTCGTGCAGGTCGCCGGGCGGGAGCAAACCCGACACCCAGGCGGACGCGTGGCCGACGAGCGTCTCGATCCAGCCCATTGGGATGCCGGCGAGCGTGAAGATGCTCAAGAACATCGCCGCCATGATCACACCGAAGATGCACCAGCCCCACACGGGATGCGTGACCCATGCATCGATGCGGTCGCTGTGACTTGGGCCCACGGGCGCGGTGGGGGCCGTTTCGACGATGTTGGCCGTGAGGCGGCCGATGCTGTCGTAGCGGGCGTTGACCAACGCGCCCGCCCAATCGGTGCCTTCGGCGGCCCAGCGCTTTTCCCACGAGGTGAGGATTTCCCGCGTGCGGTCCGAGAGCGGAGTCGATCCGGCGACACGCACGCTGTCGGGGTCGGTGAGCAGGAGAAGCGCTTCGGCGCGGGCGATGAGCGGGGGTTTGTGGTCGTTGTCCTGAAGCGAGGCCTGCAACTCCGAGACGGCGGGCGCGATGGCGGGGGGAATGTCCCAGGCGTGGCGCGAGAGCGGAAGGTCGGCGCGGCTGAGCGCGAGCTTGAGTTCGATGATGCCGCGTCCGCTCGAGGCGGCGCACATGATCACCGGGATGCCGAGGGTGTGTTCGAGCCGTGACGTGTGGATCCGGAGCCCGAGCTGTTCGGCGACGTCCATCATGTTGAGGACGAGGATCACCGGGCGGCCGAGATCGAGGATCTGGTGGACGAGGTAGAGATTGCGCTCGAGGTTGGTGGCATCGACGACGCACACGATGCGGTCGGGCATGGCGGTGTCGGTGCGGCGACCGAGCAACACGTCGCGCGTCACCGCCTCGTCGGGCGAACGCGCCGCGAGCGAGTAGGTGCCGGGTAAGTCGATCAGCGTCAGCGGGTGGCCGTGCTGCGTGTAGGCGGTGCCGACCTTGCGCTCGACGGTGACGCCCGGGTAGTTGCCCACTTTCTGTTTCAGGCCGGTGAGGGCGTTGAACAGCGTGGATTTTCCGCAGTTCGGATTGCCGACGAGAGCGAAGACGGAGGCCGACGCGCGCGCGGGGGTTGGTTTGGCGAGCGGAGGGTTCATTTGCGCGCGCCGGAATGACGAATGACCAATGACGAATGACGAATGGACGGAGCCGAACAGGCAGCGCTCACGAAAAACTGGCGGCAGCGTGTGTTCATCTCATTCGTCATTTCATGGTCGAGCCGGCCGCCGGCTCGACCATGACGTGATCGGCTTCGGATTTGCGCAGCGTGAGGTTGTAGCCGCGCACTTTGATTTCAATCGGGTCGCCGAGCGGCGCGGTGCGCACGAGGGTCAACGACGTGCCGGGCAGCAGGCCCATCTCGCGCAGGCGGAGAAACGCGACGCCTTGTTTGGGGAACTCGCGCAGCACGGCGGTGGCGCCGATCGCGAGCGAGGAAAGCGTGATGAGCTCGGCCATAAAAAGAGGCGGGGCCCGCAGGCTTTAGGCCGCGGCGCGAATCAGCTCGACCGTGATGTGTTTGGCAACGCCTGCGCCGAGTGCGACGCGCATGCCGCACACTTGGCAGAGCAACGTGCTGCGGCCGGAGATTTTCTCGATCACGGCCGACTCGCAAAACCCCATCTCGCGGAGCCGCTGGCAGACGTCGGCCTCACCCTTCAGCTCGCATACCCGCCCGGCTGCCCCGGTGGGGAGCTCGGTCAGAGTCATGCGCGGACGTTGGAGTCGCAGATCGACGTTCATTGAATAGCGCTAATATGACTGAGACTCAGTTTCAGTGTCAACGCGGCGAGTGATTGATCACTCATTCTGACCACGTCCCCCTCGTAAGTGACCTATCAAAGGCCAAACCGGAAAAAGCCTAACCTTATAGGTTAGCCTTTTCCGACGAAGGCGTGGAGCCAGTCGGCGAGCGCCTCGATGCCGGCAAGCGGCTCGGGGGTGGGATGGCCGGCGCGCCAAGCGGCGAAGGGGCGAGCGTCGCCGGTGGCGAGGTCGTCCATGTCGTTGTGGATCGCGGCATCGACCGTGCCGGATGCGAAGAGCTTCGCGACGGCGGCGGCGCGGGCGTTCGTGTCGGCACCGGAGGTGAGCTTGAAGCCGATCAGGCGGAGGGGACGAGGCGCGTAGGATTTGAGCTCCGGGAGGAGCTTGGGCGTGGGCACGAGGCGCAGGGTGACCTCGGTGGCGTAGGAAGACAGCTTGCCGTGGTGCGTCTCTGACGGACGGTAGTCGGACACCGCAGCGGCGTGGATGACCGCGTCGAACTCGCCGGTGCCGAGCAGGCGGTGGAGCTGCGACTGGAGGTCGGCGGTCGAGGAAAACGACTCGGTGGTCACCGCGTGGGGGGCGGACGTGGGCCGCACGGCGACTTCGCCGTGAAGCAACGTGACCGTGTGGCCGTGTTGGGCGAGGGCGTCGGCCAGCAGAGCGCCGGTGCGGCCGGTGCTGACGTTGGAAAGGAAGCGAACGGCGTCGATGGGTTCACGGGTCGCGCCGGAGGTGATGAGGATGCGCATGAGAGGGTGCGGATACGGGAACTGAATTATTACACAAAGGGCACGAGAGGTCGCACGGAGGTCACAGAGTAAGGCAACGGAGGTTTTTCTGGATAGGGCTCGGTGGCCTCTGTGAATCCTCTCGTGCCCTCTGTGTAACTATTTCCGATCTCACGCGATTTTGGGGCCGAGCTGCAGGAGGACTTCGGTGATGAGCTTCTCGGGCTCCAGCAGGCGACCCTCGCCTTCCTCTCCGCAGGCGAGGGCCCCGGTGCCGGTCGGGAGGACGCGGACGCCGAGGGTGGTGAGTTTGGCGAGGGAGGCCTGGGTGAGGGCGTGGTTAAACATCGCGACGTTCATCGCCGGGGCGACCCACCACGGTTTTTTCTGGATTTCCCATGCAAGGAAGAGGCTGCCAACCAGGTCGTCGGCGAGGCCGGCGGAGAGGCGGTTGAGCGTGTTGGCGGTGGCGGGGGCGACGAGGGCGAGATCGGCCCAGCGCGCGAGGTTGATGTGGTCCATCGCCTTGCCGGATTCCCAGAGGTCGCTGGCTACGGGCTGGCCGGTGAGGCCTTCGAGTGTGGCGGTGCCCACGAAGCGGAGGGCGGAAGGGGTGGCCACCGTGCGCACCTCGATGCCGGCCTGCACGAGACGGGAGATCGCGAAGCACGCTTTGTAGCAGGAGATCGAGCCGGTGAGCAGTAACAGGAGGCGGGGCTTGTGGGCGGTGGTCATGGGAGGAAAGCGGAAGTCGGATTTTTTGTCACAGAGTTCACGGAGTCCGGGTAGAGGGCACAGAGTTCGGAGCAGAGGATCGGAGGGGTTGCGCTCTGTGAACTCAGGATTGGGGCTCTGTGTTCTCTGTGACTCATTCCGAGGGGGTATTTAGTAGGATTCTTTTTTTCCGGGAAAACTGCCGTCGGCGACGGCATCGGCGAAAGCAGAGAGGCCTTTGGCCACCGTTTTATTCCCATCGGCAAACTGGCGGACAAACTTGGGAGAGAAGCCGGGGTTCAATCCGAGGAGATCATGAAACACCAACACCTGTCCGTCGGTGTGCGGACCCGCGCCGATGCCGATCACGGGGATCGAGAGGGTTTTGGTGATCTCGCGGGCCACATCGGTTGGGACGCATTCGAGCACGAGTCCCGATGCGCCGGCGGCTTCGACGGCGAGGGCTTGGCGGAGCAGCTCGGCGGCGGCGGCCTCGGTTTTGCCTTGGACTTTGTAGCCGCCGAGGCCGTTGACCGATTGCGGCGTGAGGCCGAGATGGCCGATGACGGGCACGCCGGAATCAACCAGGTGCCGCACCACGTCATCGTGCCCGTCGATGCCCTCGATTTTCACGGCGTGGGCACCGGCACGCATCAGGAGTGCGGCGCATTCGATGGCGGGGACGATGCCTTTGCGGGCAGCGAGGTAGGGGAAGTCGGCGATGAGAAATTTTTTGTTGTCGATCCCGCCGAGTCCGCGGGCGACGGCGGCGGTGTGGCGCGCCATGATTTCGGGCGTGGCGGCAAAGGTCGTGGGTTCACCGTCCACCACGGTGGCGACGCTATCGCCGACAAGCACGCAGTCGACGGGTGAAGCTGCGAGGAAGCGGGCCTCCCAGGCGGAGTAGGCGGTGGACATGCTGATACGGCCCTGGCCCTTGCGGGCTCTGAATTCGAGGACGGACTTCATACGGCCCGCGACCGTCACAGGTCGGCAGCGAAAAGCCAACTCTGGAGGTGGCGGGGGGCTCGGTGTAGGCCTGACCGCTGGTCAGGCTCCGTGAAAAATGCCTGCAGAGTGAACCCGCCTGACCGGCGGAGGGGCCATTTCCTCTTCTACCTTCGCGGTTACTTTTATGACTTCACCGTTGGCGGGAGCCCTTCGCTCCTAGGGCCGGTGCTGCGTGTGCGGGTGCCTTTTTCCCACTCCAGCCCCCAGTCGCGGAGCGCGGCGAGCACGGGGCGAAGCGCTTTGCCTTTTTCGGTTAGCCGATACGCCGGGTGACGCGAGCCATCGGCTGCCGCGGTGGGCTCGACCACGCCGGCGCTTTGCAGGCGGGCGAGACGGTCGGCGAGCAAGTTGGTCGGGATGCCCTCGGGCGAAGCTGCGAAGTCCTTGAACCGCTCCGCACCAAACATCAGATCGCGCACCACCAGCAGCGTCCACCGGTCGCCAAAAATATCCAGTCCGCAAGCGACAGGGCACGGTGAACGGCGTTTGGCAGCGGCAGCGGACATGGGGCCGAACTATGATTACTCAAATTATACTTGCAACCCGCAACTAAGTTACTTGCTTTTTGAAAGTATGAAAACGCCCGCTCATTCTTCGTCTGCACCTTTGCACAAACCGACGCCCCCATCGCCCCGGCTTGCGCCGCCCGGAGCCGGTTTACCTAAGCCCGAACTGTTTGTCGCCCGATTGATTTTTGGTTGGCACCGCTGGCGGGCCACCCGTGAAAACGCGGCGGCCTTGATCGTTACCGAACGCGACCGGTTGTTGGCCTTGATGCGCGGGGTGACGGTCGAGGCGGGCGCACGGCCCACGTTAATCAAACGCTTGCCCGGTCTGGAAGACAGCAGCCGCAACTGGTCCGTATTCATGACGCTGGAGCACCTGCGGATCGTGAATGCCGACATCGCCGAGGCGATTAGTCTGCTCGCCCAAAGCCGCGTGCCGATGCGAGTGGTCAGCACGGCGGCGGTGAAGCCGGCGGCGGGTATCGGTTCCGAGGTAATTGCCGCCTTCGAGAAGAGCTGCGACGTGCTCGCTTCCACCGTGACGGGCGTAGGCGATCTGCGCACGAAAACGCGTTACGACCACCCGTGGTTTGGCCCGCTCGATGCGGCGGGTTGGCACGCGATGGCGGGGTTTCACCTGCGTCTGCACCGTAAGCAGGTGGAGTGTATTCAAACGGCTTGGGGAAAGTGATGCGCAAGGCACCTCCCTCGCAAGTGAGCCGAAGGGGAAGACGAGCCGAAGGGGCCGTGAGGGTTCGATCCGGGGGACGAGCCGAAGGGGTGGGACGAGCCGAAGGGGTCAATGCGATTTTTGTTGGTTATAGCCTGTTTCCAAAGGTGCATTCCCGCCCTCCTGTTACTTGCATGATGGTTTTGGCATCCTGCCCTCACGCCACCGCTTCCAATGCACCAACTTGGAACTAACAAAAATCGCGTTGACCCCTTTTATTAGCCACACGACGTGGTAGCCGAGCGCCTCCGCGATCAGGCTCGCCTGGTCTTCGCTGCGCGACCGCGAGCGCCCGTGGTCGAGCTCCTGCAACGCGACGAGATTAGCCGTTGACCCCTTTTATTAGCCGTCGATGGCGAGGACGATCGGTTCTCGCGAGCAAGCTCGCTCCCACGGTGAACCGCCGGCCGCAGGCGAATCCTCAGCACCCTGCCTGTAGTCGGCCGCTCCCCTCAGCCGCGTGCGAACGCGGTTTGACATGTTGACACGGCATCTTGCCGCGTTGGGTTGAAGCGAGAACGCGGAACCGATTTTTAGGACAACGTGGCAAGCGGCCGCGTTTACGGTGGCTCCCCGGTTTCGGCTGCAAACGATAGATCCGCGACCAACGGCAGGTGATCCGACGCCACGCGGGTGAGCTCGTTGCGGGGCACGTGGGCGCGTTCCGTATCGAAGTGGCTCGATACGAAGATATGGTCGATGCGCATGAACGGGTGAGAGGAACTGAACGTGCAGCGCGGGTCATGCCCCTCAGCGGAGACTTGCACATCGGAGAGTTTTGAAACGGCCAACTCGTAGGGCGCACTGCCGGGTGAGAGGTTGAAATCGCCGCACAGGATCACCGGCTCTTTGGCAATGATCGGGCCCACCCACGTCGGTCCGAGTAACACGTCCATCTGCGCCTGGCGTTCGCGCGGGCTGAGGCCGAGGTGGGTCGTCACCACGTTGATGTCCACGCCGTTGACGGCGACTCGCGCCCAGAGCGCGCTGCGGGCTTCCGGGAACCAGCTACCGGGTGCGCCGGGCAGTTCCGCAACCTGAATGACCTCAATGGGCCAGCGGCTGAGCAGCGCGTGGCCGTAGCGGCCGGAGTGGCCGTGCAACACCGTCGGGCAAAACACGACGTGGTAGCCGAGCGCCTCCGCGATCAGGCTCGCCTGGTCTTCGCTGCGCGACCGCGAGCGCCCGTGGTCGAGCTCCTGCAACGCGACGAGATCGGCCGACTGTTGCTGAATCACGCGGGCGATGCGTAGCGGCGAAACGCGTCCGTCCATACCGCCGCAGCTATGCGCGTTGTAGGTCATCACGCGCAAGTGGCCCTCGGTGCGCGCGCCGGCGTGGCGAATCGACGGCATCGATTCGCGGCCAAGTAACGCCCGGCCCGCCGCGCGCAGATCTCTCGGGCGCACGATATCGGTGGCATGGCTCGGCAACCGCGTGCTCGGCGGGACGAGGAGAAAGCCTTGGGTCTCATCCACGCCGGGGCCAGCGTGGGCGCCGCGTTCGGCCGCGAAGGTCCAGGAGCCGCTGGTGCCCCAGCCGAGGAGCACGAGGTCGCCGGCGTTTTTATGTTCGCACAACGTGACGAGGTCCTGGGCGATTATCGCGCGCAATGCCTCCGGGTGTCCGCCGAGCAACGCCGCCGCGCCTTCGGGCACCGCCGCTTCTCCCTTGTCGTGAATCCACGTCACCAGCCCCGCGCTGTCGCGGTGTAGCACGCCGGGGATTTTTCCGTCGTGAACAAGCCGACGGGCGAGCGCGCGTTTTCGCGTTTCGTCCATCTCTTCGGCAAAATACACGTGGCCGACCGGCCCCATCGCGGTGACGGTAAACGTTTTCGTCTCTTCATCGGTGAGCGCGGCGTCCGCGAGTTCGCGGGCGCGCTGTCGTTCGGCGCGCGGGCTGCGCAAGAACCCGGGTGTGTGCCGGCTTTCCTGCGAGCGTGCCTGCCACGCCGGGTCTTTGGCCCGGGCCGACTCCAGGCAGTCGGCGATGATTTTTTCCACTCCGCCGGGAAACTCCGTGGCGAACGAGCGGGCGCGCTCTTGGCCGTGGTCCGAAAAAATCCACACGTGATAATCGCGGCGCGGCGAGCGGTGCGCGGTGCGGTAGAGATTCTTGATGGCGCGATCGATGCCCGCGAGCGACCAATGCGCGAAGAGCGAGCCAGGACCGCGCCGGTGCGAGAGTTCGTCGTAACCGAGAAAATTGATGTGCACCGCCGGCAGCCCGCGGGTCACGTCGACCTGCCCGCCGATCGTGATGAGTTCGCGCAGTCCGATGCCGATGAACGTGCGTGAGACCACCATGCCGATTTCACGCGATAATAACTGTCCGCGAAACACGCCGCGAATCGCGTGCGGGATCGCGATCCCCAATTCCAGAAAAAGCAGGCCGGTGATTTTGGCGACCGAGGGCAGGTGAAACAGGATGAAGACAAAAATGTTTCTGATTTTCCCCGTGCGCCACATGTCGCCGAAGCCGATGCTCGCGCCGCAAAAGTGGGTTTCTTCCGGCGCGGCTCCGCCCGAGTAGATGTTGGACCACGAGCTGCCGCCGGCGAGCAAACCCTCGGCGTCTTTTTGAAAACCGGCTTCGATTTTTTTGACCCACTCGGGACGAAACATGAGGGCGATTTTTTTGCTCTCGCGGTCGAGAAACGAAAAAGCCGGCACGCCGGCGCGCACCCCGTAGTAGAGCTCCGCTTGCACGGCGGGCGTGGTGCTGGGCAGGCCGGGGTAAAACGTGTGCAGGGCGTAATGCCCGTGGTCGCGGAGCCGTTTTAGAAACGGCATGGCACCCTTATCGATGGCCGCCTCGAGTTGCCGCCGAGCGAGGCCGTCGATCTGGAGCAGGAGGAGGCCGGGCTTTTCGCTTTGGCCCTCGATGGGCGTGAGCCCCAGGTGGCGGATGGCCCACTCGTTGCGGCTGAAGCGGCGGCGGAATCGGCGGAGGGAGCTTTCGATCGAGGCAAACATGGGGCTGCTCAGGCGACCAGTGAGTGAGTGATCGCCTGCACTTTTTCCGCGATGAGTTTCCACTCGACGTCGAGCCGATCAAGGAAGGAGCCCCACGGGTTTTGCTGGGTGATCAACCGCTCGCGACGCGTCGCTTTGCGGATGTCGTCATAAAACGTCAGCGCCCGCTCCGCGCAGTGCTCGCGCGAAAAATCCTCGGCCGTGCGCCGCGCCTCGCGCGAAAATGTCCGGCGAAGCGGCGGCTCCGCGTGGAGGATGGCGAGGTGGGCGGCGAACATTTTGGCGGAAGCACGCGCGGGCAGCATGAAACCGTTTTCCTGGTGCCGCATGACTTCGCGGACGCCGGAGGCATTGAGCGCCACGACCGGTCGGCCCGCCGCCATGGCTTCGGCCAGAACCATACCCTGGGTCTCGGTGAAGGACGCGAAGGCAAAGACATCCATGGCGTTGTAGGCATCGGCCAGCGCGGGGCCCGTCTGTTTGCCCGCGAGGATGAGGCTCTCGGCGACCCCGTGCCGGGCAAAGGTTTCTCGGAGCGCGTCTTCGGACGGGCCGCCGCCCACGACGAGGAAGTAGGCCTGGGGGGTTTGTTTAAGGAAGCGGGCGACCGCATCGGCGAGGAAGCCGAGGTTTTTCTCCGGGGCGAGGCGGCCGACGTGCCCGACGACAAAGGCGCGCGGAGGGATTTTTAGTTTCTGTCGAAAACGCGAGCCGCTGCCCTCGGCGAAGGCGCGCACGTCGATCCCGGTGGGCACGACGCGAATCGGCGAGGTGACGCCGCGTTTTTTGATGACTCGGGCGATACTTTCGCTGGGGGCGATCACGCCGTCGCAGAGGTTGGCGAACTCGGTCGAGAGGCCGATGGCGATTTCTTTGAGCGTGGGTGAATCGAACGGAACGTAGTGGGTGTAGTCCTCGTAGCGGGTGTGATGGGTGAAGATGACCGGCACGTTTTTAGCGGCGGCGAGGCGCAGCGCGGTGTCGCCGAGCAGGAACGGGTGGTGGGCGTGAATGAGGTCGGCCTGGAAGGTGTCGATGCGGCTGGAGAGCGCGGTGGCGAGTGGCAGGCGCACGGAAAAATCGCTGCCGTTGAAGTTCTGAATGGCGGCGACACGTTCGACGATGGCGGCGGCGTGTTTGCTAAGGGGCTTTCCCTTAAATTCGGGGGCGACAACCAGGACCTCGTGTCCGCGCTTGCGGTATTCGTCGGCGAACGTGCTCACCGAGCGGGCCACTCCGCCGACGTGCGGCAGGTAGGTATTGGTCATCATGCAGATGTTCATGGCGGCGGAGAGTTAGAGGTGGGAAGCGGGCGGTGGAGGGCTGGGGGGGGGTAAAAGCGGGCGAACACGCGTACC
>JANODO010000197.1:0-8460 GCA_031412735.1 Rariglobus sp. | reverse complement strand
TTGGAAGGGTCGTATCGAGGCAATCTGACGGCACCTTTCGGTGTTTCACTCCCAGCGAAATACCCTCTGGGTATTCCTTCGTCATTCACCACCGAAATCTGCTCGCCATCCCGCCCCGCTACTCCGCCTCCAACTGAATTTCTACGGCTAAGATAAAACGCGGCACGGTGTCGCGTTTCCCGTGTCAACTTCTGCCGCCGTAGGTGGTGTAGTCGTCGAGGTCGAGCAAGTCGAAGAACGTGACGACGTCTTCGCGGGAGGCCGCATTGGTTTTGAGCACGTCGGAAAACCACGCGTGCATGTCGCTCGAGCCGGGGGCGTTTTGGGAAAGCCAGGCGGACCACCCGGCGATTTCCCAGGGCTGGCGCGGGGTATTTGCGGCCACCCACGCGAGCATATCGGTGTCGGACTTTCCCGACTTGACGGCTGCAAGCAGGGCATCGGCCGGGATGCCGGTGAAGCCGAAGAAATGAGCGTCGAGCGGACAGTTGTAGTGGAATTCGCCCGCCTTGCCCGAGAGCACGGCGCGGGCTTTGTCGAGTAAGCGGGGCAAGTGGACGTAGCCGCCTAGTTTGACGCGGGGGCTGCGGGGCGGGTGTTGCGTAAGGTCGGGTGTGAAGAGGTTAAGCATGGGAACAGCATCGAAGTCTGGCGGTGGGGAAAGGCAATCCGGGGAGCGGTTTGACACGGCGCGGGCATTTGCCAGTCAGGGGGCTGCACGCATCCATCCGCATGAGCAAGACCACTGCCGCCCTGAGAAATTATTACGTGCTCCCGTGTTGCCTGCTGTTGCTCAACCTCGCGAATAGCTTGGTGGGCTACAAAGCCGAGCTGATTGAGGAGCCGTTTCTGCGGACCCTCTTGGTGATCTTTCTGGTGCTCTGCGGCGCATCGCTGGTGGCGTTCGTGCTGGCGCCTGCGATCGGCATGGCGGTCAATGCTCTCCAGCGCGGCAGTCGCCGCAATGGCGGAGCGGTGGGCGAGACGATTTTCCTGCTGGTTCTAGGTGCGGGCGTCTTCTGGTGCTACTATCAACTCTGCAACCATGGCCCGGCGGCGCTGTTGCCCTCGGGCTGGCGGAATTCGCCCTTGAATTAAACTCCGCTGAGCGGCGCGCAGCCAATCCCGTTTGTCACCTATTAAGTGACAAACTTGGATCGGGGTGGGGTTGCTCGCACGTTGGCTAAGAGCGACGCGATCAGCGTCTTGGGATCGGCGCCGTGCTCGCGGAGGGTGCGGAGCGAGAGTGCGTCGTGGCGTTTGGCGAGGCGCACGCCTTGGTCGTCGCACAGGAGCGGGCAGTGGTAATACGAGGGTAGCGGGTGTCCGAGTGCGCGGATAAGGAGGAGTTGGCGGAAGGTCGATTTAATGAGGTCGGCGCCCCGCACCACCTCGGTGATGCCGAGCTCGGCGTCGTCCACCGCGCAGGAGAGCTGGTAACTGGGCACGCCGTCTTTGCGCCACACAAGGAAGTCGCCAAAATCATGGCCAGCGGTGGCGGTCTGAGGTCCGAAGCGGCCGTCGTCGAAGGCGAGCGTTTCTCCGCCGGGAACACGGAAGCGCCAGTTGGTCGCGAGGCCGGTGGCGTCAAGAGGCGGCAGAGGCAGATCACGTGGCGGCCGGAACGCCGGCGGGTAAATCGGTTCGTCGTGGTCGCCGCCTTCGTGCGGTGCCGAGACGGATGCCTCGGCGAGTTCGCGGCGCGAGTGCTGGCAAGGAAAAATAAAACCGGCCGCGTGGAGGTGGACGAGCGCGGCGTGGTAGCGGTCGAGACGCTGGGTCTGGGCGATGATCGGCTCCTCCCAAGCGAGACCGAGCCAGCGCAGGTCTTCGATCATCGCATCGACGAAATCGAGGCGGAAGCGGGAGGCGTCGAGGTCGTCGTTGCGCAGCAGCAGGCGGCCGGCGGCGGCGTGGGCACGTTGTTGGGCGACCCAAAAGGTGCGGGCATGACCCAGGTGAAGATAACCCGTGGGTGAGGGGGCGAGGCGGCCGACGTAGCGAGAACTGGGAACGGAGTTAACCACTAGTGAACACAAATGGGCACTAATTCGGATCAAGATTCAGCCAAAAATGAGTGTCTATTAATATTCATTAGTGGTTAACCGGTTCTATGCCGAAGCTCCTCTGTGTTTACTGCTCATCCAGCTCCAAGCTTGATCCAAAATATTACGAGGCGGGCGAACGGCTCGGGCGCGAAATGGTGACACATGGCTGGGGCCTCGTTTATGGCGGCGGTAATGTCGGGCTGATGGGCTCCGTCGCGCGCAGCGTGAAGGCCGCTGGCGGCACGGTGGTCGGCGTGATCCCTGAATTCATGCAGGTGCGTGAACTTGCCTACGTTGAGGCGACGGAGTTGGTGGTCGTGCCGACCATGCGTGAGCGAAAGCGCGTTATGGCCGAGCGAGCCGAGGCGTTCGTGACGTTGCCGGGCGGCATCGGCACGCTGGAGGAAATGACCGAGATCATGAGCGAGCGTTACCTCAACCTTACAAAGAAGCCGCTGGTGCTCTTGAATCAGGACGGTTTTTACGACGACTTGCTGCGATTCTTTGAACGCATGGTGGCGGAGAAATTTAAGTCGTCGGGGCTGGCCGAGTTGCTCGCCGTGGCCGCAACCGTCGATGACGTCTGGCCGCTGCTTCATCGGCCCAAGGCGTTTACGGCGGATACGCTGTGGAACTGAAGTAACTGGAGCCGGGACCTCCCTGTCCCGGTCGGTTTCGGATGCGGGACCGGGAGGTCCCGGCTCCAGCTCTTAATCAGACGGCGCCCGGCGGTCGCCATCCACCTTTCGGCCCGCATTTAGAGTTTTTCGGAGGCTATCAGGCTTTCGATTCTGCGGGCGAGCGCGGTCGAGGCTTCTTCCAACCAGCGCTTCCCTTTTTCAGCGGTCGCGAGTGTAGCATCACCCATTACGCCGCTTTGCGTGAGATCTGAGGTTTTCCATGCAAACACTGCGGCTGCGCCCTCGGGGCGTAATGTTCCGCGCGCGTCGATGCGTGCCGGGTATTCGCACACGGCGCGGTCCCGGTGCACGCATTCAGGCGCGCCGGCGAGCATGAGCGACGTTTCCCATTCACCGGCATGGAAGCCAAACGCGGTCTCCTGCGGTGACTGCACCGGACGATAGTGGCCGCTCAGCATGCCCGCGCGCAGGCCCAGGGTGCCCTGGATTTCGCGTAAGGTCGCGACCACCGTGGCGCTGTTGCCGCCATGCGTGTTGAGCACGGCGATCTGGTGGAAGCCGAGCGCCTTCAAGTGCGTCGCCAAAGCCAGCAGCTGCCGGCGCAAGGTGCGGGCCGAGATCGTGATGGTTCCGGCGAAGCCCAGGTGTTCGTTGCTTTTGCCAAACGTGATCGAGGGCGCGACGAACACCGGTGAATCTGCGGGGAGTTTCGGCAAGGCGTGGGCCAGCCAGATGCGGCTCAACATCGCATCGGTGCCCACGGGGAGGTGGTGGCCGTGTTGTTCGATCGCGCACGTGGGAATGATCACGACTGCGTGGGCTTTGCCGGGCAGCGAGGCCAGCTGGTCGGCGGTCAACGCGACCAGCTCACGAGGACGCCCGCCGGTTGGCGGCGGCGGCACGGTAACCGGCCCCGTCGGTAAAGAAGCCGGTCCTGCGGTTTCGAGCGGTTGGCCATGGGCGACGACTTCGCCGAGCAAGCCGGCCAGCGTTGCGGCGGCCTCCAAAAAGAGGCGCTCGCCATCCAGAGCAGGATCGGGCGTGACGGGTGCGGGCTGATTAAAACACCCCGGGCGAAAATCCGCGTCGCGCACATCGGCGGGCTTCGATGAAGGCCCCGGGGCGACGCCCAGCAGGCGGGCCGCGACGGCTTGCGTGCGCGGCCGGTTCGCATCGGCCGGGTGGAACCCCAGACCGATTCCCGCTGTGCCGATGACGTAGGTGCGCAGGTCGAGCCCGGTGCGTGCATCGACGGCGGCAGTTGCCACGAGCTCGGCGTTCCATGGGCTTGTATTAAAAAACAAAATACGCAAAAATCCGGACGCCTTTACGCTCGCGACGATTTCATGAAGGGCTTCGAGCAGGGTCTCGGCATCCACGCCGAAGTGCGTATGCGGGTAGGGTGCCGCGCCGAAGCACAATGGCGGGAGAACCAAGAGGTGCGCGGTTTCGCCGGAGGCGGCGATCGCTGCGGTCAACAGCGCCGAGCCCACCACCTCTTCGGTATCAAGCGGCAGGCCCAGCCCGTGGTCGGCAAAACCGTGCACGGGCAACACGACGACGGTTCGCGCCTTGTCGGTGCGTGCGCACAATTCGCTCCACGTTTGTCGGGCCCAGGTTGTCGCGGGATCAGCGAAGGCGTTGGCGAGCCAGGGGGAGGGCATGTCGTGAAGTTAGCGGGTCACCTTTGCCGGGCGCAAGAGTGGCGGCGTCGTCACTTGGCGCGGGCCGCGAGCAAGTCTCCGAGCACCTGGCCAACGACTTCGTCCACGTTGGTGGTGAACGCGATTTGGTCCTGGTAGGACGACGACACGTAGGGGAACACGCCCTGCGGGTCGCGCGCGCCAAGTTTGAGAAACACCATGTGATCGCCGAAATCCCACGCCCAGCGATCCTCATAAATAATCACCGCCTGCGCCGAAGACGGCAGCAGTGTAAGGGGGCCGTTCGCTGCTTCGAAACCGCGGGCTTGGAGCGCACGCACGATGCGCACGTCGATACCGTGGTTATCCTTGAGATTGCGCAGCACGAAGAAGCGCTGAACGTCCTTCAGGCTGCGACCTTCCTCGGCAACGTGTGTTCGGGTCGTGGCGCAACCGGCGAACAATGCGCAGGTGAACATCAGGATCAGCGAGTGGACGGCGGATTTCATGAAGGCGCTTAGCCACGACGGAAACCGCGCCCGCTGCAATCCTCAGTTGCGTGACGCGGCGACTGGCCCACGCTTTGGCGACACATGGCCATCATCGGCAAACGCAATCAGCTCACCGTCCTTAAGTCCGCCCCTCCCGGTTACTACCTCGATGGAGGACCGTTGGGCGAACTGCTGTTGCCTGGAGCGTTGATACCGCCCGGCTCCAAGGTCGGCGATGTGCTCGACGTGTTTCTCTACCGCGACTCCGAGGACCGCCTCGTCACCACGACCGAAACGCCGCACGCCGAGGTGGGTGAGTTCGCCTACTTGCGGGTCGTGAGCGTGGCTCCGCGCATCGGGGTGTTCCTTGACTGGGGGCTGAGCAAGGACCTGCTGTTGCCCATCCGCGAGCTCAAGGCCGGCGGCGTTGAGCAAGGCGATTGGATCGTCGTCTACGTGATGCTCGATACCAAGACCGACCGCATCGTGGCCAGTGCCCGCATCAACCGCCACCTGAGCACCAATCCTCCGGTCTATGGCGAAGGTCAGGAAGTCAGCCTGCTCGTGACCGGCGAGTCGCCGCTGGGCTACAACGCCATCGTCAACCACGCGCACCGGGGCTTGCTCTACCACAGCGACCTGGCCAACCCGCTAGGCGTCGGCCAAAAGCTCGACGGCTTCGTCAGCACCGTGCGCCCCGACGGCAAGATCGATCTGCGCCTCGACCGCGCCGGTTACCAGCGCATCAGCTCAAACACCGACAAAGTCATGGAGGTCCTCATGGCGGGCGGCGGTCGCCTGCCTTTCAACGACAACAGCACGCCGGAAGAAATCCGCGCGGCCTTCGGCCTGAGCAAAAAAGCGTTTAAGCAGGCGATCGGGTCGCTCTTCAAGGATCAGCGCATCGTCATCGCGAAACACGGCATCCGCATCGCGGATACAACCGGCAAACCCCAAGCCTGAGTTTCGTTTCAAAAAAATTTATGTCCTCCGCTTCCGAAAATATAACGCGTCTGATTACCGTGCGCGCCGAGCCCATCGAACTCTGCCAGCTGCTTAAATTTGCCGGTCTCGCCGAAAATGGCGGCGCCGCCAAGGCGATCATCAGCGACGGCCAGGTGCTGCTCAACGGCGTGGTCGAAACGCAGAAACGTAAAAAGGTCATGGGCGGCGACCGAGTCACGCTCGGCGAAGAGACCATCGTCGTGAAGGTCGGCTGATTTTAACCAAAGAAACCCTTTCGTTTTCCTTTTATGGCCAAACCCGAAATCAAGATCGAGCACCTCAAAGTCGGCACCGGGCGCACTCCGAAAAAAGGCGAGCTGGTGACCGTGCACTACACAGGCTGGCTCACCGACGGACAGAAGTTCGACAGTTCGGTGGATCGCAACGACCCGTTTGCCTTCGTGCTCGGCGGCGGGCAGGTGATCGCCGGCTGGGACCTCGGCGTCGCCACGATGAAGATCGGCGACAAGGTAAAGCTCACGCTTCCTCCCGAGCTCGGCTACGGGGCCGGTGGTTATCCCGGTGCAATCCCGCCCAACGCCACGTTGGTGTTCGACGTCGAGTTGCTGAAGATCGGCTGAACGAGGGATTTAAAATGGAGGAGCCTGCTGGCAGGCGATTTGGAAGATCGAAACCAACGGCTTACGCGCCGAATCGCCTGCGAGCAGGCTCCTACCTTCTCGGAGGTAAGACCTCGAACTATCGCCCATAAATGGGCTCCTACCTTTCGGCATAGTGGGCTTCTTTCTTTCATGAAAATTATCATCACTGGCGTCACGCGCGGGCTCGGTCGCGCACTCACGGAAGAGTTCATCCGGCTCGGTCACACCGTGATCGGCTGCGGGCGCGGTTCCGAGGGCGTCTTCGACCTGCGCATGAAACACGGCGCGCCGCATAGCTTCGATGTCGTCGATGTGTCCAACGCCACCAAGGTCGGCATGTGGGGGGCGCGCGCGCTCGCCTTCGGCGAGGTGCCCGATCTCCTCATCAACAACGCAGCGGTGATGAACACACCCGCGCCGCTCTGGCAGGTGCCGGCCGAGGAGTTCGCCACCTTGGTCAACGTCAACATCACCGGCGTGGCCAATGTTATTCGCGAGTTCGTGCCGGCGATGGTCGCGGCGAAGAAAGGCGTGATCGTCAATCTTAGCTCCGGCTGGGGGCGCGGCGTCGCGCCCGAGGTTGCGCCGTATTGTGCGAGCAAGTGGGCGATCGAGGGCCTTACGAAGGCGCTAGCCGAAGAGTTGCCCGCCGGCATGGCGGCGATCCCGCTCAATCCCGGCGTGATCGACACCGACATGCTCCGCCAGTGCTGGGCCGAGGGTGCGAGCAGTCATCCCAAGGCCGACGCGTGGGCCACGATCGCCGCGCCGTTTATCCTGAAACTTGGCGCGAAGGATAACGGTCAAAGCCTCACCGTTCCGCATTTCGCGGGGTGAGAGATTCAGCCCTGGAGACGGGGTCTCCCGACCCCGTTCAGAAAAGGGCGGGACCGGGAGGTCCCGTCTCCATTCGAAGCCAGATTCTCAACGCCCGCCGCGCAAATAAAGATCTTCGACTTTTTTGCGCGCCCACGGGGTTTTGCGCAGAAAGGTGAGGCTCGATTTGACGCTCGGATCCTGGGTGAAGCAGCGAATCTCGATCAGGTGTCCGAGTTCCTCCCAGCCGTGGCGCGCGACCAATTCGGTGACGATGGTCTCCAGAGTGATGCCGTGAAGGGAATTGTTAGACTGCGTCATGCTGGCGAGAAAAAGCGGTGCCCTTTCACCCGGCAAGGGTGTTCTCAAAGGGAGGGACGACCTCCGTGTCGTCCGGCGGGACTATCGAACGGACGACACGGACGTCGTCCCACCCGCGTTCACTTCCGAGTGAAGTCGACAACCTTGATCTCTTCCCCGGGCTTCTGCTCGGTGACCACCTCAAACTCCCGCACGCGGCGGCTGAAACTGCCGTCACCGACGCTGTCGTAGATCTCGAGGTAAGCCTTGCCCTTGGTGCGATACTGGTTCCAGCCGGGGATCGGATCGGTGTCGCCGAGCTCAATGTCCAAATCGGTCACAGCAATCGCATTCGAGCCCGTGCGGAAAACGTATTTAAAATAGCGGTAGGCGTCCATCTGAGCGACCGCGCGATGCTGGTTGCGTAGGTCGTCGGTTTTGGTGACCAACGCGGCCGGAGCGGCCGGTGGAACTGGCGCTGGGGCGGACGTATCCTTGGCCGGGAAAGAGTGGGGCGGCACAGGCTGTTGCGTCGAGTCGGGCACGGGGGTGGTTTGCGCGAGGTCGGCTGGAGGTCGCGCGTGAGCAGCTTTGATTTTGTCGGCAAATGGCGGCGGAATCAGAGCAATGGGTATGAGTCGGGCGGTGCCGTTGGAGAGGATGAGAACTTTGGAGGACTCCGTGTCGTAGGACCGGATAATGGCATTCTCCAACGTGCGACCATCGAGCAGGCGGAGGCGGCCGGCGGGTGTTACTCCGGGCGCGGCTGGGGCGACGGTGGCGAGGGCGAGAAAAGTGAGAAGCGCGATTTTCATGCTTTGGGGATTTGGCTGATTGGACCGTCGTGAAGGTGCTCAGTGCCTAGGTCCTTCAGCGGACCAAAAGGGGTAATCTGATCGACGGGGAGCGGGTGC
>JANODO010000196.1:0-4898 GCA_031412735.1 Rariglobus sp. | reverse complement strand
GCCGACGACGGAGACCCGGGTGGCGAGCCCTGCGGGGTTGGTCGTGACGACCGGGGTCGGAACCGAGCCGGTGTAGGTCAGGTTGGAGTTCCCGATGGTCAACGTGGCGGCGGGACGCTGGACACTGATGAGAGCGAGGCGGGAGCCGAAGTAGTCGGCGTTGGCGACGACCGCCTTGGCGGTGTAGTGGCCGGGTGAGGACGGAAAGTTCGGAGAGCCGTCGTAGGTGAGGACCGGCGGGATGGATGGCTGGGTGGACGTCGCGGTGACGGGCGAGACGGCGGTGGGTGCGGTGGTGTTGGCGAGGGTAACGGTGACGGCTGCGGCGCTGGTGATGAGCAGGCGGCCGGTGGCGGAGGCGGAATAGATCGGGTCGTCGAGGGTGGCGACGATGTCATAAAAACCGGGTGCAGTGGGGAGCTCGGCGGAGCCGTTGTAGGTGACGGTGATCGACGAGGTGAGGCCCTCGATCGGCAGCACGCCGCGGACGGGCACCGGAACGTCGGTGGCGGTGTAGGCGACGTTGTTGGCGTCGGCGATGTAGGATTTCCGCACGATCATCGGCGCGAGCAGGCGCGAGGCGGGGACCATGGGCACGGGTGAGGCACCGAGGCCGCGGACGTCGATGGTGATCGTGCGGTTCGTGTCGGCCTCGACGCGCATCGTAAGCGGGAGCTTCGGCGAGCCGGCGGGGCGGACGGTGAGGATCATCGACTGGGTGGCGGTGCCGTCGATGTTGCGGGCGGAGATCGTGAGATCGTAATTCGTGTCGGTGGTGACGGTCGGCAAGGTGCCGGAGATGAGGCCGGTCGTGGCGTTGACGGCGACGCCGGCGGGCAGACCGGTGACCGTGTAGTTGGGCGTGCGGGTCGCGGGGACGATGTTCGAGACCGGCAATTGGTAGGACCACGCGGAGCCGGAGGGAGCGTGGAGTTGGTCGGGCGTGCGGATGATGGGAAGGTAGTTGACGCGGACCGGAGGGTCGGCGGCGTAGCGGCGCGGGTTTCGGGCGGCGGCGAGGCGGACGGCGAGCTGGTTTTCGTAGAGCGAGCGGACGGGCATGCGTATGCCGCTGGACCACTGTTCGGCCTTGCCGATGTGAGGCGCGGCGTAGGCGAACTCACCGGTGGAGAGCGAGTTTCTCCAGGTCGGGACCCCGCCGGCGGAAGTCGTCGTGCCCAAGGACCAGTTCGGGGTCAGCGGCATGTTCTCAAAAGTAAGGGTGCCGAGCACGCAGTTCCACGCGACGGACGAGGCGGCCGGGCGCTCGAGTTTTACCTGGAGAATGCCGTCGGTGACGTTGTCCCAGAGGCCGCCGTTGTTCCAGTCGAGGTGGGCGCCGGATTCGTTGTGGCTGCCGATGGCGGTGCTGTCCACGAAGACGACCGGCCCGGGAATGGCGGGCCAACTGGAGACGAAAGCGTGCCGGCCGTAGCGGGAGATGGCGTTTGAGACGAGGCCGAGCTCGCCCGATAACAGGAAGCTGTAGCGGCGCGCGCCGATCAGGCGGGAGATGCCGTCGAGATATTGCGAGCGGTTGATGGTGATTTTGCGGGTGTTTTGGCCAACGGAGGCGATGGAGTAGGAAAAGTAGCGGGCGGTGCAGGTGTGCATGAAACCGTCCTCGACGTTGGCGAACACGACGGCGTTGGCGGCGTGGGTCTCGTCGGTGTCGTGGGCGTAGGCGCTCTCGAAATAAATGTTCGAGATGCCGACGTTAGTGATGTGGTTGAACGCCGTGACCGGGACGACGTAGGCGCGCCCCCAGTCGGGATCGAGTGGCGTGGTGATCGGCGCATCGAGGGTGATCGAGTGGGTGCTGACGGCGACGATCTGGCGGTTGGTGGTGACGGCGGGATCGAGGTCGGTGGTGGCGATGGCGTTGAACAGGCTGGCCGTTTGCCATGCGACGGAGCCCGGCCAGCGGACCTGGATGCGCTGGCCGACGGTGAAGGCGTGGGCGGTGATCGGGAGGACGCTGGTGCCGGAGGGAACGTAAACCGGATCGACCAGCGTGCGGGCGGTGGTGTTTACGGAGTTGGAACTGCCGGAGAACGTGAGGAGCGGGGCGCGCGGGAGAGTGGCTCCGTTGGTGTTTTCGTTGATCGTGCCGAGGGCGTAGAGGCGAGTGCCGGTGAGCGGGTGGTCGCTTTCGCCGCGAATGACGACGCCGGAGGTGCGGACGGTGAGGCGGTTGATGGAGTGGATATCCCAACGGCCGGCTTGGAGAAGCAGGGCGCCCCGAAAGCCGTTAACGAGCGGGCGGGTGGCGATCCAATCGATGGCGGCCTGGATGCGGTCGGTCTGATCGCCGGTGCCGGGCGCGAGGGTGACGAGAACGGGCACCTGGTAGCCGCCGGGGGCGTCGGGAAGCGGGGTGTTGTTGTAGTTCCAGCCGACGGTGGAGAAGTCGGGGATGCGGTCGCCTTTGGGAGTGGGGTTGTAGGTGATCGATTGATCGGGGTTGATCGTGACGGGAACATCGAACTGGGGCGTCCGGGCGTGGACGACACACACGGGGGCCGCCGCAAAAAAGGCCAGGAGCGCGAGCGGCAGGAAGCGGCGCAGCACTCCCCCACCCTCGCGCCCGCACTCCGACTGACGCGGCGCTAGAAAACGAAAGAAGGAGGAGAACCGCGCGGTCATTCCGGAGCGACGTAACCGGCGGGACCGCCGAGGCGACTGAACTGGCGGTAAACAATCCACGCGCAGACAAAGGCCACGGCCGCCAACACCGCGCCGAGGCCGAACGTATAACGATACACGCCGCCGGAGACATCAATCACTGAGCCGACCGCCGGGCCGAGCACCATGGTGACGACCGAGCCCATGATCCCGCAGGCGGAGCTATACTGCGCAAATTTCGATCTCGGGAAAAGCCGTTGTCCCAGCGACGCGACCCCGGTGAAGTAGCAACCGGACGCCACCCCGTGAATGACGAAAAACACCCCGAAACTCTGGGCATCGCGCGCCAGCCATAGTCCGACAAACGAGGTAAAAACGTAGATGCCCAAGGCAACCAAGCTGACGCGTAGCGGATGAAACTTGTCGGCCAACCAGCCGATGAAATAGGCGAGACACAGCGAAACCGTGTAGGTGATGGCCAGATACCGCCCGTAGCTCTCCATGCTGATCCCCAGGCTCTTGGCATACGGGAGTGAGAAGGTGTTGATCGGCAGGAAACAGAGCATGCCGGTCGTGAGCATTAAAAACACCGCGACGTAGTAGGGTCGCTGAAAACTGTCCCGGAAATACGACTTCACCTCCGCCACACGCCCACCCTCGGCCGGGGGCGGCGGCGGCGGGTAGGCACCCTCCTTTACGCGCAGGCAAACCCAGTAGAAACCGAAACCGTAGAGCAGCCCGATGATCACCAGAATCAGCGTGAAGTGAGTGGGCACCAGCCCCATGACCCAGAAATTAAAGATGATGCCGTCGAGCAGGCTCACGGCGCGAAACATGCCGTAGAAGCGGCCGATCAACTCGGGAGGAACCACGTCGTTGATCAACCCGCCGAACACCGCCTGGCTGGCGATGGCGGCGAATTCAAAGATGGCCCAGAACACCCCGAAGCAGACGACCGAGACCACCATTTTATTCTCCAACAACGCGAGCAGCGAGGCCCCCCAGCCGGACGGGCCGGCGGCTTGATGCAACCACACCCCGAGCGCGCTCTGAGGTTCGCTCAGGCCGTGCAGCCAGCCCGCCATTAACGGTGTGAGACCGATGCCGATCATGCCGGCGGCGGCGATGGGCGTCGTCCACAGCAGAAACGGAATACGCCGGCCGCGCGGGCTGCGATGGCGGTCCGATCGCACGCTGATGATCGGCCCCAAAATGAGCCCGAGCAGCGCGGGAAATGTGGTCATGAGCAGACCAAACAACCAATTCGGAACCGACAAACTGCTCAGGAACCACTGGCTCATCGGCATGGCCGAGCGGTCGCGCATGGTCCATACGAAGTCGCCGATCAGCAGCAGGACAAACAACCCGACCAAACCCCGGGAAGTGTAGGTCAGCGTGCCCACACTCCACGATGTCTTGCGCGCGCCAGGCGTGGTGATCGGAGCAGGTTCAGCGACGGGAGCGGGCGGGGGTATCATAAGAAAACGGGGGATGACTGCGGGGTAACACCAATTACTATTTGCTTTGAGACCATCCGGCCCGGAGCCGAAATCGCTCCGCGACTCCGCTACGTCCCGCGGTTGTAGCGGAACGGCAGGGCCGTTTCGTTTCTAAAGTCTCACTTCAATTCGAACTTGGTATAACAAGTCAAAGGAGGCCCTCCCCCGGTGGCGGGTCGAGGCAAGGCAAAGCGGCTTCACAGGCTCGGCGGGCTGACCGGGGATAGGTCAGCCCGCTAAGTCGGGGTGGAAGCAGCGCCTGGCAGGCGCGACGCCTATCAGGCGCGGCGACGACGGCGAAGCGCCGCGAGGCCGAGGACGCCCAGGCCGGCGAGAGCGGCGGTGGCGGAGGGCTCGGGGATGGCGCTCACCGTGAGGATCACTGCGGTATTCACGCCGTCCAGGCTGATGACGGCGTCGCTGCCGGCGATCTGTCCGGTGAGCGAAGAACCGAGGGTGCCGACGACCGAAGTGTAGTCGAAGAGTCGATACACGCCGGCTCCGAAGCCGCCCCCGGCGGTGAAAGTGAAGTCGTTGAAGTTGAGGGTGCCGGTGCCGATGTTAATGCCGCCTTGGACATCCACCACGGTGGTGCCGGGAGCGCCGAGGGTGAAGAACAGCGAGGGAGCCGCGGTCGGCGCGACGGCGTTGGTGAGGTTAAGCGCGGTGGCCGCCCCGCCGGAGATCACAAACGAATCGGCGCTGGAGGCCTGCAGTTTGCCGCCGTAGAGACCCCCGTTGAAAGTGAACGCAATGGCCGCGCCAGACGCCAGG
>JANODO010000195.1:0-8682 GCA_031412735.1 Rariglobus sp. | reverse complement strand
GCTTCCCCCGTCGGACCGCTGAGCTGAGTCGGTGGAGGGCGCGCTTCCTATGAATAAACCGCTTGCTTCCGAGGCGGGCGTGCGGCTTCCTGACCCTTCCTTAGTCGGGATGTAGCGTAGCCTGGTAGCGCGCTTGCATGGGGTGCAAGAGGTCGTGAGTTCGAATCTCACCATCCCGACCATTTTCCCCGGTTTATTGCCCTGCTTCATTGTGGGGCTTTTTTATGTCCACCACGGCCCAACACGTTCCAACCCACGCCCCGGCTCCCCGACAGCCGGCCGGACATTGGCTGTGGGCGGTAGCCGTCGGCGGGACGGTGTTTTTCGCCTCGGGCCAGACCCACGTAGCCGCACCGGGTATCGTTAATTTTGATAAAGTGGCCCATGCGCTGGTGTTCGGCTTGATCGCCACGTTGGTCGGCCGTTCCTTCCGGCGGCGGCGCACCGTGTGGATGGCGATTGTGATCACCTCGGCTTACGGCATGGCGGACGAGATCCGCCAAAGTTTCACGCCCGGACGCAGCGTGGAGATTGCCGATTGGGTGGCTGATACGGTGGGCGCGTGCTTGGCGGTAACGCTTTATCAACTGTGGGGATGGTATCGCCGGCTGCTGGAAACCCCGCTCTTTGCCCGTAAGCAACAGGTTGAAAAATCGCCCGCACCGGTGCCAACTAAAGACGCTCTATGATGAACGCCGAGGCCCACGCCCGCATCGCCCACCTTCGCACCGAGATTGCCCGGCACGACGAGCGTTACTACCGGCAGGCTCAGTCGGAGATCACCGACTTCGACTACGATGCGCTGAAAAAGAAACTCGCCGACCTTGAGGCTCAGTTCTCGGAATTTGCGCTCGTGGATTCGCCGACCCAACGCGTGGGCGATGACCGCACCGAGGGTTTTGCGCGCGTGAAACATCGCTTCGGGATGACCACGCTGGACAACACCTACGACGAGACCGAGCTGCGCGAGTTTCACGCGCGTTTGGTAAAAGCCATCGGGAGGGATGATCTCGCCTACACGGTCGAGCCGAAGATCGACGGCGTCGCGGTGAGCCTCACTTACGAAAAGGGTAAACTCACGCGGGCCGTCACGCGTGGCGACGGCGAGGAAGGCGATGACATCACCGCCAACGTGCGCACGATCCGCGGGCTTCCGCACGCACTTAAACCTTCGGACGATGTGAAGGATGATCTGTTCGCGCCGGCGTTTCCCGACGTGATCGAAATTCGCGGGGAAATTTTTTTGCGCGAGGAGGAGTTTCGTCGCATCAACCAGCTCCAAGAAGAAGCCGGGGACGCGCTCTACGCCAACCCGCGCAACCTCGCGGCCGGCACGGTGAAGCAACTCGACTCCCGGGTCGTCGCCACGCGACGGCTGGAGATTGTGGTTTATGGTCTAGGCGCGTGTGAGCCGGGGCCCGCGGGGATTGATCAAGGGAGGGGCGACCTCCGTGTCGTCCGGGATCGAACCGGTCCACACGGAGGTGGACCCTCCCTCGGCTTCCATTCGCAGTCCACGTTTCAGGCGCAGCTCCGCGCGTGGGGATTGCCCGTGGAGAATAAGTTCTGGGTCGTGCGCGGCATCGACGCGGTCTGGGCGGCCATTGGCGAACTCGATACACTCCGCCGTGGCTTCCCGTTCGCGACGGATGGCGCGGTGGTGAAGCTCGATCCGTTTGCGCAGCAAGCCGTGGTCGGTTACCGCGGCGCGGGACAAGCCGCGCGCAAGCTGTCGCCGCGTTGGGCGTGCGCTTACAAATTCGCGCCGGACCGCGCCGAGACGCGTATCAACGCGATCTCCGTGCAGGTTGGTCGCACGGGCGCAGTGACGCCGGTCGCCGAGCTGGAGCCGGTGCTGCTCGCTGGCACCACGGTGAAACGCGCCACGCTCCACAACGCCGACGAAATCGCGCGTAAAGACGTGCGCGTGGGCGACACGGTGCTCGTTGAAAAAGCGGGCGAGATCATTCCCGCCGTCGTGAGCGTGGTCTTGGAGAAACGCCCGGCGGACAGCGTGCCGTATGTATTTCCGACGGAGTGCCCGGCTTGCGGCTCACCCCTCGTGCGCGAACCGGGCGGTGTGAAATGGCTGTGCGTGAATGCGGCGTGCCCGGAAAAAGTGCGCCGTAAAATCGAACACTTCGCGTCGAAGGCCGGTCTCGATATCGACGGATTGGGCGAGGAAGTCGTGGACCTTTTGCTCACGCGCGGACTCATCACGACGATCCCCGACCTGTTCCGTTTGAAGGTGGGCGATTTGTTGCCGCTAAAAAAGTCCGGCGAGGTGTGGGCGGGCAATTTGGTGAACGGCATCGCCGAACGAAAAAACGCTGATCTCTGGCGCGTGATTCACGGGCTGGGTATTCCCCAGGTGGGCGCGGCATCGGCCAAGGATCTGGCGCGGCGTTTCCGTTCGCTTGAGGGGCTGGCCACCGCATCGCTCAACGACCTGGTTCAGATCGACGGCTTTGGTGAAAAGACCGCCGAGGCGGTGCGCACGTGGTTTGGTGACGAGGTCAACCGCGCGTTGGTGGCCGACTTGATCGGGGTCGGTGTAGCGCCCACGCCTCCGGCCCAAGCGGCGGCGGGTGCCACGCTCGCGGGCAAGACGGTGGTGCTTACGGGCACGTTGCCGACGTTGTCGCGCGAGCAGGCGACGGAGATGATCGAGTCGGCGGGAGGAAAAGTGAGCGGCAGCGTGTCGCGAAAAACCCACTACGTGCTGGCGGGCGACGAGGCGGGCTCGAAGCTGGAAAAAGCGAAGAGCCTCGGCGTGCCGGTGCTGGATGAGGCGGCGTTTATGGAATTGTTGGGTGGAACTACGTAGGCCGCCTGCTTGCAGGCGCTCCGGGTGTTCAGCGCAACCATTCGGGGAATGGCTTGTTGTCGTCCAGAAGTGGGACAAACCAGCCGGCTTCTTCGTTTCCAAGCCAGAACCAAGGCCATGTTTCCGAAGTCGGCACAAGGTGATCACGATAGGGGTTCAGGTGCAAATAGCGGATCACGGGTTCGACGGGTTCGTCGGCACGCAAGCGGTGCTCGTAGAAGTTCCCCTGCCAGCGGAGATCATGGAAATGGAGGTGCGGTTTTGTCTTGGATTTCAGGCGGGCGACGCAGCGTGAAATGGTCAGCTCGCCAGTTAATCGAACGAGCAGATGAAGATGGTCGGGCATGACCACGGCAGATCTCAGTTGCCAGTGACCGCTTGTTTCGATGGCGGTGATCTCGTGGCGGAGAGCTGTTGCAACCGATGGATTGTCCAAGCCCGCACGGCGATCAGCGGCGCAGAGCGTAAAGAAATATGAAGCGTTGGCCAGGTGCGCACGGTGGCGGCGGAGTGCCTCGTCGCCGTGGTGAGGGCGAAACATAAGAGCGAGCGGAGAGGGGTTTCGGAGCGCGAGCAAGCTCGCGGCCTACGCAGGGATGCGGGAACGGGGTTTAGGGTCGGTGTAGGCCGCCTGCTTGCAGGCGCGTCGGGTGAGGGCGGGCGTGAGGTTATGGGAGCGCGAGCAAGCTCGCGGCCTACCGGAGAAATAGATTCGTTTAACCACACCATGACCGACGACCAATTTTTAGACGATCTCAGCCGGCGGGCGTTTCGGTATTTCGTCGATTCGGCGCATCCGCATACCGGGTTGATTCCGGATCGGGCGAAGGCCGATGGCACGAAGCCTGGCGACATGGCGAGCGTGGCAGCGGTGGGGTTTGGTCTGACTGCGCTGGCCATCGGTGCGGAGCGTGGGTGGGAATCGAAGGCGGAGTGTCGCGCGTGCGCCGAGCGGGTGTTGCGCACGCTGTGGCGCGATGTGCAGCACGAGCACGGGTTCTTTTTTCATTTTGTGGACATGCGCACCGGCGTGCGGGCGTGGAATTGCGAGGCGTCGAGTATCGATACGGCGATTGCGGTGTTCGGGGCGTTGTCGGCAGCGCGGTATTTCGGTGGCGCGGTCGCGGAGCTCGCGCTTGCCATCGAGGCGCGCGTGGACTGGCCGTGGTTGCTTGATGAAGGATCGAGTGGCATGGGCGTCTCGCCCATGGGCTTGGGATCGGACCCCAACACGGGCAAGATGCCCGTGCCACTTTCGGGACGGATTCGTCACGGCTGGACGCCGGAGAACGGCTTTATGCCGTGGAGCTGGGATCAGTTTTCGGAGCACTACGGAATGACCTGGTTCGCAGTGAACGGTGCGACCCAGCGCGCACCTGCAGCGACGTGGTCGGCGTGGCGGCGCGAGCCTTGGGTGAGCTATGCGGGCGAACGGTTCCTGCAGCACGCGCCGCTCTTCGTTCACCAGTTCCCCCAGGCGTGGATGGATTGGCGCGGAGTTAAGGATGAGCTGAGTGGTGTTAACTTTTTCGCCAACGCCTGCGCAGCGACGCGCGCGCAAAAACAATTCTGCCTTGATCTGCGCGGCGCCTTTCCGGGCTACGAGGAAAACGTCTGGGGGCTTACGTCGTCGGATGGCGCGGCGGGCTACGTCGATTGGGGTGGCCCGCCCGTGGGCGGAGTAATCGATGCGCGGATCGACGGCACGGTGGTGCCGTGCGCGGTGGCCGGTTCGTTGCCGTTTGTGCCGGGCGACTGCACGGCGGCGTTGCGGGAAATGCACACGCGCTGGGGTGATAAAATCTACGGCCCTTACGGCTTCGCCGATGCGTTTAATCCCGTGACCGGCTGGGTGGGCACGGATGTGATCGGTATCGACCAGGGCATTACGTTGCTGATGGCGGAGAATTTGAGAACGGAGCTGGTGTGGCGGCTGATGGCGCCGTGGCGGCCAGTGTAAAGGTAGGGCGGTGACTCCGATCACCGCCGGATCGTCGGAGGCGCGGAGCGGAGTCCGCGCCCTACCTTCAGACTTTGACCGGCGCGCCCTTGGCGTCGGAGGTGATGACGGCGTCGAGGACTTTTTGGACTTCGGCTCCGCGGGCGAAGTCGGGCTGGTCTTGTTTGCCGGTGCGAATGCTCTTGATGAAGCGGGCGTAATTATTGGGCGTGGGCTTGCAGGCGACTTCTTTCCACGCGGCTTTGTCGAGATCGGCACCGACACTGAGCTTGTAGCTGCTGGTGGAGCGTTCGGAGTCGATTTCCACGGAGCCTTTGGTGCCGGAGATTTTGAGGAAGAGGCGGTTGGCGTGTCCGCCGGACCAGCGCGTGGTGTGGATGGTGCCCAACGCGCCGTTGGCGAACTCGACGGTCATCACGGCGGAGTCGTTGGCATCGAGGACGTATTCGCCGACGCGGTTGTCCTTGGCTTTGTCGAAGGTTTTGAGTTTGCCGTAAACCAACTTGATCGGTCCTGCGGGGAACGTGGCGAAGTCCACGATGTGCACGCCGACGTCGCCGAGGACGCCGCGGCTGCCGTGTTTCGTGGAGAGGCGCCAGAGCCAGGCGGGGGTGGTGCGCCAGTCGCCCCAGACTTTGCTGGGGAGCCAGGACTGGAGGTAGCTGGCCTCGACATGGCGGATTTCGCCGATCTTGCCGGCGGCGATCACGGCCTGCACGCCTTGGATGGCGGACCAGTCGCGGTAGGACAGGTTCACCATGTTGATGACCCCGGCTTTTTTGGCGGCGGTGACCATCTTCATCGCGTCGGCGTGGTTCATCGCGAGGGGCTTTTCGCAGAGAACGTGTTTGCCGGCTTTGAGGCATTGGATCGACTGCGCGGCGTGGTAGGCGTCGGGCGTGACGATGGAGACGGCGTCACATGTGGCTTCAGCAAGCAGTGCGTCAACTGAGGTGAAGACGGCGGGAATGCTGTATTTCGCGGCAAAGGCTTCAGCGCGTTCGCGGCTGACGTCCACGCAGGCCACGAGGGTGCAGCCGGGGATTTCTTGTAAGCGTTGAGCGTGATTGTTGGCCATGCCGCCGGTGCCGATGATGGCGAGGCGGATGAGGGATTTTTTGGGAGAGGGCATGGGAAGGGGAAACCTGAAGTTTGAGACCTGAGACCTGAGACCTGAGACCTGAGACCTGAGACCTGAGACCTGAGACCTGAGACCTGAGACCTGAGACCTGAGACCTGAAACCTGAAACCTGAAGTCCGGAGTCTTCACTCAGCTTTCAGGTCTCACGTTTCAGGTTTCTGGCTGATTACTTGTGGCCGATAGTGGGGCGGGCGGCGGCTTCGGGGTCGAGCGGGAGCGGTTCGAGGGGCTTGGCGTTGGGGCAGGCATCGGGGATGCACACGGTGGCGCGAGCCCAGCGGACGGCGTTGGTGATGACTTGCTGCACCTCTTTTTGGTGATACGTCGGGTAGGTCTCGTGGCCGGGGCGGAAGTAGAAGATGCGTCCGTGGCCGCGCTGCCAGGTGGCGCCGCTGCGGAAGACTTCGCCGCCGGTGAACCAGGAGATGAAGAGGAGTTCGTCGGGCTCGGGGATGCCGAAGGGCTCGCCATACATCTCCTCGGCGGGGATTTCAAAATACTCGCCGATGCCCTGGGTGATCGGGTGGGCGGGGTTGATGTTCCAGAGGCGCTCTTTGTCGGTCGCCTCGCGCCATTTGAGCGAGCAGGTGGTGCCGAGGAGAGCCTTGAAGATTTTGGCGTAGTGGGCGGAGTGGAGGGCGATGAGGCCCATGCCTTCGAGCACGCGTTTCTGCACGCGGGTAACGATCGTGTCCTGCACGTCGCCGTGCGCCATGTGGCCCCACCAGATCAGCACGTCGGTGGCGGCGAGCACGGCGTCGGTCAAACCATGCTCCGGCTGGTCGAGCCAGGCGGTGCGCACGGTGAAGTCGGTGTTGGTGCGCAGAAAACCGGCGATGGTCTCGTGCATGCCCTGCGGATAGAGGGCGGCGACTTTGGGGTTCTTTTTCTCGTGGCGAAATTCGCCCCAGACGGTGACGCGGATAGGTTGGGTCATAACACTTTTACGATGTGACGAAACGGGGTGGGTTAATCTGAAGGGGGGAAACGCTCCTAGGCTGATTCCCTGATCAAGTCGGTTCAGGGGAGTCCGGGCAATAATCGAGGATCGTATTTCTCCGGAAATAATAGCAAAAAAACGATATGACGAAACGGGTGGACGAAGCAGCGGCGTATGGACGGGATTTGGAGGCGGCCTTGGTGCGGCTGCGCGCAGGGAAGGCGCGCGTGCGGGTGCCGCAGTCGGTGGAGTTGCATCGCAAGCGGCCGCGTTCGCATTTCCACCCGACGCCTGAGTTGTTTGTGCAGACGGGTGGGGCGACGGAGTTCGATTGTCCGGGAGGACGGTTTACGTTGGGCACGGGGGAACTGGCGGTGATGCCTCGGGGGGTGCCGCATGCAGAGGCGCCGATCGACCGGCGGACGCCTTATGCGATTTTGGTGTGCATGCACACGCGTGAGGGTTTTGTGCTCCACCGTGGCTGGACCAATGCGGATCGCATCATTCAAGGAGGGCGGTCGCAGTTGCTGGCGAGTGTGCGGGGGCGGGAGGCGTTTCGCTATCTGGATGATGTTGCCGAGGCCGACAAGGTGCCGATCGCGCATCGGGGGCGGTTTGTCGCGGGGCTGGTGGATGTGTTTCTCGTCACGCTGTTGAGCGAGCTGCATCGGCCGGCGGTGGTGAGCGATGCGCGTTCGCCGCAGGTGCGTGAGGCGGAGAAACTGGCGCGAACGACGCTGGCTGACCCCGAGTTGTCGGTCGCGCGGCTTGCGGACTCGGTGGGTTGCGCGACGGACACGTTGTCGCGGCTTTTTCATCGGGAGCGCGGGGTGACCTTGACGACCTGGATCGCACGCGAGCGGGTGGCGCTGGCGAAGGAGTTGTTGGCGGATGCGCGTTACAACGTGGCCGAGGTGGGCTGGGCGTGCGGGTTCAGTGCGGCGTCGTATTTCATCCGGGTGTTCCGAGCGCACACCGGAGTGACCCCGCGAGCGTGGCGGGTGGCGGCGGGGGTATGACCCGCGCCACCCAAGCCCCGTGGTCGTAGATCCGGTTTGTCACCTATTAGGTGACAAACTGGATGGGTTGTTGGAGGTGGGTGACGGGTCGGTGTTGGAACCGGCTGGGGGAAAAGGGGGAGCAGGCTTGCGCGGGAGATCGGAACGGGTATGCCTTTTAAGTATGAAAACGGTATATACTGTTAAGGAGGCGCAGCGCAGCATGGCTCAGTTGGTGCGCACAGCGGAGAGCGGGCGAATGGCGACGATTACCCGGCACGATAAGACGGTTGCCTACGTGCTCGGCGAGGAGCAGCTCACGGGGTTGCTAGAGACGATGGAAATCCTGGCTGATCCGAAAGCGATGAAGGCGATCCGCGATGCGGAGGCGGGGGTGGGACGCGACAAGGTGGTGCGGGTTGAAGATCTCCCTGACTGATGGACTACGTCGTCGATATCTGGCCGCAGGTGCAGGATTTTTATTCTGGGTTGGGCATGACCTACCGGAGAGAGACCAAACGCGCACTCATGGCGTTGAGAAAAGAACAAGGTGACATCAAGGCGTTGAGCGATGACTTGGATGGGTTTTACCGACTGCGGGTGGGGCCGTTTCGCGTGATTTTTCGCTACCGCGAGGGAAAGGTCATCGAGTGTGTTTACATGATCCGCCGTAGCGTCGTTTACGATGTGTTCGAGCGCGAGGTCAACGACCGGCTGAAGGGCAAATAAAAAAACCCGACGGGGTTGTCGTCGGGTCGTGGGTGGGGGCGGGAAGGGATGGGATTCCCTTCCGCGCCTCTCTCGGCGGGGAACGGA
>JANODO010000194.1:0-2031 GCA_031412735.1 Rariglobus sp. | reverse complement strand
TCCCGGTGAAAACTTGTGATGGCTGGATTGTAGTCTCCGCCTGCGCTTCGCGTAGAGCGAGTCTTAAAACTGGCAAAATCAGCTACGGAAGAATTGCCGGGCGAAACGCTCGTCATACGCTAGCCAACGAACGTAAGATAGCGATATGACTTCCAGCAACGCCCAACCCGAGCAACCTCTTTCGTTCGCGACGACGCACTGGAGCATCGTGCTCGAAGCGGGCCGCGGTCGTCATGCCGAAGCGGATGTCGCGCTGGCGGAGCTTTGTCAAAAGTACTGGTTCCCGCTTTACTCGTATGTCCGGCGGCGCGTGCATGACCAAAGCGAAGCCCAGGATCTGACGCAGGAGTTCTTCGCGCGACTACTCGAAAAAGAGTTGCTTGCGCAGGCGAATCCCGATCGCGGCCGGTTCCGCAGTTTTCTGCTCACGGCGATGCAGAACTTTCTGACCAACGAATGGCGCAAAGCGCAAGCGACGAAACGTGGTGGCGGACAACGCGTGTTGTCTCTCGACTTCCAAGCGAGCGATTCACGACTCAGTTTCGAGCCGGGACACGACTGGACGGCGGAGCGGATCTTCGAACGCAACTGGGGAATCACGCTGCTCGAACATGTCCTCACGCGCCTGCGCGACGAGTACACAACTGCGGGCAAAGAGAAGCTGTTCGCAGCGCTGCGACCTTTCATCAGCAGCAATCGCGATGAAGGTTCCTTCGCAATGTTGGCCGAGCAACTCGAAATGACCGAAGGCGCCGCGAAGGTCGCAGCCCATCGCTTGCGGAAGCGTTATCGCGAACTGCTCCGCGCCGAACTGGCTCAGACCGTTGCCGATCCAGCCGATGTCGATGCGGAGATTGCCTGGTTGTTCAACGCACTGGGATAAGAATCGTAACGCCGCGAAGCTCCGTTGTGCTTACTTACTTTGCGAGAAGCCAACCGGCAGAATGGTCTTGATCGATCCCAGTGCGATTGGCGGCCGTGGGATCTCCGCTCCCGCAGGCACTGGCGACGATTCAGCGCTGGCCACGCAATGTGGGCACAGATCCTCAACGACCCACTTGTAGCTGGGAATGGTTTTGGTGACCGTCTGTTTCATCAGCTTTTTTCGAGTGTGGATCGTCGCACAGCCGGGCATCCAATCGTACCAAACGAAGTTTTTTGTTTTCGCGTGCGTGCTATTTGGATCGCAGGCTTCGTCGCACAACCCGCAGACCGTTTCACAGTGCTTGCAGCCGCGCTTGCTCGGTCCGGGGACGCAAAAGTCTTCGCACTTGCAGCCCCAGCAAGTGACTTCCACCTTCTTATTCTCGCACACCAGGCGGCAGACCTTCTGGCAAGCGCCAGACTGGCCGCAGTGATCGCAGCCGACTGCCTGTGTGTCATTGGCTGCCAGTGCTGCCAGGCCAGCCACCAGCGTGACAAGCAAGTATCGAGGTTTCATACGTTGTATTCCTAAGAAAGCTTGGCTGATCAAAAGTCGAACTCGGAATGTACGACTTTCGAGATGCGTTACCAGTTAAAGTCAAACCGCATGGCAATCAAGTCCGCTTCTGTGGTACCGAAGACGGTTTCGTCGGTCGTATAAGGATGGATCCAGTCGAACATGATTCGCGTTCGGTCAGACCAGTACCAGTTGAAACCAAACGTGAAGTCGTTGTACTGACCTTCGTTGACCTCGCTCAGGTCGAGGTACGACCAGCGCGTCTTTAGTTCCAAAGCACCAGAGCCAAAACAGCCCGGCACGGCGAAGAAATTGGTGTAAGGTCGGTTACGGCCAAACTGGGGACCATGCTGACCGAAGCGTTCGAAGATGCGGTTCTCGCCGGTGACGAAGTAGCTCAGGTGCGTATAAGCGCCGCCTACGGACACGGGGCCACCTACATTCATATTGACGCTCGAAACAAACGCTTCACCCTGAACCGTTACTGGTCCCCAAACGACGGCACCTTCGAGGTTGCCGGTGGTGGAGGTATCTGCCGCCAGGTTTCCGCTGTCGATTAGAAAAGGACCGCGCTGCACCTGCGGTCGCGC
>JANODO010000193.1:0-40894 GCA_031412735.1 Rariglobus sp. | reverse complement strand
AGCCCAAGGCTACGCCCTCCGCGTCATCGGCATTCCGAAGACCATCGACAACGACCTGCCCGTCACCGACCACTGCCCCGGCTACGGCTCCGTCATCAAATACATCTCGACCACCATCCGCGAGATCTCGGCCGACAACGAGGCCATGGGCCAGCACGACCTCGTGCAGATCGTCGAAGTCATGGGCCGCAACGCCGGCTGGATCGCCGCCGGCGCCTCCCTCGCCAAGCGCAAGGATCACCCGCACGACGCCCCCCACCTCATCTACCTCCCCGAGGTCGCCTTCAGCACCGAGAAATTCGTCGCCGACGTGCAACGCGTCCTCAAGCGCGAGAAGTCCTGCATGATCGTCGTCGGCGAAGGCCTGATCGACGCCGATGGCAACTACGTCTCCGCCGACGAAGCCACCGACGCCTTCGGCCACGCCCAACTCGGCGGCGCCGCCGAATACCTCAAGTCCCTCGTCGAACAAAACCTCCCCGGCATCAAGGCCCGCACCGTGAAACTCGGCATGGCCCAGCGCGCCGCCGTTCACGCCGGTTCCAAGACCGACGCCGAGGAAGCCTACCTCGCCGGCCAAGCCGCCGTGAAGGCCGCCATCAACGGCGAGACCGACAAGATGGTCACGCTCCTCCGCGGCGACCAAGACCACTACACCGTCGAGACCGGCCTCGCTCCCCTGAGCGACATCGCCAACGGCGTGAAGAAGCTCCCCCGCGAGTGGATCAACGAAGACGGCGTCAGCATGAACCACCAGTTCCTCCGCTATGCCCTCCCGCTGATCCAAGGCGAGACGGTTGTCCCCTACGACAACGGCCTCCCGATGTTCGCCAAGCTCGAGAAAGTGCGCGTGGAGAAACAGCTCCCCGCTTACGAACTCTGAGTTCCGCCGCGAGCCTGCCTCGCCTTACTAAGCCGACCCCAAACCGGGGTCGGCTTTTTTGTTGTCCCGTTCCCAAAAGGGAACCGCCCGCCCCGCGATGCTACCAAGCCCACAGCGCTCGCCTTTCCCTTACCGGGCGAATACTTTTATGAACATTGGTATCCCGTCGGCATTCGCTCCCACCCCATCGACTTCACCCGACTCCGGCAGGGTGAAAACCATCTACGGAGACTTCGTCAAAGAGGCGAAGCACCGCATCGATCTGACCTACGACTACGAACACGCCCAAATCTGTGCCTTGAAGCGGGCAACGACTTTTTTGAGCCCCTCTCGCTTCCTCGATATCGGGGCCAATATCGGGGTTTATTCCGTCTATGTTTCGGACGTGGCGTCGTTGGCTTCAATCCACGCGTTCGAGCCGGCACCCTCGAGTTTTCTTGTTTTGGAAAAAAACATCCGCCTCACCCGCACGCCCGATAAAATCTCCGCCTCGCCCGTCGCCCTTTCTCACAAAGAGGGGAGCATGGACTTCGCGATCTACGGCCACTTGGCGGGTAACAACGCGATTGCGGATACCAATCACAGCAAGGTGCCCCCTGCCGAAATCGTCACGGTGCCCACCCGAAAACTCGATTCAGTTTTCAAGGGCCGGGGCGAAACCTTCGTCTGCAAAATCGACGTCGAGGGCCATGAGCTCGGTGTCCTCGAAGGTGCAAAGGGCTACCTTCAAAACAACTGTGGACTCCTGCAGGTGGAGAGTTTTCCAAAGAATCACCAAGCCCTGCGCTCGGAGCTTTCCCAGCTCGGCTACGATATTCTTTTCCAGATGAAGAATGATTTTTTCTTCACCAATATCGTCGCCCCCGGACCGCGGGGCGATCTCACCGAAATCATGTTTGATGAAGTAGGAAAGGCGCTCGCCCTGCTCCAGGAGCTCAAGCTCAAACGACGCTCATCCATCCGCCACACACGCCAAGTGCTGGACTGCATCAAATACGGCTCCGACCCGGTGATACGCGCGATGTAACCCCGGTCGCCGCTCCGGCTTTCGGTTGAACTGCCAAGACACCGAGTTCAACGACCCACTTGCGCCCCCCGCAACGTCTTCATTTGTAATCCTCTCGGCGCACGCGTGACCTCACCGAGTTCCCCTCGCCAAACCACCGGTCGGAGGGGCCGAACATTAGCCCTTTACGCGCCTCGCCTGAATGGCTCATTTTGCCGGTTTTGATGCCGTCATTCTGTTCATGCGTTGGCTGATTCTCACCTCCTCCACCGGCACCGGCCACAACATGCGCGCCGACTCCTTGCGCCAGTGGACCGACCGCGTGTTCGGATCATCCGTCGAGGTGCGCATCCACCCGGTGCTGGAGGATACCCACGCTCTCTACAGCGCCGGGGTGGGTCTCTATAACACGATCCAGCGGTGGTGCCCACGCATGCATCACGTCTACTTCAACTACCTGGAACTCGCCTCGCTCCACCGCAGCAGCGCGAAGATCCTGGGGCGTGATTCGTTCGTCGACTTGGTCACCGAGTGGGCCCCGGACCGCATCATCAGCGTCCACCCGCATACGAACCATGGCTTTTTCGACCTCGCCCGCCGCGCCCTCCCCAATCGCCGCACGCGCTGCATCACGTATTGCGGCGAATTATCCGGCGGCTATGGCCTCAGCCGCCACTGGGTCAACCCGCGCGCCGATGGCTTCATCGGCGCCACCGAAGAGATCTGCGCCGCCTCCCGCGCCGTCGGCATGCCCACCGCTCGGATTTTTCACGGGGGTTTTATGCTGCGCACCCCGTTTTACGGAGCCGAAGCCCGCCACGAGCGCGAAGCCGACGCCATCGCCCAGGAACTGGGCCTAGATCGCTCCGGGTTTACCGTCCTGCTCAGCACCGGACTCGCCGGCGCCAACAACCACATCGACATCCTGCGCGAGATCGCCGCCCTTAAGATGCCGATCCAGGTCGTCGCGCTCTGCTCCCACCGCGCAGGCACTCTGCGCAAGGTCAACGCCTTCGCCCGCCGGCACCCACACCTTAAAATCTGCGCCCTCGAGCACACCGACCGCATGCTCGCCCTCAAGCGCCTGGCCACGGTGGTCGTCGCCCGCCCCGGCACCGGCGCCACCAGCGAAGCCATCCAACTCGGCACGCCGCTCATTCACAACGGCATCGGTGGCGTCATGCCCCAGGAATTGATCACGGTGAAATACTGCCGCCTCCACGCCTGCGCCTATTTCGGCGACACCCCGGCTGAAATCGTCCGCCACATCCGCCGGATGATCGAAGAGCCGACGACCCTCGACCGCCTCCGCAAGAATCTCGCCGCCGCCCGCCCCGCCGGAAGCCCCGAGCAGATCATTCACTGGATTCACGACTGCCCCTGAGCCCTGCAAGCCAGCGAGACGCTCCCTACCCGCGTCGAGGTGGACGCGACCTCCGGGCGGGGTCAGCCCGGCTGAAGGTTCAGAGGGAGGGACCGGCTCTGTCCGGTCCTCCGAAAAACGGCCGACACGGAGGTCGGCCCTCCCTCAAACAAAATGACCAACGGGCGCTGGCTTAGCTGAGGCCGCGGATCCAACCGCCCGCCCGGGAGCTACCGAAAGGCACATGGGATAAATCCCGCGCTACCGCTACCGCCTTTGTATCAATAACTACCAAGCGGTCGCCTCGCGCCAGAACCACGGCGCCACGACGGCACCAATGCGGCCGCCGCGTTACGAAAATTCTAGTAATTCTCGTAGTCGATACATGGCCCCAGAACCCGCTCAACCCGCGCCCAACCCGCCCGCGCTCCCCCCGCCCGAGACGCCCGTTCCGCGCACCCTGACCTGCGCCGAACTCGGCATGGTTGAGCACTGGGTGCAATTGGCCGACGCCCTCGGCTTCCCCAAATCACTCGCGCAAATTTACGGGCTCATCTTCACCTCCAAAGACCCGGTCAGCGCTCAAGAGTGTGTCGACGTCCTCAGGATAAGCCGCAGTTCCGCCGGCCAAGGGCTGAAGGCCTTGCGTGATTTGGGTGCCATCCGCGCCGGCTTCGAACTAGGCGCGCGCCGGGAAGCCTTTATTATAGAACCCGACATCGGGGTGATGATTCAAAGCATGCTCAACGGCCGCCTCGTCCCCGCTTTCGATACGTTCTCCGCCCAGATCGACTCAATCCAGCAGTCACTCGACCCGGAAAAAGACCTGTTTCTCATCAGCCGCATCGAAAAATTACATCGGTGGCGGAGCAAACTGGGCCGCCTCAAGAAATGGCTACTCCAATAAGCGCCCCCTGAACTTCCTACAAATGCCTGCACGCCCCCAACAGTCTCCCTGGATGATCCAAAAATCCGTCGTCTTCGCGGTATTCATTCGGGAACTAAACGCCCGTTTCGGCCGCTATAGCATTGGCTTCATCTGGGCATTTTTGGAGCCGATCATTTTTATACTCACCCTTTGCTTTATCCGCAGTCGATTTACCGGCACGGCGATCTCCGGCCTTCACCCCGTGATCTTTTTCGCCTCCGGAGTTCTCACCTTCTTCCTCTTCCGCAATATTATAACCACCTCGATCAGTGCCGTGGAGGCGAATCAAGGGCTCTTCAATTACCAGCGGGTTAAACCCGCCGACATCGTCGTCGCCCGGGTCCTGCTGGAGACACTCATCGTAGCCACCACCACCCTCCTCCTCTTCTCGGGATTTTATTTGGCCGGCTATACCTTCACCTGGAACAGCGCCCTCGAAGTGCTGGGCGTCCTTGCCTGCCTTTTGATGCTGGCCGGCGGACTGGGCCTCATGGGCTGCATCGCCGGGCCATTGTGGCACGACTCCAAGATTATTGTCCCCATGGTGATTCGCCCGTTTTTCTTTATTTCCGGAGTGTTTTACCCCGCAAACTCCATTCCCCAACCCCTGCGCGACTTGGCTCTATTGAACCCACTGCTGCACGTGCTGGAGCTCACCCGAGAGTCCGCCTTTGCCGATTATACATCGCATGAAGGCAGCTGGCTCTACCTCTTTGGCTGCTCTGCACTCTCACTCCTCCTCGGGCTAACCACCTACCGACTCTTTCGTATCACGGTGGTGACTTCTGGATATATACGCTGACGCCATGATTAAAGTTCGGAATCTCACCAAATCCTATCGTGTAAAAGGAGGCCGCCACTACGTATTTCAAGACGTGAGCGCCGAATTCCCGGAAGGAGCCAATATCGGAATCATCGGCCCCAATGGCGGAGGAAAATCCACGTTTCTTAGCATATTAGGCGGTATCGACTTTCCCGATGAAGGTGAGATTATTACCGACAAAACCTTCTCATGGCCACTTGGCCTCAAAGGCGGTTTCGTTGGCCACCTCAGCGGACGCGAAAACTGCCGCATGGTGTGCAATCTCTACGGTGTGGGCCGAAACGACACCGCCCATAAACTCGAGCAGATGAAATCCCTCTCCGGCATTGGCAAGTATTTCGAGGAACCCGTTAAATATTATTCGTCGGGCATGGGCAGCCGCCTCGGCTTCGCCCTGAGCATGTCGTTTGACTTCGACTACTTCCTGATCGACGAAATCACCTCGGTGGGCGACGCCCACTTTAAGGCGCTTGCGCGGCGGGCGTTTCAAGAAAAAGCCAAGAAGTCCAAGATGATTATGGTCTCTCACAACATGGGAGACATTAAAAAATTCTGTGATATCGCGGTTTTGATAAAAAACGGCCGGCTTGAGGTGTTTGAAGACATGGACGCCGCCATCCGCGCCTATCTCCCCCAGACTCAGGAATCCATGGAAGACCCGGCGGAGATCGTAATGGAGGCCAGCTTGGACGAGATTGATATAGCCAGTGTTCAACTCCCGCCCGACCACGAAGAGCTCGTTTCCGAAATCGTCATTCGGCTCGAAGAAATCGAACGTAAGCTTTCAACGCCCAACCACCAGATCACCCGGGCCGAAGACGAGTTCTATTTCCAGCTGGCCTTAGCCTACCACGCATTGGGAAACGAGCCCAGGGCGCTGCATCTTTATAGAAGGGCGGTGGAGGCCAACTCCTACCATCTTGAGGCTCAGCAAAGGCTCGCCACGCTAGCGGCCAGCCGGGGGTTGCTCAACGAAGAGCACCAGGCACTGGTCGCCGCCGAGACGATAGACCCGTTGAACATCATAACGCTGGATGCCAAGGTTCGTCACCTCATCCGACTCGGACACCTGGAAAAAGCCTTGGACGTAACGCTAGCCGCCCTGCGCGTCGCCCCCCACCACGTCGGCTTTTGGAGCCAACGAGCAGGCCTGTTTCTTGCCCTCGGCGACACGGCTAAAGCGGTTGAGGCACAGATTAAAGCGGTGAAAAACTCCCCCGACCGAAGCCAGTCTTATCAGCGGCTGGCGATTATATTGGCGTCGGCGGGCGATATAAAGTCGTCCGCCCTTGCTCGGCATAAGGCACGTATAGCCGCCGAGAATATTCAGTATAAGCTGAAAACACCGTCTTATGGATCTCTTATCAAAACCCTCCGCAAACTGGACGACGATGTTCGCATCTAAGCAATCCAAGGCAAGCGAGCCGCAACGGCTTATCCCCGGGCACAAAACCAGTTTTATACTCTTTACCGGAGTGCCGGCCATCTTAGCACTGGTGTATTTGTTTTTTCTGGCGCAGCCCGCTTATCAAGCGGAAGTGAAGCTGATTGTGCGTGAAAACAAAGAGGCCTCCTCATCGATCATACCCGGCCTGGCGGCGAGCCTTCTCGGCACCGGGTTCCGCACCTCCGTCGAAGATGCCTATATCCTCATGGCGTATCTCCACGGCAGTGAGTTTATCGAATTGGCCGACCGAAGGCTCGGCCTGAAAGCCCATTACCAATCACCGGCCTTCGACCCCCTCTACTCCCTGGAATCCGCGCCGCTCGCGGAGGAGTTCTACGAATACTTCCGAAAGCGAATAGTTATAAAAATCGCCCCTGAATCCAGTATTGTGAGCATTCAAACCAAGGCGTTCAGTCCCGAAATGGCCGAGGCGCTGGCTAAGCTTGTAATAGAAGAAAGCGAGCGCGCGATCAACACACTCAATCTCCGCATGGTGGACGCCAAAACCGCACTGGCCAAAAAAGAACTCGAGGAGAGCCAGGGTAACCTCATCGCCAAGCGAAAGGAAATGCTGCGGTTTCAAACGGAACACGCGATGGTTAACCCCGCGAGCGAGGTCACCAGCCACCTAAGCAATGTCGCCGGGCTCGACGCCAAGCTGGTCGAAAAACGCACGGAACTGAGAGCAAAAGAGCAGTATCTTAGACCGGAAGCCTTTGAAGTGAGGACGCTCCAGCAACAGATATCCGCCTTGGATTCCCAGCGCCAGCAGGAGACCGGAAACCTTGTCGGCGCGGGCGATAAAAGCGTCGCTGCCACGTTACAGGGGTATGAAGACCTCCGCATGCAGGCGGAGTTTGCCCTGCAAGCGTATACATCGGCGTTTGCCTTGGCGGAATCGGCCAAGCTGGAAGCGGGTAAACAGGAGAAGTTCCTTTTGTTGATAGCGCCGCCACGCCCGCCGGAGGAGCCCGTTTTCCCCAACCCGCTTAAGGGCGTTCTTACGGTATTCGTCTGCTCCGTCGTGTTGTTTGGCATCGGCCGCCTCGTTATCTCCACCATCCGGGACCATTCCATTTAACTATATGAAACCGAGTAGTATTTTATCCGCGGCGTTCTTGTTGATAGCGCTTCCATTTGCGCTGCGAGGCCAGTCCTTCGTGCATCCCAACACGCAGATTGTTGAACAAACGCGCCTAGAGCAACAACCCGCCGCGGCTCCCCCGGGCCAGCCACTGGCCACGACCACGCGGTCACGGTTCAGCTTTACCAAGGAAGGCGTGCCCATTTTCGGCTCACAGCTATTTCAGGGCGATTTTAAAGACCTGTCTTTCAATGGCTTCAACCCCGATTATCAGATCGGGATAGGCGACGCGATTCACGTCATGCTGTGGGGTGCCCTTGAGCATAGTCTCGAGCTTACCGTGGATGCTCAGGGCAATATATTCCTGCCCAAAGTCGGTCCGGTATCCGTGCTCGGTGTGCGCAACGCCGATATCAACACACTCATCAACGAGCGGGTCCGCCAAGTTTATAAGGAGAACGTAGAAACCTACGCAAACCTGCGGTCCACGCAAACCGTCAAGGTGTTCGCGAGCGGCAACGTGATGAAACCCGGACTTTATCAAGGCTTCGCCTCCGACTCGGTGCTGTATTTTCTGGACCGGGCCGGCGGGATTGATCCCGAGCGCGGCAGCTATCTTAATATAAGCGTGCTCCGAAGCGGGAAACAAATCGCGAACGTGAGCTTATATGATTTTCTTGAAAAGGGCGTCCTACCGATCACACAGTTTCGCGACGGCGACGTCATTCTCGTCGGCCCCCGCGGCAACACCATTACGGTTCAAGGCGAGGTAAATAATGCGGGGCGCTTCGAGTTTGCCGGCACCCGTGCGCCGCTGGACCGGTTATTAGCGCTGGCCGCGCCCAAAGCGGGCGTCACCCGGCTCAATATCAAGCGGGCGCAGGGCGGGCACTCCCAGGCACTGACGTTTCCCGTTGAAGAGGCGTCAAAGTATGAAGTTGAGCCCGGCGACCTCGTCGAGGTGACCAGCCATAATGTGCGCCAAAGTATCTTGGTGACCATTGCAGGCGAGCATGAGGGCCCGCAGAGCATCGTGCTGCCCTATGGCGCGGTGCTCGCCGAAGGACTCGACAAAATCGTAACGTCGCCCCGCTCCGACCTGAAATCGCTGCAGGTTTTCCGGAAATCGGTAGCAGATAGGGAAAAGGCGCTGCTGAATCAATCGCTCGATAACCTGGAGCGAAACGTGCTAAACGCGCAGTCTTCCTCGTTGGAAGAAGCCAAACTGCGGCAAACGGAAGCCGAGATGATTTTAGCCTTTATTAAGCGAGCCCGCGAAGTTCAGCCCAAAGGCCAAGTGCTACTGGAAAGTGTCACGAAGGCGGACCAGCTCCATTTGGAGGATGGCGACATCTTGTATATACCTGCCCAAAGCTCGCTGGTCACCGTCTATGGTGAAGTTAAATTCCCCAACACACAGACTTATCGTCCACGGGAGAGCGTGGCCAAGTATATCAACCGCGCCGGCGGCTTCACCGAGACGGCCAACGCCAAAGAGCTGATTCTCGTTCGCCCCAACGGGTCCATCGACAACATTGGCAAAGGCCAAGGCGTCGCCGCCACGCCCGGGGATGAAATCATCGTCCTGCCCAAACCCGACAAGAAAGGATTCCTCTTCGCGAAGGACATCAGCACGATCGTCTATCAAATCGCGATCGCCGCCCGCGTCGTCATCGGCCTGTAGGGAGGGACGACCTCCGTGTCGTCCGTTTGGCGTGCAGTCCTTCGTGAAGACACCGTGTCGTCCGTTTGGCGTGCAGTCCTCGGTGAACCGTCCCGCCGTTCGCGTATCTTTATCCTTTTACGCGAAGGCGGGACCGCTCATTGAAGACGTCTCCATGGCAACGATTCCGCGCTCATGACCGACACCGCGCTCAAAGCCGCGCTTTACCTCGAAGCGGTGCTGCCGGCGCTGCCCTTGCTCGCTGCTCACGACGCCCCGATGGCCGCTGCGCTAGCCGGCCCCGATGTCGCCCTCTCCTTTTCTGCGCCCGGCGGCTTGAGCACCCGACTCGCGATCACCAACAACCTCCCAGCGGTTACGCGCACCCCGAAACCCGGCGACGCGCGCCTCTGGTTTCCGACCGCCGGACAAGTGGTGCGCGCCTTCGACGGGGCCGGGCGCTTCGCCCTTGCCGTGCCGTTCGGAAACGTGGCGCGCCTCCCCCGGGCTGGCCGGCTGGTTGTAGCCGGCAAACGGCTCGAAACCCTTCTCAACACCCGCGCCGACGCCCACCTTGCATTGCACGCCTGGGGCAGCCTGGCGGTCGGTATCCGCGCCGCGGTTACGTGGCTTCGGCGTCATCCGGACGGCCCCGGCACACACGCGAGGCTGGGGCGCGGTCTGGTTGTCTTCGCCTGCCCCGCGTTCCCCGCGCCGCTCTGGCTTGACTTGGCAACGCTTGAGACTGGCTCGGGCGAGCCGCCGCAGGCGTTCACCGTGCGCATCGAGTTCGCCGACCTCGCCACGGTTATCGCCGAACTCGATCATCAATTGGACGCCCCTGCCGCGCTGGGACTCGGCACTTTGCGCATCACCGGTTACCTACCCCTCGCTGAAAATCTTGGCCTGATCATGCTCAAAGCCGGAAACTTGCTCAAACCGAATAACCACTGATGAACACTCATCATCGCTTAATCCGAAATGATCCGTCGGATCGAATCAGTGTTCATCAGTGCCCATCAGTGGTTTAAAACCCCCGACTCCGCTCCGTTTGAATTTCTTTAACTCGCAATCCCTCTTCCGCCGCGCCGCGGCTGTCATCCCCGGCGGTATCTACGGCCACACCACGCCAGCCGCCACGATTCCGGGCGCGGTGCCCTACTTCGCCGCATCTGGTCAGGGCTGCCGTTATCGCGATGTGGATGGCAACGAGTTCATCGACTTCATGGGCGGCTACGGACCGATGGTGCTCGGCTACCACCACCCCGAAGTCGAAGCCGCCGCCGACTCCGCGCGCCGGCTCGGTGCGGCATTCAACCACCCGACATCCCTCCTCGTTGAACTCGCCGAAAAACTCACGGCCCGCATCGATTTTGCCGAGTGGGCGGTCTTTGCCAAAAACGGCGCCGACCTGACCACCTGGGCGATCATGGTCGCCCGCGAAGTCACCCACCGCCCCAAGATCCTTAAAATCCGCGGTGCATACCACGGCACCCACGCCTGGTGCACGCCCGGCCACGGCGGACTCATCGCCGAAGACCGCGCGCACATTCACGATTTCCCATTCAACGATGTGGCGGCGCTCGAAGCGCTGTTCGCGAAACATCGCGGCCAAGTCGCCGGGCTGATCCTTACGCCCTTTCACCACCCCGCGTTCGCCGACTCCGCCCTCCCCACGCCCGAATTCATCGCCGCCGCGAACCGCCTCTGCCACGAACACGGCGCGCTTCTCATCCTCGACGACGTGCGCTGCGGCTTCCGTCTAACCGTCGACGGTTCGCACACTCTCTACGGTTACACGCCGGACCTCGCCGTTTACTGCAAAGCCCTCGCCAACGGCCACTCGATCTCCGCCTGCGTGGGTCGCTCCCCGCACAAAGCGGCCGCGAGTCGCGTGTTCCTGACGGGCAGTTATTGGAACGACCCCGCCCCGATGGCCGCCGCGCTCGCGACGCTGGACATCATCGCCCGCGACAACATCCCGGCCCGCCTCTCCGCGCTCGGCCAACGGTTCGTCGCGGGCTTTCTGTCCCTCGGGGAAAAACACGGCATCCGCCTCATCTCCAGCGGCCCCCCCGCGATGCCCTATGTCCGCGTGGCCGACGACCCATCGTTCGTCCGCACCCAAGCGCTCTGCGCCGCCGCCGTCGCGCACGGCGTCTTCCTGCACCCGCACCACAACTGGTTTATGAGCGCCGCACACGCAGAACCCGATATCGATGAGGCGCTTGACCGAATTGGCCGCGCACTGGCCCTGATCACGAAGTAAAACCCCGGAATCAGGCCGGAGCCTGAACAACGCCCCAAGGATTATCCCTTGACACTATTTCCAAAATTTTCTGGAAATAGTGCAGATGCAACTCGGCTCCGCCATCCCCACACCCTCGGAGCTCGAACACGAGACTGCGGCGTATTGGGTGGAAGTGGCTACCACGTTGGGGTTTCCACGATCTATCGGAGAAATCTACGGCCTTATCTTCCTTTCGGCGGAGCCCCTTAACGCCGACGACATCGTTCAAAAGCTAGGCATTAGCCGAAGTGGCGTTGGCCAAGGCCTTAAAACCCTGTCGGAAATCGGGGCGATTCGCCCGGCATTGCAGGCGCTAAGTCGCAAGGATTACTACGAACTCCAGACCGATTTAGGCGTGTTGGTGCGCCTGTTTCTAAACAGCCGCGTGCTTCCCCTCCTGAGCGAACTCGCCCGCCGCCAATCCGAACTCGCCCAACGCACGCAAGACAACGGCCCCACCCACCTTGTCGCCCGTTTCGACAAGCTAGCCCGCTGGGGCGACAAAACCGCCCCCCTCGTCGGCATCCTAAAATCACTCGCCAGCGACTGAAGCCGCCCCCGCCTACCGCCCTAATAGCTTACCAGCTCTACGAGCTCTCAAAACCATGATCTACCTCCTCGGCGGCTCCGGCTACGTCGGCCAAGCCTATCAACACCTCCTCGCCAGCAAAGGTCTCGCGTTCAAAAGCATTGCCCGCGCCGAGCTTGATTACGCAAATCCCGCCGCCCTGGCTGCCGCGTTGCGCGCCGATGGCGTGCGGTTCCTGATCAACGCCGCCGGCTACACCGGCAAACCCAACGTAGACGCCTGCGAGCTTCACAAAACTGAGTGCCTCTTCGGCAACGGCGTCCTCCCTGGCTTGATCACCGAAGCCTGCGAAGCCGCCGGCGTTCCCTGGGGCCACGTATCCTCGGGCTGCATCTACACCGGCAAACTCCCCGACGGCACCGGATTCACGGAAACCGACGCCCCCAACTTCACCTTCCGCCAGAACAATTGCTCCTACTACTCCGGCACCAAAGCTCTCGGTGAAGATATCCTCGCCGGCCGCCCCGACGTATTCATCTGGCGGTTACGCATCCCCTTCGACCATCGCGAAGGACCGCGCAACTACCTCACCAAGCTCATGCGCTACCAAAGCCTGCTGGAAGCGGAAAACTCCATCTCGCAACTCCACGAATTCGTCACCGCGACCTTCGCTTGCTGGGAAAAGCGCGTGCCCTTCGGCATCTACAACGTCACCAACCCCGGCTACGTTACCACCCGAGAAGTCGTGGACCTCATCCTCGAAAGCGGCGTGTGCAAGAAGGACTACCAATTCTTCTCCGACGAAGCCGACTTCATGGCCAAGGCGGCCAAGACCCCGCGCAGCAACTGCGTTATGACCTCCACCAAACTCGCCTCCGTCGGCATCCCGATGACGCCGGTTCGCGACGCCATTCGCTCCGCCCTCGCCAACTGGAAAACGGAGGCCGCCCGATGAAAATCCTCGTAACCGGCGGTGCCGGTTTCATCGGCTCCAACCTGGTTCGCCTGCTAGTCCAAGACCACGGCCACCACGTCCTGAACGTCGATGCGCTGACCTACGCCGGCAACCGCCACTCCCTCGCCGACCTCGACGGCCACCCGTCTTATGGTTTCGCGCAGGCAGACATCTGCGACACCACCGCGATGACGAAGCTCTTCGCAGACTTCACGCCCGATTGGGTCATGCACCTCGCCGCCGAAAGCCACGTGGACCGCTCCATCGACGGCCCCGGTGCCTTTATCCAGACCAACGTCGTCGGCACCTTCACGCTGCTCCAAGCGGCCCGCGCGCATTTCGAACAGTTGACCGGGCCGGCCCGCGACCGCTTCCGCTTCCTGCATGTTTCGACCGACGAAGTCTACGGCAGCCTCGGCGACACCGGCCTGTTCACCGAAACGACGGCCTACGACCCGCACTCGCCCTACTCCGCCAGCAAAGCCGCCAGCGACCACCTCGCCCGCGCGTGGGCAGACACCTATAAACTCCCCGTCCTCGTCACCAACTGCTCCAACAACTACGGCCCGTTTCAATTCCCTGAGAAACTCATCCCCGTCGTCATCCTGAAAGCCCTGCGCGGAGATCCGATTCCCGTCTACGGCAAAGGCGAAAACATCCGCGACTGGCTCTACGTCACCGACCACGCCGAAGCGTTGCACACCGTGATCGCCACCGGTCGTATCGGCCAGACCTACAACATCGGCGGTAACAACGAGCGCAAAAACATCGACCTAGTCCGCCTGCTCTGCGCCCTGCTCGACGAACTTCGCCCCCGCGCGGATGGCAAATCCTACGCCGACCAGATCACCTTCGTGACCGACCGCCCCGGCCACGACCTTCGCTACGCCATCGACCCGACTAAGATCAAAACCGAACTCGGCTGGGAGCCCAAGCAAGACCACGTCTCCGGCTTCAGAAAAACCGTCCAATGGTATCTCGATAACCACGCCTGGACCGCCGCCATCCTCAACGACTCCTACAAACTCGACCGCCTCGGCACCCATGCCTGATCCCATGAACACTCCCGCACGTAAAGGTATCGTCCTCGCCGGTGGTTCCGGCACCCGCCTCTATCCGCTCACCATCGCGATCTCGAAGCAGCTCATGCCGGTTTACGACAAACCCATGATCTACTACCCGCTCTCCGTGCTCATGCTGGCGGGCATCCGCGAGATCCTAGTTATCTCCACCCCCAACGACCTGCCCCTCTTCAAGCGCCTGCTCGGTGACGGCGCCCAGTTTGGCGTCACCTTCAGCTACGCCGAACAACCCTCGCCCGATGGCCTCGCGCAAGCCTTCACAATCGCCGCCGACGCGGGCTTTCTCGATGGCCAGACGCCCTCCGCGCTCGTCCTCGGTGACAATCTCTTCTACGGCCACGATTTCACTGCCTCGGTTCAAGCCGCCGGGGCGCAAGTGAAAGGTGCGACGATCTTCGGCTACCACGTCGCCGACCCCAAGTCTTACGGCGTGGTGGAGTTCGCCGCCGACGGCCGCGTGTTGTCGCTCGAAGAAAAACCCGCGTCGCCCAAATCCAACTACGCCATCCCCGGCCTGTATTTCTACGACGCCGACGTGGTCGCATTGGCCCGCAGCCTCAAGCCCAGTGCCCGCGGTGAATTGGAGATCACCGACCTGAACCGCCTCTACCTGGAACGCGGCGACCTCCGCGTGGAGTTACTCGGCCGCGGCACCGCCTGGCTGGATACCGGGACCCACGACAGCCTCCTAGACGCTGCCCAATTCGTCCAAGTCATCGAAACCCGCCAAGGCCTGAAAATCGCTTGCCTGGAAGAAATCGCCTACCGGCAAGGCTGGCTGGATCAAGCGGGCTTAAACGCACAGATCAAACGCTTGGGGAAATCAGGCTACGGCGCATACCTCACTTCTGTCAAACGATGAGCCTCGTCAGGGTTATACTACAGAATCGCCATCTACTCTGGCAATTCACCCGTAGACAGGTAGCGCAGCGCCACCGAGGAAGTATTCTTGGCGCGATATGGAGCGTGCTGCTCCCGCTAGTAATGATGGCCGTCTACACCGTTGTGTTTGGATTGATTTTTAAAGGCCGATATAGCGGCGTTCCCGATGCGAGCACCTTGGATTACGCGCTTGGGATTTTTCTTAGCATCACAATTTTTCAGTTTGTCTCCGAAACGCTGGTTCTTTCGCCCATCAGCGTCGTGAGCCAGCCCAACATGGTGAAAAAGGTGGTTTTTCCGCTGGAGATCCTTCCCCTAGCCACCATCGGCACGGCGCTGGTGCAATTCCTAATAAGCTGCCTGCTTGTCGTGATTGCCATCGCCACTCTGGGCCACGGGCTCGGCCTCTCCGCCCTGCTCTTTCCCCTGACCCTGCTCCCCCTGTTCCCTCTTTTGCTAGGAATAGCTCTTATAGCATCCGCACTCGGGGTTTTTCTACGCGATATTCAGCAGGCCGCCGGCCCGCTTTCAATGGTCCTCATGTATTCGAGCGCGGTGTTTTATTCTTCCGAGATGATCCCTCCTGCTTTCTGGACGTTCCTTAAATACAACCCGATTCTTCATGTCATCGAACAGTCCCGCCGCACGTTGCTCTGGCAGCAACCCGTTCAATGGGAGGGATTGGGCTACAGCCTAATTCTCGGTTTTGTCGTCCTGCTGACAGGCATCTGGGTGTTTCGAAAGCTCAAGCCGGCGTTCGCCGATGTGTTATGAACCCCGCTTCACACAGCTCCAACATCAACCCCGAGATCGCAATATCGGCTCAGGACGTGAGCAAAACTTACCGTATCTGGCGTGATCCGGTTGCGCGCCTAAAGGCACCTTTCTGGACTATCTTGGGTAAGAGCATTCCCAAGAGTATACGCCCGAGTCCCATCCATACCCGTATCAGCCGACCCTCCGGTTCACGTTACTACACCGATTTTCATGCCCTCGATAAACTCAGTTTCGAGATCCGGCGAGGTGAAAGCGTGGCGATAATTGGTCGCAACGGCTCAGGCAAAAGCACATTACTACAAATCCTAGCCGGCACGCTTACACCCACGACCGGCCAAGCGAAAGTTCACGGGCGTGTCGCCGCTTTGCTTGAGCTCGGAAACGGCTTCAACCCCGAGTTTACTGGCCGAGAGAACGTCCATCTTAATGCCCACATTCTAGGCCTCTCGGAAACCGAAATTCGGGAGCGCTTCGACGACATCGCCGCGTTTGCCGACATCGGTGACTTTATCGATCAACCAGTCAAAACCTACTCCAGTGGCATGACCATGAGGCTCGCCTTTTCAGTCATTGCCCACGTCGACGCCGACGTGCTGATTGTCGACGAAGCGCTAGCAGTGGGCGACGTCTTCTTCGTGCAGAAATGCATGCGCTTTATAAGGAAATTCCAAGAACGAGGCACCCTGCTGCTTGTCACCCATGACACAACCTCGGTAACTACGCTCTGCCAGCGGGCCATATGGCTGCACCAAGGGCACGCCAAGGGCATGGGACCGGCCGACGAAATCGCAAGAAGCTACCTACAAGCAACCTACGCCGAAAAACAAGGCGTTGTGCTCTTCAAAGACAAGTCCGCGTCCGTATCCAAACCCCGCCCTGCACCAAAGGCCGTCGAGGATCAAAGACTTAAATTTATCAACCAGACCTCGCTGCGGAACGATCTCGAAGTTTTCGAATTTAAACCCGATGCCTCCGGGTTCGGTGCCGGCGGCGCGGTGATCCAAGACGTGTCCCTACTAGACGTCTCCAGCCTCCAACCGCTCGCTTACAGTGTAGGCGGCGAACAGGTGATTCTAAGAATCGCCGCACGCGCACATACAGAGTTGGATCGCCCGATCATGGGATTCTTTCTAATGAATCACTTAGGACAGGCTCTATTTGGGGACAATACCTTCATTTCCCATCTAAGCAGCCCATGTCCGGCAAAAGCCGGTGAGCTACTAGTCACTAGCTTCACGTTTCAAATGCCTTATCTGCCGGCAGGTGATTACGTTTTTTGCGTAGCCATCGCAAACGGGACCCAAGAAGAGCATGTGCAGCATCATTGGATGCATGATGCGCTGGCGTTCCGATCCCAATCCTCCCATGCGGTCGGGGGCCTTATAGGGTTGCCGATGCTGGATATCTCCATGAAAATAGCCCCCTCCCCCTCCGATGCCCATTCCTGAACTCCAACCCACGGGAGAACGTTTAATAAAAGAATTCGCTGGTTCAATTGTCTGCGAACATCTCCATCGTTACGCTTTAGCCGCAGAATTCACCCCGGGCAGAGATGTATTGGATATAGCCTGCGGAGAGGGCTACGGATCCATGCAGTTAGCTCATCAGGCGCGGAGTGTAGTCGGAATAGATATCAGCCCCGACACAATAGCTCATGCCTGCCATTGCTATAAACACCCAAATCTAAGTTTCCTTGTAGGGAACTGTGTCAACATTCCCCTCCAGTCTGCCAGCATCGATATGGTGGTCTCATTTGAGACCTTGGAACATTTTGACCAGCACCGGGAGTTTCTTTCCGAAATCAAGCGAGTGCTTCGTCCTGGGGGACTGCTCATCATATCGAGCCCGGACAAAAAGACCTACTCCGATCGCAGCGGGCAGAAAAACCCCTTCCACGTCAAAGAACTCTATCATAAAGAGTTTGCACAGCTCCTGAACTCATTTTTCCCCCACACTCTTTTCGGTAAACAGATCCATAATGCGGGCACAGGCATTACTTTTTCCTCGACCATGCCCCGACCACCGGCGCAAACGCTGACAGGTAATTTCCAGACGTTCAGCCGGGATCGGATTGAGGAAGAGGGTATATATAGTATCGCGATTGGGTCGGACGCTCCACTTCCGGCTATAGCAGATAGCCTTTACTCGCTGGATTCCTCTTTGCGGCATGCAGAAGAAACATTAATTACCGCACAACTTTTTACCGCGTCTTCCCCGGGCGATTTCTGCGAAGAACGCTCGCTGCGCGTCCTGTTTAAGCCCGGCACCCCCACAACAGTTTCCTTCAAGCATATCCGGCAGTTTGACCCTCATCCTATCCTTCATCTCCGCCTAGACCCCTCGGGCCAATCCGGTTCCCTCCGGCTAGGTGCGGTGATGCTGAAAGATGCGCGCACTGGTGGTATCATCCGTAGCTTCGAAACCACCGCGCCGCACGGCCTTTTGGCGTTTTTGCCATCAATGCTTCGCAATCCAGAAGCCTCGGACAGCTGGATCTGCATCGATCAGGACCCACAAATTCATTTCCCTTCACTGGAGGCTGATCCCGACGACGACTGGGACTTGGAAGTCGTCATTGAAGTGAACCCAGGGATGGAAGGAGTTGTCCGGCAACAACTCATGTTGATCAACGATCTTGAGTCTAAATGGAAAGGAGCCTCAACAAGATACGAAAGACAGCTTTCTGACAGTCGTAACCGACATGAACAGAGCCTAGCTGAACTCCGTAACGCCGCAGAGAAGCGGCAGCAGCAATGTGAACGCCTCCAAGCAGATCTATTGGAGAAAGTTTCCACGATTGGCTATATACAAAATCAATTGACCTCCGTGACGGATAAAGTCCGCCGGATGCAAGACTCCTACAGCTGGCGAATCACCGAGCCTCTCCGGTATATACGCCGCTCCCTTTTTGACCGCCGAATCAAATGACACCACGCTACTCCCTCGAAAAACCTGGGTTTAACCAACATAGCCCGGCCAAAACAGAGATAGAATTTTCTGGATGGATGCACCGAGGCGACGGCCATCCAGTAGCGTCGGTGCGCCTTCGCATTGGATCCCGCTATATCGATTGCCAGCAAATTATGCGCGGTGATCTCGCTGGTAAGTTACTGGGTGGCCAATTAATACAAGACGCGCGCGTCGGGTTTTTCGCAAAATTCACGACCCGCCCAGGGCTGAAATGGGTGCAAGTGCAATACTTGGAGTCCAACGGGAAATGGGCGACCGTAACCCGCCGATTGCTGCGTGCTCCAAAGCTCCTGGCCCAATGCGCCAAACCCGTGCAGCCAAAGCCTACCGGCACCCAAGCCCCCACCCAATCCACCCCCAAACCGCCTCGGGCTCCGATCTCCATAACGGCCAAAAAGCGAGCGCCATTGTCCATCGTCATGCCCACTTACAACCGGGCGGACAGCTTGGCAGAAGTAGTGCGCACCACTCAACGGCTTTGCGCGAACTACGATTTCGAATGGATTATCGTCGACGACGGTTCGACCGACCATACTGCGACCGTGTTGGAAACGCTATCACGCGACAACGCCAACCTCCGCTTTAAATCCATTCGCAACGGCGGCCCGGGCCGTGCGCGCAACATCGGGGCAGCGATGGCCCTTCATCACGTTATTCTTTTTATCGGAGACGATATCCTTCCCTTAGATAAAGACTTTCTTCGTCCTCACGCCGAGCTGCATGCTGAGCACGACACCCCTTCGTTGGCGGTGCTAGGCAAAGTGGTTTGGCCGGGCTCAGGCCGCATGGCCGTGTCGCCGGTCATGCGACACATACAAGGCAAGGGCGGCGAACAATTCGGTTACGCCGACTTTACACCCAACACTGTCTACGACTGGCGCTTTTTTTACACCTGCAATGTTTCAGTGAAACGCCGCGCCGTTGGCGACTGGCTCAAAGAAGGATTTTCGGACCGTTTCCCGTTTGCCGCCTTCGAAGATGGCGAACTCGCCTATCGGTTGGAGAAAAAACTCGGAGCGTTTCGGATATTCTACGCACCCTCCTCTTGTGCGCAGCACCTACACCCCTACACCGTCGCAGGGTTCCTGCGTCGGCAGGAATGCGCAGGGGCCATGGCTCACACCTTTTTGGAAATGCACCCCGAGACGCTATCCCTACTCGGCGTCGCCGACATACAGGAGACGCTGAAATCCTCTAAGCCGGGACAGCACGACGCCCCCACCGCAGATTATCTCGCTCTTATGGAGGGCATCAAAGCGTGGGCACGCATTCTCGAGCATGAAGGCCTTCTGGGCAACGAAGCCTGGCATGACGAACTGCTGTTTGCCGTCTTTGAAATGGCCTACTTACAGGGCTACGTCACCTTAGCCGCCAGGGCACATAGCAACCACGCCAAGGCCTACGCCATCATCCTTCAACGAGCCAAAATTCGTATCGGCCGCATCATCGAATCGGAGCTTACGGCCGACCTTCGTTTCAAATCGGCCCTCCTTGGCCTCGGCTGATCATGTTCTCCGTCGTAATTCCGATTTATAACCACGCCCGCTACCTTCGGCGAGCCGTGGCGTCCGCCCTCGCCTCGCCCTTGGTCGTTGAAATCCTGCTCGTCGACGACGGCTCCTCCGACGAGTCCCCCTTGCTGGCCCGTGAATTTGCCTTGGCCCACCCCGGCAGGATTCGAGACCTAAGCGAAGCTCCCCCGACTAACAAAGGTGCCCATGTTCGCCTGAACGAGCTTTGCCAGGCAGCCACCCAGCCATGGATGGCTGTGTTAAACTCGGACGACATTTTCGCGCCTCACCGATTCGAGACAGCGGCACTGCTCATCCGCGCCACCCGCTGCGAATTTCTTGCCGGTGGCATTCTTATCATCGATCAGGACGACAAACCAATCGGACGCAAACGAGGCATCGCAGACCCCGAATTCGTCTGCGACCTGTTCAACGGTTACGACGGAGCGCTAGACGCCGATGCGCTCGCCACGGTGCTTTGCAACCAGAACATCCTGGCGACTACCAGCAATATGCTATTCAGCCGGACCCTCTTTGATCGGATCGGCGGGTTCGCAGACCTGCGCTATTCACACGATTGGGATTTCGCGCTACGCGCCACCCGGATGGGCCGCTGCCTGTGGACGCCGGCACCACTCACCCTTTATCGTATTCATAGTTCAAATACAATTAAGGAAATCACTCCCCACCTCTACGGCGAAGTGGTGCGCTTCTTTTATCGCCTGCTGCACGATTTTCCCGATTTAGAGTCGCCACCCCTGCGACTCCAGGCCCTCCAAGCCAATCGCTACCTGAAGCCCTTCGTAGGCGCCGCCCAGGCATCGCGTTCCCTCCCGAAAGCCTCGGCTCTCCCTACGGCTAGCGCCCTGGAAACCTCGGTGGCGCGCAGACTGGCGTGCGCCGCGCTGAGCATGGCTTGGTTTGACCACAGCTTTTTGCTAATCGCCGACTCACTGCGTGAACAGCCTGGACCGGAGGGGCTGCGACTAATCACCCCCGACCACTTGCGCAGACTTTGCGATGTGCCCCTAGACGCCTCCGCACAGGTCAGCCTTCCAACCGGCACAGGGCGTCTTCTTCGCCTGCCGGGGCACCTAGGCACCGATGCGGATTCCCTTTTGCCGCGGATGAGAACATCCGAAGTGGACGGTGTGATTGCCCGACTCGGTCGAGACACGGCCATGCGAGCCAGACCAGACGAAGATCTGCTCAACATCTTCCGCGTTCTCGTCACGCCCCAGTCGGGCAATAAGCCTCGCTTCTTGGTTTTACCCGCCTTTTTCGCCGTGGGCGGCGTCGAGCGCAACACCGTCGAAATTATCCGCGAGCTACGCAAAGATTACGACTTCCTTGTTGTATCAACCGAGCCTCACTCCGAAAGCGTGGGAAGCCTTTCATATCAACTCGACGAACTCGGAGTGCCTTCGCTGGATCTCGCGGAGGTGGCTAACCGAGAGCGCCACTTGGAACTCATCGCTACCATCAAAAACGAGTTTAGCCCCGATCTTGTCTGGATCTGCAATGGTTCGCCCTGGCTCGTGGAAAACGCCCCTCATCTTCGCAGGCTGTTCGCCTCGGCCGCCATCGTGGACCAACAAGTTTACGACGTGGAACAGGGGTGGATCAACCATTATCACCACTCCGGTATACAGGCCTCGGACCGCTTTATCGCCATTAACCGCCGCATTCACGAAAAATTTATCCGGACGCTTCGTATCCCCAAGCACAGAGTGCATCTGATCTACTCGGCCGTCTCGCCGGAGCGGATCGTGGCTGCCCGCCTGCCTAATAGTGAGCGACGGGCAGCCCGGCACCAGTTCGGAATTCCCAAAAGCGCACGATATGTCTTTGCCTTCGTGGCTCGGCTTAACCCCCAAAAACGCCCTTTGCGTTTTCTGGAGATCGCTCGACGCGCCCAAGCCGAGGGCTCCCCAGACGTATTCATCATGGTCGGCGGTGGAGAACTGGATCAGGCCTGCACGGCCTTCGCCAGCCAGGAACAACTGACCAATCTGATCCGCATTCCCTACTCGGCCAACACCCCCGGACTACTCGCGTGCGTTGACGCTTTGGTCATGACGTCCGCCTTTGAAGGGCTACCGATCGTGCTTATAGAAAGTCTCGGTGTCGGCACGCCGGCTTTTTGCACCGATGCGGGTGACATCGGCGACCTTCTCGGGGAAACTCAAGCAGGCGTGACCGTCCCGATTCAAATGAACGAGCCCGAGGTTTGGTCACAATTTCTCCGCTTCACCGACCAACTCGAGACATACAGGACAAACGCAGCCGCATCCCGCGATGGTGTGCTGGCCCGCTTTTCATCGAGCCGGATCGCCGAGCAATACCGCGAATGCTTTTCGGCAGCCATAGGTGAAGGCCGCACCCGCCCGGCAGCACTCCGGCCATGAGCATGCGCATCCTGGTTACCGGCGCCTCAGGCTTTCTCGGACGAAATCTTGTTCCTGCGTTAGTAGCGTCGGGTTACCGCGTGCTCGCGATGACCCGAGACGCCTCTTCGCCCCTTCCACACTCCGACGCGATCAAGCGCATCGTCGCTGATCTTAACTATCCTTCAGATCAGCTTCGCTCGGCCGTTGCCTGTTGTGACGGTATTATACACCTCGCAGCAGACACCACGCCCCGCAGTTCGGCAGGTTCCATCTTGGCCGATGCACAAGGTAGCCTCCTACCTACGCTTAACCTACTCGACCTCATTCCATCTGGCCAAGGCCCCCGCCCCTTCATCTATGCCTCATCTGGCGGCACGGTTTACGGGCACCCGCAAACCAGCCCGATCGATGAATCCCACCCTACTCTGCCAACCAGCCCCTATGGAGTGGGTAAACTCACTTGCGAGCACATGATTCGGCTTGCAGCTGAATCGCGGGGTCTCCGGCACGTCATCCTACGTATATCCAATCCCTACGGACCACATCAACACGCTCGCCGCAAACAAGGTGTGATCGGTGCCTGGATAAAGGCTGCGTTGGCTGGAGACCGAGTGGAGATGTGGGGAGACGGATCGGTGGTGCGCGATTACATCTACGTGGGCGATGTGGCCGACGCATTCGTCTCCATATTAGCCGCCCCTCCTCCGCCCGACATTTACAACCTGGGTTCAGGTCAAGGTGCCTCACTCACAGAGATTGCCCGTCTGATTGGGCAGCACCTCGGTCGTCCGCTGAAAATAGAATGTAAACCCATGTCGAGTTACGACGTAGGGGTAAATATCCTCTGCGTGAAAAAATTGCGCCGGACAATTCCGTGGTCCGTGCGAACTTCGTTACCTGAGGGCATCGCAGCTACCATCGCGTGGATGGCGTGTAATTCATCCGTAACCGCAGGTTGCCCTCCCGGAGATGCCCACACTGGGCAACATCCCCCGGGCACTCCCTAGCGATGATCCTGCGCGCTCTGCTCCAACTCGCCCTGGCACGCGTCTTCCGCAGACGATCCCCCTCGGATCACAACCTCAGCGCTGAGATATCCGCCTCTGGGCGGATCACAGTGCGGCTGGAAGGCCGCATAGCCCCATCAACTCAAGCCTGGGTTAAAATCGGTCGGCGTATCCTCGCACTGAATTCGGCGCGCACTGCTTCGCTTCAAGAGCGGCACGGCGTAAGGCTGGTCATCGCCTGGCTCCGCCCCGTTGGTCACCGGGCAAAACCCGTCGCCTTCCTTTTACTCCCGGGCCTCAAAAAACATACCCACCCCACCCTGATCTCGCCGCAAACGACTTCACCTCCAGCCACACAGCGGCGTGTCCAGCTAACTGTAATTGTCCCCAATTACAACCATGCCAACTATCTCGAACAGCGCCTGGCATCCATTCGGGAGCAGACCTGCCCCCCTGACGAAATTATTCTACTCGATGACGCCTCCACTGACGGAAGCACCGCTCTCCTCGACGCATTCGCCAAGCGCGATCCCGTCCCCGGCCGCACCCGCATAATCCACAACTCAAAGAACTCCGGCTCCCCCTTCGCGCAGTGGGCGCGAGGGCTGCGAGAAGCAACCGGAGACCTCGTCTGGATAGCGGAAAGCGATGATTGGTGCGCACCCGATTTCCTGCAAAGGATTATACCAGCATTTAACGATCCCGCCGTGCTCCTCGCTCACGGATATACGAACTTTGTAGGCGAAACCGGAAACCCGCTGTCTCAATCACTGGAGAAAATTCATAAATCGGTAGGCTCCCGCGCTGTGCAACGATCAGGAATGATTGCATCGCAGAAGTTTGTAAACGAGGGCATGGCCGTCAGAAATCTTATTCCAAACGCCTCAGCCGTGGTCTTTCGCAGGCCCGGGCCGAAGTTCCCAATTTTCAACGACCCGGAATGGGCCTCGCTACGCGTCTGCGGTGATTGGATTTTTTATCTTTATCGCCTGCGCGGCGGGAAAATCGCTTTCGTGCGCGAAGCACAAAACTACTACCGCGTTCACGCCACAAACACCTCGCTCCAAACGCACCGAGAGGAGCGCTACCACCGCGAACACTCACTCGTCGCCCTCCATCTCGCTGGCACCTATCGGATCTCGGAAGACGCCATCTACCGGCAACTCGCCTGGTTAGAGGCGTATCACGCAAAGCACCATCCTTCGCAGGAAAACGGTTCGCCCCGGCTGCCTACAACACTCTACGCAGCCGCCAACCTGCCAGCTGCGGCCGCTCGACGTAAACCCAACGTGCTCGTCGCGATTCACGCCTTCGTGGCCGGTGGCGCCGAAGGTTTCGCCCTCCGGCTCGCCTTGGCTCTGCGCCGACTCGGTTGCGCCGTTACGCTACTCGAACTCGGCGCGCACCCTCAGGATGCCGCCGTGCGCACCCTTGTCCCCGCCGACATGCCTGTCATCACCGTCAACGAACATCGGCACTGCGCAATTGCCCGCATCTTGAGCGACCACGGAATCGAGTGGGTAAGCACGCATCACCCGCGCTGCGATCTCGCTCTCGCCCGCGCCAGCGATCTCCTGCGGGCCTCCGAACGTCCACGCCTCTTTTGCACGCACCACGGTTTTTACCATCTCGATGCCGCGAACCTTTTCCGTGAGCAAACCCTGTTCACCCGGACGGTCGATCTCTGGATAAACGTCGCCGAGCGTGGCCGTCTTCCGTTCGAGGTCGCCGGACTGCTCACATCGGCAACCACACCTCACTTCACGCAACTCCCCGCTGCAGTCGTTATACCCGCCAAGCAACCAGCCCCTCCTATCCACCCCGGAGCCGCTGCACCATTCATCATCACCGTTGCCAGTCGCGCCCTGCCCGAAAAAGGCTGGCGCGAGGCGATCGCCGCAGTGGCAGCCTCCCGCTCGAAAACCGGCCGCAACCTCCGCCTGGTGCTGGCAGGATCGGGACCGGTTTACGACGAGCTACGCACCGAAGGCACCCCTGATTTTGTCGAGCTGATCGGATTCCATTCCGACGTGCCCGCGCTCTACGCCCAGAGCCACCTCGGTCTTCTCGCCACCACTTACGCAGGCGAAAGTTGTCCGCTCGGCGTGGTCGAATGTCTAGCCGCCGGACGCCCCGTGGTCGTGACCGAAATCGGCGAAACCCGCGTGATGCTTGAGGCCACCGGCGGCACACTCGCCGGCGCGCTGGTCGCATCCGAGCCAGCCTCCACTTACGTTGACCGCTTGGCGGCCGCTCTCTCGATTTTGTCGACCGATTCAGAGGCCTACGCCGAAGCCGCCGCGCGCGCGTCCGAACGCGCCCGCGCCTACGATATCAATGTCGTGGCAGCCTCCTACTTGGCCCACTACCAAAGCCATAAAGTCGCATGAACACGCCCCCTTCCATCAGCGTGATTATAGCGGTTTTTAACCGACTCGATCTTACCCGCCTTTGCCTGCCTACCTTGGAGCGCTCGCTCGCAGGGACAACGCATGAAATCATCATCGTTGACGACGGCAGCACGGATGGCACCCGCGAGTTTCTCCAGACGCTAAAGCCACCCTACCGTATCGTTCTAAACGAGACGAAGGGTAATTTCGCGCTTAACAACAACCGCGCCGCCGCGCTGGCGCGGGCCGAAACCCTGTGCCTGCTCAATAACGACTTGGAGCTTCCCGCAAACTGGCTCGCTCCGATGCTCGATACCTTGGAGCGCTACCCCGACGCGGGACTGGTTGGAAATATCCATCGTATTCCGGCAACCGGTCGTCTCGATCACTGCGGCGTTCTCTTTCCGCGCTGGCTGCATCCACTTCACTACGGTCAACATTGCATCAACCGACCGCCACTGCCCGGTTCGGTTACCCGTTGGGGCGCGGTCACCGCAGCCTGTGTCGTCATCAAAAAAGCCATCTTTGATTCCGCCGGTGGGTTCGACCCCTTGTTTATCAACGGCTGCGAGGACATCGATCTCTGCCTTCGCCTTCATGCACGAGGTCATTGGCACTATGTGTCCCACGACAGCGAAATCCTTCACCACAAAGGTTCCTCACCCGGCCGCAAGGACTACAACGAGGCCAACCTCGCGAGACTGCTCACCACTCACGGCGATTACCTCCGCCGCCACCTCGTGCCGCGCGACGCACTTCTCGCGGCCCGCAGTTACCTGAGCACGGCCTTGGCCGCACCGAGTCGGATCAATGTCCGCAAGCTCGCCGGCGCCTTCGACACGCTGCTCCGTCCGGTGCCGACCGGCGCTCTGAAAGCCCCGGATTGCCCGCCGCCGCCGAACCGGTAACCCGCCTTTCTTCTTGGCAGCGCCAAAGTCCTAGAACTCTCTTCGTTGTAATATCATGTCATTTTTGTCGCTGCCTTCCTTTCTTCGCGGTCCGTTGACCCAAGGCGCTTTTGTGGTCGCCACCCTCCTTTCGTCGGGCCTCATCGCCAGCCCGATCCAATATCCCGAAACCGAGCTGCCCGAACTCGCCAAACTGCTCGAGCAAGCCCGTGACAAAGCCCCGGCCCTCGTGGCCCAAGCCATCGCCCAAGAGGAGTCCGTCGCTCGCCTCGATGCGGCCAAGTCGAGTTATTACCCCAAGTTCGATTTGGGGGCCAACCTCGGGCTCGCCTACGACACGTATTTGAGCGGCAACTACGCCGATGAGAGCCGCTTCGGCCTCGGCTTCAACGCCGCCATCACGCGCCCTCTTTACCACTGGGGCGCCATCGAGGCCACCATCCGCCAGGCCAAGTTGGACTTCAACAACGAGGAGCTCCAACGCGTCTTTATCCTTCGCCAAACCAAACGCACCCTGCGCGCCGATTACCTGAGCCTGCTCGTTAACCAAGCCGCGATTGAAATCCTTCGCCTGCGCCGACAGATCACCCAGGACAACATCACGCGCGCCCAAACCGACCGGGAGCAGGGCGTCGTTTCGGCAATCGCCTCGGAACAGGCCAACCTCGCCCTTAACCAAGGTCTCATCGACATCGAACAGGTCGAAGCGGAGCAAGCGCGCATCCTCGCCGACTACAAGCGCACCATCGGCTGGAACGCACCGCTTACCCTCGCCCAGCCGATTCCGCTCCCCGACACGACCGCCGTGCTGGCCTGGATTGAGCGAACCAAGGCCGCGGGTCTGGACAACTGGCTTCAGGACCACGCGGAGGTGCAACGTCGCCAAAACCTCATCGCCCGCGAAAAGGAAGAGTTGATTCGCGTCAAATCCGCCCAGCGTCCGCTCATCGGCTTGACCGCCAGCGCGAGCCAGAGCCAGCGTAACACTGCGGCCGAAAACAATGTCGATACCCTGTCCTACTTCGTGGGAGTCGGTGTATCGTGGAACGTGTTCGACGGCTTCGCCACCTCGGCCAAAAAGCGCGAGACCCTCCTTCGCGAGCGTCGGCTCGAACGGCAGCTTGAGGCCTACCGGGCCGAGCTGGCCGCCCAGAGCAATAATCTCCTTACCCAAATCAACTTCCTCGCCCGCCAGCTGCAAATCGACCAGCGCCGCTCCGAAATAGGCGCTCAGACTTTCGCGAGCCAAGAGCGTGACGCCAAGGAGGGCCGACTCGCCCCACAGGCGTTTCGCGGCGCTCAACTGGTCTACAACGAAACTCAACTGGCCGCCTTGCGCACCCGCGTCCGCCTGATCCTGGCCTTAAACGACTTCCTCGATCTTACGTTGCCGGTTGCCGTGGATTACTCGCGGTCCGCACTCTGAACTCTAGACCCCGTCCGGCACGCGCCCGACCGTCACCGCCTTCAACGCTTCACCCATGTCCACTCGCAACCGTATCCTGATCCTGTTGATCCCGAGCCTGGCGCTGGCCGCTTGGTTTTATTTCGGCGGACGCACCCAAGTGGCCGTGGCGACGGTGCGCAAAGAAATCGCTTTGGACGCCGTGCCAGCAGCCGTGAAGGTGGAGCCCGAGTTCCAGGTCACGATTACCAGCGATGTCGCCGGTCTCGTGCGTAAATCCAAGCTCAAGATCGGTCAGCTCGTGAAAGAGGGCGATCTCCTGTTTGAAATCGATTCCTCCGACTACGAGCTCGAACTCGCCCAACTGGAGCGCCAGCTCGAAAACATCCGTCAGCAATTCGCTCTCAACCTCGACCAACGCACCGCGCTGGACAGGCGTAAGCAAGACCTAGCCGACTTCACGAAACGCACCGCCACCGGCGAATATCCCGAGCTGGAATTGAAGCGGCGCCAGGAGGAATTCGCCACCTTTGTCGAGGGACAGGCTCGCGAACGGTTGGGCCGGGAGCAACAGCTCGCCAGTTTGGAGCACACCATCCAGCTACAGAAAAAAAACATCGCCGACTGTCAGGTCAAAGCTCCGGCCTCCGGCACCGTGACCGAGCTGTTTGCCCAACCCGGTGAAGTGGTCGGAATCCGCACTCCGCTCGTGCGGCTCTTCAGCCAGGCGTTGCTCGTCGAGGCCCGCATCAACGAGGAAGACTTTTCAGGCATTCGCGCCGGGCTCGACGCGTCGGTGCGTTTCCTCGCCTACGGACCCGAACTCTACGACGCCAAAGTCGCGAAGGTTCTCCCCAACGCCGATCCTCAAAACCAACAATACCGCGCGTATCTTGAGGTGAACATTCCGGACGACCGCCTCATCCCGGGCCTCAGCGGCGAAGCGAGCATCATCCGCAACCGCCGCGAGACCGCCTTGGTGGTGCCGCGTTCCGCTTTATTCAACGGAGCAGTGTTCGTCGTCGAAAACGGGATTGCATCCCGACGCCCGGTCGAGGTCGGGTTCAAAAGCCTGACTGCGGTGGAAATTCTTCGAGGCGTGAACGCGGGCGAACAAATCGCCATCAGCGGTCTTGAGCTCCTGAGCGATGGCTCGCGCGTTAACATCGCGAAGTAACACCTCTCCTTTTGCCCGATTATAGAACGCGCGTCTTTTGACTCCAAACCTCCTCATCGCCCTCCGCTTCCTTGGCGCCCGCAAACGCGCCATGTTGATGAGCCTCACCGGCATCGTCTTCGGCGTGGCGTTTTTCGTCATGACGCAGGCGCAGACAGCGGGGTTCGAGTCTTACTTCATCAAAACCATCCTCGGGGTAAACGGCATGGTCCGCATTGAGGACCGCATCCAATCCTCCCGGTCGCTCGCGGCGGCCGACGGCAGCGCGTTCGCTATCTCCGTCGAAGGCTCGGTCAAATACATCCCCGGCGTGCAGCACGCCAACGCCGTGACCGAGGCCTTGAAAGCGTTCCCCGAGGTGGCAGCCGCGTCCCCCGTCATCCGCGGCAATGCAACGCTCATCGCGAACTTCCGCGAATACGACACCAAGCCTTACGGCATCGACCTCGCCTCGTTCATCAACGTCTCCGACCTCGAAACTCAGATCATCGACGGCTCCCTGCTCGCCTTTGGCGAAAACCCTTACGCTTTGATCGTTGGCGTCCGCATCGCCAAACGCATGAACTTGCAGGTCGGCGACTCGGTGCTGCTGGACGGCACCAGCGAACCCCAACGCTTCCGGGTCGCGGCTGTTTTCGAGACCGGCATCGACCAGGTGGATCGAGAGCGCGTCTACCTCCACTTGCCCGCCATCCGCGCGTTGCTCAACAAACCGACCGGCGCGTCCTTCATCCAGGTAAACTTAACCGATCCGGCGCTCGCCCCCGCCCTCGCGCCCCGCATCCAGAATGCCATTTCCCACTCGACCATGGCGTGGCAGGACCGGGAGAAAACCTGGCTGCAAGTCTTCAGTGTGCTCCGCATCTCCTCCGCCCTCACCATCTCGACGATCATCTTTATCTCCGGCTTAGGGATGTTCAACACGCTGGTGATGATCGTCGTCGATAAGACCCGCGAGATCGCGATCCTGCGCTCGATGGGCTACACCCGCGCCGACATCAGTCGGATTTTTATGCTTCAGGGCGGCATCGTCGTCATCCTCGGCGTTGTCTTGGGTTGCGCCGTCGCCGCGGCCGGCACCTACACGCTGTCGCACATTCCCATCCGTATCCGCGGTATTTTCGCCAGCGACCACTTCGTCGTGCTGTGGGACCCGTGGCACTACATCTCCGCCGCGATCATCGCGACTATCGTGGTCCTGGGTGCCAGCTATTTCCCTTCGCGCCGCGCCGCCCGTCTGGAACCGGGCTCGGTCATCCGAGGGAGTTCTTCATGAGCCTGCTGCGCGTCGAAGCCCTCCACCGCCATCTCGGCGAAGGCGACACCCGCGTGCATGCCTTGCGCGGAGTCAGCTTCACCATCGAGCCCGGGCGCACGTATGCGATCGCCGGCCACTCCGGCTCTGGCAAGAGCACGCTGCTCTACCTGCTCGGCCTCCTCGACATCCCCGACCAGGGCCACCTCTGGGTCGGCGACCGCGAAACGAGCCGCCTTAACGACGAGGAACGCACCGCCGTGCGCAACGAACACATGGGGTTCGTGTTCCAGTTTCACTTTCTCCTCAAAGAGTTCACCTCCTTGGAAAACGTTATGCTGCCCATGCGCAAGCTCGGCCGCCTTTCCGAAGAAGCGATGCGTGATCGGGCCGCCGAGCTGCTGACGGCGGTCGGATTGGCCGACAAAACCAAGCGCCTCGGCTCCCAGCTCTCCGGCGGCGAGCAACAACGCGTGGCCATCGCCCGCGCCCTCGCAAACAACCCCGGCCTCATCCTCGCCGATGAACCCACCGGCAATCTCGATCACGCCAACGCCGATCGCGTCTTTGCCCTCCTCGCCGATATCGCTCATCAACACGGCAAGTCGTTGTTGATGGTCTCGCACAACCCGGAACTCGCCTCACGTTGCGACCATGTTTTCCGTATGCAGGACGGCGTGATTCTCGCCTAACTCACACTCGAAAAATGCCGTTGCGCTTAACCACCAACCAAAATACCATTTTGGCATGACGACTACCATCGATAAGGCGGGCCGGCTCGTATTGCCCAAGGCTATCCGCGACCGACTCCACTTGGTTCCGGGCTCGGAAATCGATTTAATTCTTGAAAATGAGTGTGTTAAGTTAGTTCCACACGCCCCGTCCGCCCACCTTGAAAACAAAGATGGCGTCTTGGTTTTTAGCAGCACGTCCGTTTCGTCAGCTGACTTCGATATCGCCGACTTCATTAATCAGCAACGGGCAGCGGTCTCCACGGCAGTTGTCGAATAAACCCGTGTTAGTCCTCTTTGACACCTCCGTTTTGGTCAGCGCGGTCGTGGCGCAACTCCCCCGCCACTCCACTGCGTTCGCCAGCTTTTCCCATTACACTGGTGCCGACCACGTGGCCGCCTGCACCACCCATACGCTGGCCGAAACCTACGCTACCCTCACCGCCTTGCCCCTGCCGCGACGCATTCAACCCGCCGAAGCCCTGAAGTTGATCGAGGCCAACTTTATCGCCCGCCTACGCGTGATCGATCTCACGGCCCGAGACTACGAGGACGCCCTGCGCCGAGTCGCCAGTCTGGGCCTGGCTAGTGGCGTGATTTACGACGCGTTGCACCTCATCGCCGCCGAACGAATCGGCTGCGAACGCCTTTATACGTATAACCTTTCCCGCTTTAACCGCTTGCAATCAACCCGCGTGCAAATCGCCCCGCCCTAGGCCATCCATCAACTCTACCAGCCCTACCAGCTCCACTCCATGGCCCTCTCGTTTTTCACCAAATCCACCAGCCTGATCGCGGACCGTTGCCGCGGGGATTCCGCCACCAAGCTTCGTCTCCGCTACGCCCCCTACTACCACACCATGGAGTCCCAGCAGGGGACCACCGTGAAGCTGCAGGGCCGCGACATGATCATGCTCGCGAGCAACGATTATCTCGGGCTGTCGTTCCACCCGAAGGTCATCGAAGCCGCCCGCGCCGCTCTTCTCAAATGGGGCTCCAGTCCCACCGGTGCCCGCATCTCCAACGGGTCCCGTGCATATCACGTGGAACTGGAGGAAAAGCTCGCCGCCTTCCTTGGCAAAGAGGCCTGCCACGTCCACGCCGCCGGCTATCTGTCGTGCCTCTCGGGCATCTCGGCCTTCGCCCAAAAAGGCGACGTGATCCTCGCCGACAAAAACATCCACTCGTGCCTGTGGGACGGCATCCGCCTATCCACCGCGACCGTCGAACGGTTTTCCCACAACAGCGCCGACGACCTCCGCGTCGTCGCCGCCAGCGTCCCGTCGAAATCAGCCAAGATGATGGTCGTCGAAGGCGTGTATTCAATGGAGGGGCACATTGCCAACCTGCCGGCGCTGCTCTCGATCGCCCACGAGCACGACTGTTTCAATGTGGTCGACGATGCCCATGGTTTCGGCGTGCTCGGCCGCCAGGGCCGCGGCACCTGCGACCACTTCGGCGTCACCGACAAAGTCGACGTCATCTGCGGCAGCATGTCCAAAGCCCTCGCCAGCACGGGCGGTTTTGTCGCCGGCAATCGCGACACCATCGAATACATGCGCACGCATGGTAAGCACACGATTTTCAGCGCCTCGCTCAGCCCTTCGCAGGCCGGCGCTGCGTCAGCCGCGCTCGCTATTCTCCAAAGCGAACCCGAGCACCTCGAACGCCTCTGGGCCAACACCCGGCGCTACTCAGCGATGCTTAAATCCCTCGAGCTCGACACGTGGGGCAGCGAGACGCCCGCCGTGCCCGTGGTGATCGGCGACAAACAGCGCGCCTATGCATTCTGGCAGGCCCTGCTGGAGAAAAACGTATTTACGGTCATGTCGATCGCCCCCGCCGTGCCCATCGGCAAAGACCTCATTCGCACCGCGATCTCCGCCGGCCACACCGACGAACAAATCGACCGCATCGGCGAGGCGTTCGCCTACGCGAAGAAGAAGGTGCTCTGAAGCTAGTAAGCTGACACGCTAGTAAGCGGTTAAGCCAATAATCTGCCCCATCTACCATGTATCGCCAAGCCCTCTTGCTCGTGCGCCTCTTGGCCCTCGCCGGCGTCATGATCGGAGCCACCACGCTGCTCGCCAACCTCGCCCAATCCTACGACACGTTCAACCCGAGCTACGCCGGGTTCTATTTTAAACAACAGCTTGCCCGGCCGCTTGTCGGCATCGCGTCGTCCCTTCTGATCGCCTTGCTCGCACGTCCGCTCGCCCGCCTGCTCGCCCGTGGAACCGAGGAGTAAGCGCCGGCGGCTCCAGAGCGTGCTCGCGGGGGTTTTCCTCGCGACCGGCTCCCTGCTCGCCAGCACTCCCGAGGCCACGGAATGGGATCCGGTTATCCGCGTTTTCGGACCCGCCAGCGATGCCACTCTCGCCGAAGCGAATCTCGCCCTCGCCGATACGTTCACGCTCCAAGGCGTCCAAGGTATCGCGCCCCGTCGCCCCGTCGGTGGCGGCTTCGATTGGGACCACCGCGGACCGCGCAACGACCCCGAATGGTCCTGGTTTTTCAATCGTCACGGCTACTTCACCGCCGCCTACCAAGCCTACCTGCGCACGCACGATGATCGCTACGCCGAGTTCATTTTCGCCACCCTTGACGACTGGATCGTCCAACATCCCGATCCGGGCGGGCTCACGTTTTCCGCCGCATGGCGTCCGCTCGAAGCCGCCCGCCGCATCCTCGATAGCTGGACGCTCATCTACCTGAAACTCGGCAACCATCCCGCGTTCACTCCCGAGCGCCGCGCCCGTTTTCTCACCAGCATTCATGCGCATGGCGACCAGCTGCGCCATCATCACGCGCTCTACGGCAACCATCGCATCACCGAAATGCTGGCTCTCGCCCAACTCAGCCTCGTCTTCACCCAGGATCACGATTCCACCGAATGGCTGCGCTACAGCCTCGACGAACTTGACCGCAGCTACACCCACCAAGTTTACCCCGACGGCGCGCACAAGGAACTTTCCGCCCACTACCAACGTGTAGTGGCGCTCAACTACCAGCGCTTGCTCACGTTGCTGGAATCAGCGGGGAAACGCGATCTCGCCGATGCCTGGCGGCCTCGCGTGAAGCGACTCTGGTCCTACTTCACCGCCATCATGCGGCCCGACGGCGGCAACCCGCTCAACAACGACTCTGACCAAGAAGACGTCGTCGCCCTCCTTCGCGCCAACGCACCCGAGCTCGTCGGCGATAAGGCCGCCGCCCTCGCGAAAGACGCGAAAACCCACTGGCTCCCCTACGCCGGGCAGGCCGTTTTCCGCAGCCACCGCGGCAACTCCACGCTGTGGGCTTTCTTCGACACGGGGCCGCGCGGCACCGACCACGATCATGCCGACCGGCTCCATTTCTCGGCATCAATCGGCGCGCGCGAGTTCCTCGTGGACAACGGCCGCTACACTTACCGTCCGGGCCCGTGGCGCGATTACTTCGCTGGCCCGACCGGACATAATGTCGTCCTCCTCGATGGCGTCGGCTCCGATCAAGGGCCGCGCAAAGTGGAAGCCCCCGACACGCTTGGCCGTTTTTTCGCGCTCGACCACGTCGATGTTGCGTATGGCGACGCTTCGTTCGCGAGCGGTGGCAACCCGCGCGCGGCCGACTGGCGGCGCATCGTGGTTCACCTCCGCGGCACCGGCTGGATCGTCGTGGACCGGATGGTCGTATTTCAACCGGTGACGTTCACGACTCTCTGGCACTGGCATCCGTCGTGCGATGCGCGCCCGCCCGATCCCGTGACCGGACAAGTTATCCTCAACACCACGGAGTCGCTTCACCTGCGGGTCGCCTCCAGCGAAGCCGGCGGCGCGTGGTCGGTGGCGCGCGGAGAAAGCGATCCGGTGCAGGGCTGGCACAGCGACCGGTTCAACTTCAAAACCGCCGCCGCCTGCACGCTCTACACCCAACGCGCAGCGCAGCCGGTGACCCATGTCTGGCTGATGTCGCCGGGGGGCGCACTCGGCTCCGCTGCGCCCACGCTCGAAGTCGCCTTCGCAGCGGACGGTCCGCTCGTAATCCGCGTGCGCGGCCACGAGGCCGACTTCACGCTGCACCTCGATCCCGCGCACCCCGAGTCACTCCGCTCCGAAAGGTAGGAGCCCGTTTACGGGCGAGGGTCGCGCGTGGCACGGGCATCTTGCCCGTGGGCTTCGGATCATGGGCAGGATGCCCATGCCACATCGGAAATCGCCCATGAATGGGCTCCTACCTTTGAGGCATTCCGCCTGCGCCCGATTTGCTTTCGCCGGAGTTCATCGTCTTCTTCACGGCTTTTCATGAGTCCTCACGTCAAAGAAGCCCGCGCCACGCTGGCCCTCGCGTTTCCGATCATCATCGGACAACTCAGCCAAATGCTGATAGGCGTGACCGACAGCATCATGATCGGACGCCTAGGCACTGTGCCCCTCGCCGCGTCGGCGTTTGCGGGCGGCGTGTTTTCCGTGTTCTTCATCATCGGCCTCGGCCTGCTCTTGCCGGTGGCGGTGTTCGCCTCGCGCGAACACGGCGCGGGCAACGACCGGGCCGGCGCGGTGTGGTTGAAACATGGCGCAATGCTCGCGGTGCTTTTCAGCGTGGTCGGGGTGCTGGGCATGCTGGGGTTATCGACCTGGTTCGACCTCATGGGCCAAGCGCCCGAAGTCATGGCGGCGGTAAATCCCTTCTACACGCTGATCGCCGTATCGTTGCTACCGGCGCTGGTATTCCAGGCGTTCCGCCAGTTTGCGGAGGCTTTGGGGCGTCCGTGGCTACCCATGGCAATCATGCTCGGAGGCGTGGGCCTCAACGTAGTTCTCAACTGGATTTTCATTTACGGAAAACTGGGCGCGCCGGCGCTCGGCCTCGAAGGCGCGGGCTGGGCGACGCTGATCTCACGCGTGATCCCCGTCGTGGTGATCGTGGCGTGGTTGCGGGCGACCCCGGCTTTCCGCTCCGCCTGGCCGGACACCTGGCTGAGCGGTTTTAGCGCGGCGCGTTTTGTCGAGATGCTGCGCATCGGAGTGCCTGCGGCGGTGATGCTGATGTTTGAGGTCGGCGCCTTCTTGATGGCGGCAGTGATGATGGGCTGGATTAGCGCGACGGCGCTGGCGGCGCACCAGATCGCGCTCAGTTGCGCGGCGTTTATGTTTATGTTTCCGCTGGGTCTCTCGATGGCGGTCGGCATGCGCGTGGGGAAGACGATCGGCGAAGGGCGCACCGAGGCGTTGCGCTCGATCGCGTTTGGTGCGCTGGCCATGTCGTGCGCCATCATGACCGTATCGGCCGTGGCGTTTGCGGTGGCGGGGCCGTGGCTGGCGCGCGGCTTCGTGGAAGATCCTGCGACCATCGCACTGGCGGCGCAGCTGCTGGTGGTGGCGGCGATCTTTCAATTATTCGATGGCGCGCAAGTGATCGGTTCGGGGGCGCTGCGCGGGTTGACCGATGTGCGCGTGCCGGCGGTGATCTCATTCATCGCGTATTGGCTGCTGGCGATCCCGGGCGGTTACGCGCTCGGACTGCACACGACCTTAGGCGCAGTCGGCATCTGGATCGGCCTCGCCGCCGGACTGGCGATCGCCGCCGTGCTCCTCGCGTTGCGCTTCCTCCGCCTGACCCGGCCCCAAGCCAAAGTGTAACCCCCCAGGTTACACTTTGGCTTGGGTTGGCAGGGTCACGGTGAACGGCCTGTTTCAGGCCAGGGCTTCGGCGAGGGCGGCGACGATTTCCCCGGCGGGCTCCGCACCGATCGACAGGCGCAACAACTCGGGGTGCAGACCTGCGGCGGCAAGCGTGGCTCGGCCGCTCTCGCTCGTCACAAGGTCGTAGTGCGCGAGATAGATGAACGGGCAGATAAGCGTCGTCTTCATGCCGAAGCTCGGACCTTTCGGCAGGCGCAACCGATCATAAAACTCCGCCACCGGCATAGCCACCACGAGCGAGAGCACGCTGCCGAGAGCGTCGGGCGCGCGGGCGATCTTGAGGTAGTTTTCGCGCGAGGCGGGATGGTGCGACCAATAGAGCTCCTTCACGCGCGGGTGCGTGCGGAGAAACTCGACGACGGCGGGAGCCGTGCGGTTGATCTGCGCCATGAGCGCGGGCGCGTCGCCGATCTGGCAGGCGAGGCGCGACACATCGCGCGAGTAAACCGGTTCGAGCGCCCCAGGCAGACGGGCGCGGAAATCGGCGGCATGCGGGCTCTGCGGGTTCACCACCACGGCTCCCATGATCACGTCACCTTCACCGGCGGTGTATTTGGTGAGGGAGTTGGTCACCACGTCGGCATGGGGAAGCACGTCGATGTTAAGCGGCGAGGCGATGGTCGGATCAACGACCAGGATAATGCCGTGCTCGCGGCAGAGGGCGGCGATGGCCGGCAGATCGGCGGTCTGAATAAGCGGGTTGGTCGGCACCTCGGTGATGACCCCGGCGATGCGGTCACCCTGCTCCGCGAAGAGGGCCTTGAGCGCGACGAGGTCGAAGACATCGCTTTGAAAGAGATAATCGGTCGCGGGCGTGTCGGTGAATTTCTGCAGGAGCGCGATGGTGTCGAGGTAGAGCCAGCCGAGCTGGACCCAACGCGTGCGGCCGCGCGGGCGTTGCAGGTCGGAGGCCACGCGGAGGGCGGCGGCGATGGCGTTCATGCCGCTCGTGGCGAGGAACACGTCGGGCGCGGCGGCGTGTTGGAAAAAACGGGCGACGTGGCCCTTCACGTTGGCAGGCGCGTAGCCGTCGAAGCTTTTCTCATCCTGAGCGTCGGACGCGGCGAGTTCACCGACGCGCAACAAGTAGTCCTCCGCCTCGCGAGACGAGAGGAACATACCCGTGTGTTGCAGAAACGTCTTGGCGCGCGACGACAAGGCGGCGTCTTCCGGAAACGTGACGCCGGTGAGCGCCGCGTCGGTCGGAAGGAGCCGCGCTGGTTCGCCGAGGTGGACGCGGAGTTGCTCAGCGGCGCGGATGGATGACGTGAGCCAAATCGCGTGGCCAGGGAGGCCGAGCGTGCGCAGCAGGTGGGTGCCGGCCCGCTTGGAGAACGGGTGGACCACGAAGCGCGGATAACCCGAGGTGAGGTGGCGCGTGACCTCGGGGTGTTTCTCTTCGTAGCCAATAACATCGCGCATGGTGGGCAGGCTCGCGGAGACGCCATGCAAACTGGCGGGGATGCGTTGACCAAGCGGCAGGTGAGTGAACACGGACATGGAACTTTAAAAGTGGCGCGACCTCGCCTCGGCTGGCAACGCCGCTCTTCTCCCGGTTCTTCTCCCGGTTCTTCCCCCGGTTCTTCTCCGCCCCCCCTCCCGGCGCGCGATCGCCTCCCCCTGATCTCCCCGGCCTTCCCCAACCCGGAAACAAAGCATAACCCATTAGATTATGCTTTGTTTCCGGGTTGGGGGCACCGGAGGTGGACGAAGAGGGCTGCGACAAGTGATCGGTGCGCCGCGTGATCCGTGGTTGAAACCGGAGGGAGGCGCGGCGAGCGTCAGCTTTTTATGAAACTCGTTTCCTGGAATGTGAACGGTCTACGCGCCGTGCTGCAAAAGGGCTTTCTCGAAGACCACCTCGGCGTGAACGGACCCGACGTCATCTGCCTCCAGGAAACCAAGTGCCACCCGGGCGACGTGCAACACGTGGCGTGGCCCGCCGGCTATTCCGCATTCTGGAACGCCGCCGTGAAAAAGGGCTACAGCGGCACCGCCGTCTTCACGCGCCATCAACCCATCAACGTTTTTTACGGCATCGGCTCCGCCGCCCATGACCAAGAGGGACGCGTCATCACGGTGGAATTCGCCGACTACTACCTCGTCAACGTCTACGTGCCCAACGCGCAACACGAGCTCGCCCGCCTGCCCTACCGCCGGACGTGGGACCGCGATTTTCTCGCCTACCTGAAATCGCTCGAGAAGGCCAAACCGGTGATCGTGTGCGGCGACTTGAACGTCGCCCACGAACCGATCGACCTCGCCCGCCCCAAGGAAAATGTGGGCAATCCCGGCTTCAGCGACGAGGAGCGCGAGGGGTTCCGCGCGTTCCTCAACGCGGGCTTCATCGACACGTTCCGCTACTTTGAAAAAGGCCCCGGCCACTACTCGTGGTGGACTTACCGCGCCGGCGCGCGGGCGCGAAACATCGGATGGCGCATCGACTACTTCCTGGCTTCGGCCTCGCTAGCGCCGCGCTTCAAACGCGCGTGGATCTCGCCGGAAATCACGGGCAGCGATCATTGCCCGGTGGGCCTGGAGTTGACCGCATGAGCACGTCCAAGCAATCCGCCAAAAAATCGTCCGTATCCGCCTTCTCCGCCGCGGCGAAACCCGCCCGGCGCCGCGCAACCACGTCGCCGTGGGCGAAGGTGCGCCGCTCCGCGATCCACGGTCGCGGCATCGTCGCGAGCAAAGACATCCCGTCCGGCACGCGCATCATCGAGTATCAGGGCGAACGCATTACCAAGGCGGTCTCGGAGCGCCGCGACGAGGAACGCGCCGCCCGCGCGGCCACGGGCGGCGACGGGTGCGTCTACATTTTTGAAATCAACAAACGCCACGACCTCGACGGCCACATGGCTTGGAACACGGCGCGGCTCATCAACCACTCGTGCGACCCGAATTGCGAAAGCGAGAAGGTGCGCGGCCACATCTGGATCTCGGCGCGGCGCGACATCGCCGCCGGCGAGGAGCTGACGTTTGACTACGGCTTCGACGTGGAAAACTGGAAGGAGCATCCGTGCCTGTGCAGCTCCCAAAAATGCGTGGGCTACATCGTGGCCAAGAGCCACCGCTGGCGGTTGCGCAAGAAGCTCAACAAGGAGCGCAAGGCGACCCGCGTTAAGAAGTAACCCTTTATTGGATACATCTGAATGCCCGCCTCCGCCGCACTCGAGTTAAAAACGCTCTGCCACCAGCACGTGCCCGTGCTCACGGTCGCGGCGGCCGAAAGTATGACCGGCGGGCGCGTGCAGGCGGCGATCACTGCGGTCTCGGGCGCGTCGGGGTTTTTTCTGGGCGGACTGACCGCTTACACGCTCGACCAGAAAGTCCGCCATCTCGGCGTGAAACGTGGGCCGGCCGCGAAGGTCAACGCGGTCTCGGCCGAAGTCGCCGCGCAGATGGCCCGGGGCGCGGTGCGATTTTTCGGAGCCGATGTGGCGGTCGCCACCACGGGTTACGCGGAGCCTTCGCCGGAGCACGGCGCGGAGGAGCCCTTTGCATGGTGGGCCATCGCGCGGCGCGTCACCTCGCGCCACTGGCAGGTTATCACGGGGCGCGTGGTGTGTCCGGGAATGGCGCGCAACGAAGCTCAGCAGTGCGTAGCCGATGCGGTGATCGCCGAGCTGGCGGCGTATGTCGCGAGCCTTCCACGAAAAGCCTAAAAATCATAGACGGCTACCGTGGGAAGCGGGGTTGGTAGCGATGTTAGGCGCTCGCGGGCAAGCGGGCTTACCACATAGGATACCCC
>JANODO010000192.1:0-24235 GCA_031412735.1 Rariglobus sp. | reverse complement strand
GCGTGGCGTGTTGTTGTCCGCGGGGGGGGCCGCCTTGGTGGCCCCCTGGGGGGGCGGGGGGCGCGAGTTGGCCCGCTTTTACACAATCCAGCGGGACCACGCCCGCTCCCACGTCGGATTTTTCGCGCAGGGTCCAGCGCTTGGGTAAGCCACGCAGGCGGTCCAGCTCGGTGGCGGCATCACGGCGGAGGCGGTTGAGCTCACTCATCGGGAGCATGACCGCGCCTTCGAGGTGCGCGGTGAGCGTGCCGAGTTTGAAGGGCGTGCCACCGAGGCGGCCGAGTTGGTCTTCCAGGCGTTGCTGGGTGAGCGGCTGGTTCTGCGCGGCGGCGAGGGCGACTTGGGAGTCGAGTTTCACCACGTGGCCTTCGCGATCGTTGAGGATGAGCGTGAGCGGCGTGCCGGTATGGCCGTGGACTTCGATGTCGATGGCCCGGGTGAAGCGAATCTTTTCGCCTTCGAAGGTCGTGCGCAGTTCGCGATCGAGCGCCGGGTCGTTGTTTTTCCAGAGAAGGTTGCCGGGCTTGATCCGGCGGAAGTTGAGGTCGCCATGACCGAAGCGGAGCACGGTCTCGGCGGGTTGTCCGGCGCGGGGGCGCTGGGGTTCGACTTGGTAGACGCGGCCGCCTTCTTCGCCGGCAGCGTGGTTGCCGGCGTCGAAGACCACGCCGTCGCCGGGCTTCAGCGCGGATTCGAGGACGAGGGCGACATGGTCGTCGGCGACGCGGGTGACGGTGCCGAGGAGGACGCCGCGCTTGGTGCCGAAGCGGCCGTGGGCGAGTTCTTGGTTTTGAATGCCGTTGAACCAGCCGGTGTAGAGGCCGCGGGAGAACGTCATCGAGAGCTCGTATTTGGCGCGGGCGGGGTCGAACGGCGCGGAGGCCGAGTAACCCATTGGGTTACTCAGCGCCTGGGGCTGGGGGGCGGGTGGGGCGAGGTCGGCGAAGATTTTGCGATCCATCGCGAGCGAGCTCGCTCCCACGTCGGAGGCGAAGATTTTATCGAGGGCCTGGCGATAGACGCGGGTGATGCTGGCGACGTATTCGGGGGCCTTGAGACGGCCTTCGATTTTGAGGGAAGCGACGCCGGCTTTCACGAGCTCGGGCAACACGTCGAGGCCGGCAAGGTCTTGCGGGCTGAGGAGGTATTTGCGGTCTCCGAGATCGACCTGCGCGCCGTCGGAAATGAGATCGTAGGGCATGCGGCAGGCTTGCGCGCATTCGCCGCGATTGGCGGAGCGTCCGCCGAGGGATTCGCTGGTGAGGCACTGGCCGGAGTAGGCGACGCAGAGGGCGCCGTGGACGAAGACTTCCAGCGGAAGCGGCGGGGCGAAGGGCGGGAGGCGAGAGGCGGTTAACTGGGCGTCTTGGATGGCGTGGATTTCCTTGATGGAGTTTTCGCGGGCGAGGACGACGAGCTCGGCGCCGAGGTCGCGGGCGAATTCCACGCCGGCGTCCCCGGTGACAGTCATCTGGGTGGAGCCGTGGATGGGGAAGTCGGGGGAGATTTGGCGGATGAGCCGGCAAATGCCGATGTCCTGGACGATCGCTGCGTCCACCCCGGAGGCGATGATGGTGCGCAGGTAGTCCTCGGCGTCGGGTAGTTCGTGAGTGAATACGAGCACGTTAAACGTGACGTAGCCGCGCACGCCGCGTTTGTGCAAAAACTCCATGAGCGCGGGCAGATCGGCCTGGGTGAAGTTTTTGGCGCGCATGCGGGCGTTGAAGCGCTCGAGGCCGAAGTAAACGGCGTCGGCGCCGTTTTCGACGGCGGCGCGCACACACTCCCAGTCACCGGCGGGGGCGAGCAACTCAGGCCGGACGAGCGGCGGACGGGGCGCGGTCGGGTCGGTAGCGGGAGCAGGTGAGTTGGCGGCGGACATCGTAGTGGGCGGAACCATGCGCGGGGAGGAGTAAGGGGCAAGCTTGGCCAAACTACGGCTATGTTGAAGGCGGGTGGCGGCAAATCTTGCCACCGAGACCCAAAAGACATTCTGCTCCTCAATAAACAGATGCACGTGAGTAATTTGAATCCTACGCAGGGTGCCGGCCTTCACTCCAGCGAGTGCTTGGGATGTGGGAATATCGGCAAGGCGTCAGGACTGCCGAGTGCCTGGGGGGGGGGGGGAGGGGCGCACCTAGTTTTGATATTAACGGAATTTTAGAGTCATTTCCTTTTCCCGCTTCCCTCACCAACGTGGCGGGTCATTTCGTGGCGGCGAATCGGGCGTTTTGTTCCGTTTACGATCTGACCAAGGATGAAGTCATCGGCAAGACGCCGTGGTTAGTGGCGGCCGCCGCGTTTTCTCCGGCACTTTCTGAGGCGATTCAAGCTGACACCCAGGATGGCGGTTGGGGCGGGCCGGTGCCCAATCAAGATCGCCGTGGACATCGGATGGACATGTATCTGATCACTCGCCGGTTGGTGGTTGCGGAGGGAGAGCGTTTTCTTGGATTGGCCTGCGCACGAGGGCAGGAGGATGGCTTGATGAGGGGAATGATGGATTTGGTGTGCCGCACTGTGACGACTTTGTCCCCGCCGGCGGGGCTGACCGCGCGTGAGCAAGAGGTGCTCGCGTTGATGACGAAGGGCTACTCGCAAAAAGAGGCGGCTTATTTTCTCGGGATTGCGCCTTCTACGGTGCGGGCGTTGCTCGTCCGGATCCGTGTAAAGCAGAGGGCGCAGTATGGATGACGCAGCATGGGCTGAGGCTGGGCTGATGCTGCGCGGGGTGCTGGGCTATGGGGTGTTCTTTGGGGTGGCCATCGCATGCAGCGTGAATCGGCGGGCGATTTCGCGACGAGTGGTGTTGGGCGGTATCGGGCTGCAGGTTCTCGCTGCTTGGCTTATTCTGCGCTTTCCGCCGGTGCGAGCGGTGGTGGAAGCGGTGGGGCGCGGGCTGGTTGCGCTGATGGATTTTACGCGGGAGGGCACAATTTTCGTCTTTGGCTGGCTGGCGATGGAGCCGAAGTCCCCGCCGGCATTCGCCCTGACCTTGTTGCCGATGATCTGTGTGTTATGTGCGTTGGCGGCGGGCCTACAATATCTCCGGGTGCTCCCCTGGTTGGTGGCCCAGTTGGCGAAGGTGACGACGCGGGTGATGGGTGTTTCGGGTGCGGAAAGTTTGAGTGCGGCGGCCAATATCTTTTTGGGGCAGACCGAGGCGCCATTACTCATCCGTCCGTGGTTGGCGACGCTACCGATCTCGGGATTGCTCGCGGTGATGATCGGCGGCATGGCGAGCATTGCTGCGGGAGTGCTCGTCGTCTACGCGGTGCTTCTGGGTGGAGACGACCCGTCGGCTCAAGCGAGGTTTGCCATGCATTTACTGGCGGCATCGGTGATGTCGGCTCCAGCAGGCCTGATGGTGGCTAAGATTCTCTGGCCTGACGAGGACGCGGTTGATCTACGTATCCGCACGATTCCGCCCGAAGGAGTTAATCTCATCGATGCGCTGTGTGCCGGCACGGTCGCGGGCTTAAAATTGGCGGTGAATGTGGCGGCCATGCTGATCGTTTTCACTGCGCTGGTGGCCTTGGTGAATCACCTGCTGGCGGCGGGGCCGGGCGAATGGTTCGGATTGAATGCGTGGATGTGCGCCGTCACCGGGGGCACAAGTGCTGGGTTGAGTGTGCAGGGAGTGCTTGGGCTTGTTTTTGCGCCGGTCGCTTGGCTCATGGGGATTGATAGCTCGCAGGTGCTGCCTGCCGGGGCGCTGTTGGGGGAGAAGTTGGTGCTCAATGAATTTTTCGCCTACGTGTCGCTGTCGCAACCGCCTATGACGGAGCTACTGGGGGACGAGCGCGCGAAAGTGATCCTGGCCTATGCGCTGTGCGGTTTTGCCAATGTGGCGTCTGTGGGTATTCAGGTGGGCGGTTTTTCAGCGCTCGTGCCGGAGCGGCGGGCCGATTTTGCCCGTCTCGGCTCGCGCGCCCTCCTGGGCGGCTCGCTGGTTACCTGCATGAACGCCTGCGTGGCAGGGTTGCTCGTGGGGTGAGTAGGGTTAGGCGCTAAGCGAGGGCCTAGAGGGGGAGCTGTAAGCATTTTGTAAGCACATGCTGGGTTGAACCATCCAGTATATGGGCGATGACCACGTTGGTTTACAGCCAACCTAAAATATGAAATCTACATCCGTTTTATTTAGAGCGACTGCGCTCACTATCCTGCTCGGCGCGCGGTTATGTTTTGGGCAGCAACCCGTGGCCCATTATGCTTTTTCCGGTAATTTTTCTGACGCAGCGGGCAACCTTTCTAATGCGGTCAATCAAGGGGCTGTATTTGTTGCTGACCGTTTCGGAAATACGAATTCAGCCCTGGGCTTTTCCTCCGGTCAAAATGCGACTATCAGCGGCCTCGGGACGGTTTTGAGTTCGAATGCGGTCACGGTTGCTGGCTGGTTTCTGTTCAACCCGGGCGTTGATGCGCCGATGGAGTGGGGCTTTGGTTTCAAAAGCATTGTGGGTGGCACCGAGAGCGAGTTTGGGCTGCCCGCCTTCCGCATCCAATTATCCGGATCGCCCAATCAATATTTAGTGATAAACCCTGGTTGTATTCAGCAGTATGATACAGGATATCAGCTTTCGCTAAATCAATGGCATCATTTGGCGTTGACGGTTAGTGTTGGCGCAACTCGGACCTGGGATTTTTATGTCGATGGGGCGGCGGTGTTTTCTGGTTCAAATGAGCGAACGGAGAGTTTGGATTTCAGTTATGATTTTGGCGTGGGTGGCTCCATTGAAGGAGGAAGTTATTACTCCGGAACGCACTCATCAGGCGCGGTATCGGATGTGCGGTTCTACAATACAGCGTTGAGCGAATCGCAGGTTATGACTTTGGCAGCCATCCCTGAGCCCGCCGCTTACGGTGGGATTATTGGCATGGTGGTATTTATAGGTGTGGTCAGTCGTCGCCGTAGGGTTGCCAACATCTCTAGTGAAGCGCACACCACGGCGAACGCGGCGTGAATCATCGTAAACCCATGCTCATGAAACGCTCCTTGTTCGCTTTTGCGGCTCTCATTGCCGGTGCCTCGCTGTGTGGTCAAACGACTTTCGTCAACTCCACTTACATCTCCGTGCCGGATCAGGGGACTGCGGTTTCATCAATTCAGGTGAGTGGGTTTGCAGGCAGTTTATCGAGTCTGTCCGTTTCTCTAAACGGGCTTTCACACGAGATACCTGACGACCTGCAAATCGTGTTGGTCGGATCAAATGGAAATGCGGTGACCTTGGCGGATTTTATCGTGGCAGACGGAGCGGTGTTGAATGCGTGGTTTAACACGCCGGTCACCCTGACGTTCAGCGATACGGCCCCACAGCGTTTCTTTACGGACACGGGTGCCTTTGGATTGAGCGATGGGAATATCACGGGCGGTGTGTTTCGTCCGTTGGGCGATAATTTGCGCGAACTGCCGGCGGCAATAAACGGCGCGACAGTTTGCATGACGTTTCAGGAAGCGTTCTCGGGAAGTAATCCCAACGGAACTTGGACGCTTTACGTGCGTGATGTTGCCGCTGTGGATGTGGGATTCATTACGAATGGGTGGAGCCTTTCGCTTACTGCGGTGCCGGAGCCGGCGACCTACGGGGTGGTTACCGGTCTAATCGCGTTGATAGGTGTGGTGGTGGCACGCCGGGGCCGCCGGTCCGTTTGAGGATAGATGGATGTTGGTCTTGGTGGTAGGAAGGTAGGTATGGGGCGCGATTCCGTAGCAAACGGGGGTTGAGGGATGTTAGGGAGTGGGTGATAGATGGAAGGTTCCATGCATTTCCCGGCCCATCTCCTCTTCCCGCTGGCCAGTAGCTTTGGCTATGTGTTCGCGGTGTTGTTACTCAAACGCTCGGCGCACTGGGGCGTGGGGGTGTGGCGCACCACCTTCATCTCCAATGTGGCCATGGGGTTGGTGTTTTCGACGCTCTTGATGCTGGGAGGCGCGGGACAACCTCCCGCGATGCTGTGGCAACCGGCGTTGGCGGGGGCGTTGTTTTTCTCGGGGCAGATTCTCACGTTTTTGGCGCTCCACTACGGCGATGTGTCCGTGGCGACTCCCGTGATGGGATTGAAGATCGTGCTGGTGGCGTTTTGCAGCGTGCTGATGTTGCCGGACCCGGTGCCGCTGAAGTGGTGGATCGCGGCGGCGCTGAGCACGCTGGCGATTGTGTTGCTGAGTCGCGGAGAGGCGCGTCCGAAACATGCGGTGGGGCGCACGGTGCTTACGGCTGGGCTGGCGGCAGCGTGTTTTGCGCTGGCGGATGTGCTGGTGCAAAAGTGGGCTCCGGCGTGGGGCGTGGGACGGTTTTTGCCGGCGATGTTTGGCGTCGTCGCGCTGCTGTCGTTCGGACTCGTGCCGTTCTTCAGCGCGCCGTTGCGAGCGGTGCCGCGGGCGGCGTGGCCTTGGCTCGCGGGTGGGTGCGTGTTGCTCGCGCTGCAGGCGGGCAGCATGGCTTATGCGTTGGGAGTGTTTGGTGATGCGACGGCGGTCAACATCGTGTATTCGGCGCGCGGGTTATGGAGCGTGGCGGCGGTGTGGCTCGTGGGGCACTGGTTCGCCAACGAGGAACAACGACTCGCGCCGGCGGTGCTGCGGGCGCGGTTGATCGGCGCGGGGTTGATGCTCGCGGCGATTTCGCTGGTGGTGCTGGGGTGAGGTGGGGGTCGCTTATCGCCTGCGAGCAGGCTCCTACATTTTCGAGCCAATCGCCCATAAATGGGCTCCTACCTTTAGGAAGCGGACTACACAAGGGGGGCGTCCCATCGCCCGCCGGAGCGCGAGCGAGCTCGCGGCCTACGCAAGCCATCGCGAGCAAGCTCGCTCCTACATGCGGAGACTAGTGTTTGCCCTCTTGGTAGATTCCGTAGGCGACGTAAGCGGCGAGGGCGCAGGCGATGACGTAGCCAGTGATGCTCAAGCCGGTGTTCGCTCCGCCTTTGGCTGCGACGATGAGCGAACTGCCGATAAACAAGCACCCGCTGATAAAGCCCAAAGCGATGCGGTTGGCCGAGGTCTTGAGCGCGTCGTCGAGATCTTCGAGTCCCTGGTGCTGGAACTTGATCGTGAGGTCGTCGTGCTCGATGCGGCGGATGATACGAAAAATCTCCGCCGGCAATTCGCGGGCGCCCGTGAGCAACGAGCGAAACATCGTGCGGCTTTCGCGGAGGATCGCGCGCGGGCCGGTGCGGTCCTTTTGAAGCTGAATTAAAATCGGGCGGGCTTCGCCACGCAGGTCGAAGTTGGGATCAAGCGTGCGGGCGACCTCCTCGATGGAGAGCACCGCTTTCGCCATAAGCGAGTAGTCGCGGGTGATGTTGATGCCGTTTTGCCCGAAGATGAAGAGGAGCTTGAGCATGGCGCGGCCGAGGTGGACGCGGCCGAGGGTGCCGTTAAAATCTTCGCGCAAGGCGAGCGTCACATCGCGCTCCATGGCGCGCAGGTCGGCGCGGCCGCCGGGGCTGCCGAGGTCGGCGGCGATCTGCACGATGCGTTCGGCGTCTTGATGGACGGCGGCGAGGAAGAGGTCGGCGAGGCCGAGGCGCAGGCGGCGCGTGAGGTTGCCGGCCATGCCCCAGTCTAGGAAGCAGAGGCGTCCGTCGGGGGTGACGAGCACGTTGCCGGCGTGCGGGTCGGCGTGAAAAAAGCCGGCGATCAACACCTGGTGAATCAGCGAGGCGGCGCCGTTGGCGGCGATACGTTTCGCCTCGTCGGGCGCGAGCCGGGCGGTGCTGACGTTGACCCCGGCGATGCGCTCGGTGACGAGCACGCGTTCGCCGGAGAGTTCGGCGATGACGGACGGGGCGTAGACGCGGTCGGGGTGGGGATTGAGCGCGTTGAAATATTGCTGGTTGCGCGCCTCGTGGCGGAAATCGAGCTCGCGGAGAAGATTGCCGCGCACCTCGTCCACCACGGCCGGCAAGTCGTAGGGTTGCAGGCCCGCGATGCGGTGGTGGAGTTGTCCGGCGAACCACGCCAGCAGGTCGAGGTCGGCTTGGACGGTTTTGGTGAGGTTGGGGCGCTGGATCTTGACGGCGACTTCGCGACCGTCGGGGAGCGTGGCGAAATAAACCTGGGCGAGGGAGGCGCTGGCGATGGGCGTCTCGTCAAAGGTGGCAAAGACTTCGGTCGTGGTGAACTCAAGTTCCTCGGTGAGCACGAGGCTCATCTCGGTAAAAGGAATCGGGCGGACGGCGTTCTGGAGCTTGCGCAACTCAAAGATGAGCGCGTGCGGCAACGCATCGGGCCGCATGCTCATCAACTGGCCGGCTTTGACGAACGTGGGGCCGAGTTCTTCGAGGGCGACGCGGATGCGTTCCCAAATCGTGCGGCGCTCGGTGCGGAGCGGGATGATGCGTTTCCACAGGCCCTCCTGCGGATCGAGCTGGGTGAGCAGGTTGGCGAAACCGTGCTTCGCGAGCACGGCGAAGATGTCCTTCGCGCGCGAAGCGTTGCTGAGGAACGTCAGCGGTTTCACGGTTCGCCGGCGCGGGAGGGAGGTGTGGCGAGCTTGGCTTCGAGGTCGCGGATGCGTTGTTCGAGGGCGGCGACGCGGTCGTCGGTTTTTTCACCGCCGGCGTTGGAAACGATGTCACCGAGCTTGGCAACGAGGGTGCGGCTGACGTCTTCGAATTCCTTGCGGCCCTGTTCGGCGATTTTGTCGGCGATGATGCGCGCGTCCTCGGCCTTCACTTTGCCTTGGCGCACGTAGTCGTTGAGGGTTTCCTCGACTTTTTCCTTGGTTACGACGGCGGCGCCGACTCCGGCGAGAAGCGTTTTTTTGATGAGGTCGATCATAGTGCGATGAACGTAAGCAGCCGGAGAAAGCGGGCAACCGCAAAGGCGGGGAGAGCGGAGTGAGGGGCCGGGTCGCTGGCGCTCCCCGCTACGTCATTCGGCAACGGGGACGGCGGCGGCTTCGGCGTGGCCGGGTCTCGAGGCGTGCGGGGCCGCCGAGCGCAAACGCCAGGCGAGCACCACGGTGAGCGCGAACGCCCCGACCGCGAGCCAGCCCACCTTCGGATAACCGACGAGCCGCCCAGTCGATACCTCACGGGTGATGAGCGCCCCGGCGATGACGTTGCCCAGCCCGCTCGCGGCCTGCTGGACCGCTGAATTCACGCTCATAAAACCGCCGCGGTAGCGCGGTTCGACGGCATTGCTGATCATCGCCATCGTGGGTGTGAAACGACCGGACATCGTGACGAAAAACACGGTCGTCATGGTCAAGGTGAAAACCATCGACGTGGGGCCGAGTTGCGTGACGACCAGCACCGTGGCGATGGCGAGCACCGTGACGCAGGCCAGCACATGGAGCTTGTCGTGGCGGTCGCTCAGGCGCCCAAACAACGTGGTCGTGAAAAACGTGGCCGCGCCGCCGAAGAGGTAGACGAATTTAAGCTGCGACTCCGTCATGCCGGCGTTGGCGACCAGCGAAGGCGCCATGAACGGGATGACCAGGCCGCCCGCGAAGACCAGGGCGGCGGTCAGCGCGAAGCCGCGCACGTGCACGCCATGCGTGAGGATTTCCCACATTTGCCGGCCCGGGTGGGTCTTCACCGGGGAGGGCGGCAGCGCGGGCAGGTAACGCGCCACGATGAAGCAGATCGGCACGCTTAACGCGGCGAGCAGGACGAACGGCGCGTGCCATTCGAACAGATCGACGAGCACGAGGCCGGCGGGCACGCCGAGGACGGAGGCGAGGGGAAACGCGGTCATGACAACCGCCATGCCGCGTCCGCGGCGCTCGGGAGGGATCACGTCGCTGACGATGGCCATGACGAGCGAACCGGCGACGCCGCCGAAGGCGCCCGCCGCGATGCGCGCCGCCAATAACAAGTGGACGGTCGGCGCGAACGCGCACGCCAGCGTGGCAAGACCGAAGCCGGCGTAGAGCCAGAGCAGCGCGCGCTTGCGATCAAGCCGGTCGATGAAGAAACCGCCGGCAAACCCGGTGACCGCGGCGGCGAGCCCGTAGGCGGCGACCAGGTAACTGAACTGGGTGGGCGTGAGGTTGAACACCCGCATGAGGCCGGCTCCGAGCGGCATCATGATCATAAAATCCATGATATGCGTGAATTGCACGGCGGCCAACGTGAACAGGATGCCGCGTTCCGACGTGGCTGCGCGAGCAGGGGTCGCGGCGTTGGGCGACGTGAACGGGAAACGGAAACGCATGGTGGAACGAACGGACGGAGATCGCCGAGGACGGCAACTTACGAGCAGGGATTGCGCCAGCCGGGTGGACCGCCTTTGCGTAGGCAGCCTGCTTGCAGGCGCGGCTCGGAGCGCGAGCAAGTGGCCGACTGTCGCTACGCTCGAAACGCGGCCTACGTGATTGAGGTCAGTTCAGCAAACATGGATTAAGCCGCAGGTTTTTCGGGCGAAGCTGGCGGAGGCGGGACGTCTGCCGGGACACCGTCGGCGTGGGGGCCGTGGTCGGGCGCGGGTGCCGGAGGGAGCGGCTCGATCAAGGCGGGCGGCGCTTTGTAAACCGGGGCTTTCGGGGCGGCCTTGGCGGCGGCGATGGGTTCGTCGAGCACGCGTTTGATTTCATCCTCCACGCCGGCGGTGGCTTTCTTGAATTCGCGGACGGACCGGCCTAGGCCGCGCGCGAGTTCGGGCAGGCGTTTGCCGCCGAACAGCATCAAAATGACGAAGAAAATGAGCATCATCTCCCCGCCGCCGAGGCCGTCGATGAATGCGAGTGGGAGCTGCGTAGGTGTCATGGGAATTTAACTACAATCGTTATGCCCGACCTTAACGCGTGGAGGGCGTCTGGCCAGTGCCGGGGGCGGCCGGGCGATCTTATTTTACGGCGATCTCCACGACGAAGCTTTGTGCCTGGCCGGGCTGGACCCAGTGGAGGCCGATTTTGTTTTCCGGCGCGTTGGGCGGGCCCATCCACGGCTCGACGCAATAAAACGGCGCGTCGGCCGAGGCGCTCCACGTCACGACCGTAGCCTCGGCCGGGGGCACGGCGGCGGTGCCGTGGCGGACGGTGACCTGGCCGGGGCCGGCGAGGGAGCCGAACGTGATCGCGTTTGACTTAAGACCGAGGTGTAAGGCGTCGTTCAACGCCGGGTTATCGAGGCGTTCTTCGGGTTTGAGGGCGGGGCCGGGTATGAGTTTCCCGTTGGTGTAATCCTGACGCTGGGTGCGCGAGGAAGGGATGCGGATGACGTAGTCGGCGCGGGTGAGGCCATCGGTCCACGGCAACGTGAAATAAAAATGATGCCCGGCGCTCCACGGGATCGGCTGCGTGTCGAGGTTGCGCAAGGTGAGTTCGCAGGCGAGGCCAAGCTCGGAGAAGCGGTAGGCGACGCTGAACTCGTAGTTGAACGGATACGCCTGCTTGGCGGCCTCGTCGGGCACGAGCACGGCAGTGAAGCCACGCGCATCGAGGCGGGTGACGGTGAATTCACGTTCACGGGCGAAGCCGTGCATCGGCATCGGGCGGCGCACGCCGGCAGGGTCGCGCCAGTAGCCCAGTTCACCGGACTCGAACGTGCGGGCGTTGAACGGGAAAAGGATCGGGTTGCCGCCGCGGACTTTGTGAAACACGCCGAAGTCGGCATCCTCCGGCCAGTAGAGGATGTCGCGGGTGGAACCGTCGCCGAGGCCCAGATGCCAGTTCATCAGCCGCGCGCCGTGTTCGGGCAAGGCGAGAAAGGTCGACTTGCCGACCTGCCAGCGCGTGAGCGTTTTACCGAGATAGGGCACCTTTTCCATGAGCGGGCTGTTCTTGCTTGCGCAACGCATGCAGGCAAAGGGAATTTATGGAAAGAATCGGCGGGTTTTATAACGCACTGATGCCGCGCGGTGCTTGCGCAACGAAACCGGGCCGCGTTACCTTCCGCGTCCCCTATGCGTCTTTTCGTCTCTTTGCTCGCCGCCCTGCTGTTACCGGTTTTCGTCCGGGCGCAGGAGCCGACGCCCGCGCCCGCGCTGGCTCCGACGGAGGCACCGGTTCCGGCGGTGGTGAGCGCGAGCGTTGAAGCGCCAGCGAAGGTGGCCGCCAAATCCGTGATGGTTATCCCCATGCGCGAGGCGATTGATAAACCTATTTTATACGTGCTGCGACGCGGGTTGAAGGACGCCATCGAACAAAAAGCCGATGTGGTCGTCCTGGATATGGAAACGCCGGGCGGCCGGCTCGACGTAACCTTCGAGATCATGGAAGCGCTGGGGAAATTCGAGGGGCAGACGATTACGTTTGTCGACAAGGAGGCGATTTCCGCCGGGGCGTTTATTTCGGCGACGACGGATGAAATCTGGTTTGAGCCCGGTGGTGTGATCGGCGCGGCGGCGCCGGTCACCGGTGGAGGCAAAGACGTGGACGTGACCATGAAGCAAAAAATCGTGAGTTACCTGAAAGCGCGCGTGCGCGCCCTGTCCGAGGGCAAAGGCTACCGGGGCGCGGTGATCTCGGCGATGATCGACGCCGACACCGAGTTGAAGATCGAAGGCGAAGTGCTGAAGGAGAAAGGCGAACTGCTGTCGTTGACCGCCAGTGAGGCGAGCAAGACGTATGGCACGCCGCCGAAGCCGCTGCTCGCCGCGGGCATCGCCAAAAATGTCGATGACCTGCTCACCCAAAAATTTAGCGCGGGCAATTTCACCGTGAAACGCCTGGAAGTCACCTGGTCGGAAGAACTCGCCCAATACCTGACCGCGTTGGCCCCTATTTTGATGGGGCTCGGCCTGTTGGCGGTGTTCATCGAGTTCAAAACGCCGGGCTTCGGTATCTTTGGCATCGCGGGGGGCGTGTTGCTCGGCATTGTGTTCTTCGGCCATTTTGTCGCGGGCCTCTCGGGGCATGAACCCGCGCTGGTGTTTGCGTTGGGCGTGCTGCTAGTGCTCCTCGAAATCCTTTTTTTCCCGGGGGTGATCGTGGCGGCTTTGACCGGCGTGTTGCTCATGCTCGGCGCGTTGGTGTGGTCGATGGCGGATCTGTGGCCAAACGAGCCGGTGAAGATCAACAGCGATGTGTTCACCCAGCCGCTGATCAATATGGGCCTGGGCGTGTTGGTGGCGGGGGTGGGCGCGGTGGCGTTTGCCCGGTTTCTCCCGCGCGGCTGGTTTTGGGACAAGATGGTTTTGCAGGCGGCGATCGACACGGACTCGCAGACCTCTGCGTCAACGGGCGCGGCGGTGCCCGCTGCGTTTGCGGGGAAGCGCGGCGTGGCGGTGACTGCGCTGATGCCTACGGGCCAAGTCGAGATCGAGGGGCGCCGCTACGAGGCGCGCGTTGATGTGGGCGCGATCGAAGCCGGTGCGCCGGTGGTGGTCGTGCGCCGCAGTGATTTTAACCTGATTGTTGAAAGGGCCAACGCATGAGCCTGATTGTCGCTCTTTTCATTGTGGGCGCGGTGTTGTTTGCCGCCGAGGTATTCGTGCCGGGTGGCATTCTTGGGGTGATCGCGGTGGTGGCGCTGCTCGCCGGCGTGACGCTGTCGTTCATCGAGCACGGCTCGGTGGGCGGCTGGATCGCCGTGGTCACGGCGGTGGCACTCGTGGCGTTTACGCTGTGGTTCGAGTTCGTGATTCTGCCCAAAACCCGTCTGGGTAAAAAACTTTTTCTTACTGCTGAGGTCAAAGGTGCGAGCCAGCCGGCGTTGGCGGAGCGCGCTGCCGTCGTCGGGCAGCCGGGTGTGGCCGACACCATGCTCGCGCCCACCGGGTATGTCGTGGTGGGCGGGAAACGCTACGAGGCGTTTTCGCGCTCCGGGTTGATCGCCAAGGGTGAGGCCCTTCGCGTGGTGGAGCTGGATAACTTTCGTCTGATCGTCCAAAAAAACTAACATTTCACCTATGAATAACTGGTTCCTTATCGTCGTCATTGGTCTGCCGATCCTCATCATCGGCGGCATCGTTCTCTCGTTCTTCAGCGTATGGCTGCGCGCCTGGCTGGCGGGCGCCTACGTGGGCATTGTCACGCTAGTCGCGATGCGGCTGCGCCAAGTGCCTTACGGCCTCGTGGTCGATGCGCGCATCACTGCCAAGAAAGCCGGCATCGACATCTCCATCGACGACATCGAGGCGCACTTCCTCGCTGGCGGTAACGTTGTTCCCACGATCCAAGCCCTCATCGCCGCGCAGAAAGCCGGCATCGAGCTGAGCTGGAACCGTGCGTGCGCGATCGATCTCGCGACCAAGGGCTCGGGCAAATCCGTCGTCGAGGCGGTGCGCACGAGCGTGGATCCGAAGGTGATCGATTGCCCCAACCCCTCCTCCGGACGCACTACCATCGACGGCGTGGCCAAGGACGGTATTCAAGTGAAGGTCAAAGCCCGTGTGACCGTGCGCACCAACCTTGACCGCTTCGTTGGCGGCGCGAAGGAAGACACCATCATCGCCCGTGTCGGCGAGGGCATCGTTTCCACCATCGGCACGTCCGAGAGCTACAAAGTCGTGCTGGAGTCGCCCGACCGCATTTCCAAGACGGTGCTCGCGCGTGGTCTCGATGTGGGCACGGCGTTTGAAATTCTCTCGATCGACATCGCCGACGTGGACGTGGGCGAGAACGTGGGCGCGAAGCTCCAGGAAGCGCAGGCCGAGGCGAACAAATCAATCGCGCAGGCGCAGGCTGAAATTCGGCGCGCGGCCGCCGTGGCCGTGGAGCAGGAAATGAAGGCCAAGGTGCAGGAGATGCAGGCCGAGGTCGTGCGCGCTCAGGCCGAGGTTCCGAAGGCGATCGCCGAGGCGTTCCGTTCGGGCCGCTTGGGCGTGATGGACTACTACAAGATGGAAAACGTGCAGTCCGACACCGCCATGCGGAAGTCGATCGCCAATCCGGACGACAAGAAGTAACCGGTCATGGACTGGATATTCGACAACCTCCAAATCATCATAGCGATCGCCGGCGCGATCGCTTATTGGCTGAACGCGCGCAACAAGGACAAGGCGGGCGAGCCGGCTGATTATGATGGGGACGGCGAGCCCGACGTAAACACGGGCGCCGGTCGCAAGATGCGCGACCCGGCCAGCACGTTTGACGAGGACTACGAAACGCGGCGTATCCAGGACGAGATACGTCGCAAGATTGCGGAGCGCAGCGGCGGCGGTGGCGAGCCGCCGATGACGCCTCCGCTGGTTCCGCCTCCGCTCGCCCCGGCTCAACACGGGCGCGGCGAGCCTTCCCAGTGGGACGAGGCGCAGGAGCATCGCCGCGCACAGGCGGCCGAGGCGCAGGAGCGTGCGCAAGCCCGGCGACGCGAGCAGGCCGAGGCGCAGAGAGCGGAGGCCGACGAAGAGTCGGCGTTGATGCTGGAGCGCCAGCGGACGCTGGCGACGCAACTCGCCGCGTTGCAGGCCCGGAAAGCCGAGGCCGCCCGCGAGGCGAATGCCGTGTGGACCAAGCCGGCGGAACTCGGTGGTGCGGGTTCGCGGGCGGCGGTTTCCGGCGCGGCGGGGCCGCTGGATGATGTGAGTTTGCTGAGCGAGCTGCGCAACGCGCGTTCGCTGCGGCGGGCGATCGTGCTGCGTGAAGTGCTCGGCACGCCGGTGGGGATGCGGTGAGTGCGGCGGAGTGGGGGCGGGGCCTCCGACCTTTCGGAATCGCCTGCAAGCAGGCTCCTCCATTTTCGGAACTGAATTCAGGTTGTGGAGCGGTGCCGGGAGGTAGGAGCCCGTTTACGGGCGATGTGGGGCGTGCGAGTGGGGATAATCGGTTTTCGCGTGTCGAGCATCGCCCATGAATGGGCTCCTACCTTTCGGAATCGCCTGCGAGCAGGCTCCTCCATTTTCGGAACTGAATTTAGGTTGTGGAGTGGGCCGGGAGGTAGGAGCCCGTTTACGGGGGATGTGGGGCGTGCGTGCGGGGATGACTGGTTTTCGCGTGTCGAGCATCGCCCATGAATGGGCTCCTACCTTTCGGAAGGATGAACTGGGGGACCCCTCTGGTTCCGATGGGAGAGCGAGTGGTCACAGTTGAACCCTCCGGGTGGAGACGGGGTCTCCTGACCCCGTTGTGGCGGAAGCGGGACCGGGAGGTCCCGGCTCCATTACGGCAAGAAAAAGCCGCGCTGGTTTTCAGCGCGGCTTTTTCCTGCGTATCCGTCGGCCGGTTACGGCGCTTTGATCGTGGAGCGTTTGATAAACTGGCCGGAGGGGTCTTTGAGGGGCCATTGCTGGCCACCGAGCCCGATCATGACGGTTTGGGGGGTCTCGGTTTGGATCGTGATCGCGCTGTTGCGGGGCACGGGGCGGACTTCTCCGGCCTTCAGCGAGCCACGATAGAGCACGGTGCCGGTCCCGTCGGTGACGGTGACGAGTTCGGTCGCGCCAACCGCCACCAACTCGATCGTGCGCTCGCCGGGTTGGGGTTTTACCCAGGTGATGGTTTCGGCGGAGGGTTTGTCGCTGGTCAGGGCGCTGATGCCCCAGATGAGCAGGACAACGAGGACGACCACGCCGCCGAGGAGTGCGGCGCCTTTGATGAGAAGGTTGGGATCGATGTTGAAGCCGCCCGGCGCGCGGGGGCGGAATGTGGCGGGGTTTTTGTCGGCGGGCACGACGTCGGCACCGGGCGTCATGGCGGCTGCGGCGGCGGAGGGGGCTTCGCCGACGTTGCCGGCCTTGGCGGTGGCGACGTTGATGTCCATGCGGCCATAGACTTCGCGGTTGAGGGAGCGACCGTTTTTGGCGGCGTCGCCCAAGCCCAGCGCGTGGTAATCGTTGATGATCTTGTCGCCGGGAAGCTTCAGGTAGGTCGCGTAGGTGCGGAGAAAGCCTCGCACGTAAATCTCGGGCAACTTGATGTCGAACTGGTTGTTCTCGTATTTGTGCAGGTAGTCGCCGCGGATCTTGGTCGCTTCGGCGGCTTCACGGATGGAGATGCCTTTACGTTTGCGGGCTTCTTCGAGGCGTTCGCCGATGGTCTGCATGGAGGGGAACTAGGGAAAAGGAACGGGAAGGGGAAGACGGATTTTAAAGCGTATCGAGATCCTTGAGGATTTCGCGGGGGCTGGAGCCGTTTTCCGGGCCCACGATTCCTTTGTCTTCCATCAGATCCATGATGCGCGCGGCGCGGTTGTAGCCGATGCGCAGGCGGCGCTGGATCATCGAGGTGGAGGCGCGCTTGGTGGACTTGATGACGTCGAGCGCCTGGTTGAACAACTCCTCGTCGTCGCCCATGTCGTCGCCACCGGCCTCGGACTCGCCGTCTTCGTCGTCGGCGGAGGCATCGCGGTCGATCTGCTGTTGGACGGACTGGGCGTATTGGGGTGGTCCGTTTTTCTTGAGGAACTCGACGACTTCCTGGACCTCTTCGTCGGATACGAAGGCCCCTTGCGCTCGCAGGAGGCGGGAGCTGCCGGGCGGCGAGAACAGCATGTCGCCGCGACCGATGAGCGTTTCGGCGCCCTTGCCGTCGAGGATCGTGCGCGAGTCGATTTGCGAAGCGACTTGGAAGGCGATGCGCGAGGGTAGGTTGGCCTTGATGACGCCCGTGATGACGTTCACCGAGGGGCGCTGGGTGGCGATAATCAGGTGGATGCCGGCGGCACGGGCGAGCTGGGCGAGGCGGGCGATGGACGTCTCGATCTCGGCGGGGGCAACCATCATGAGGTCGGCCAACTCGTCGATGATCGCGACAATGTAGGGCAGGCGGTCGGGGACCTCGAGGCCGTCGTCGGCGGCGAGCGGATCAACGCCGTCGAGCGATTGCTGGGCGTCGGGGGCGGGGAAGTCGGCGGCGCCGGTTTTTTTGCGGCCGTTGAAGCCGGCGATGTTGCGGACGCCCACTTTGGCGAAGATCTGGTAGCGTTGCTCCATCTCGCCGAGCAGCCACTTGAGGGCGGCGGGGACCTTCTTCGGCTCGGTGACCACCGGGATGAGCATGTGCGGAAGGGTGTTGAAGACTTTGAGTTCAACGACCTTCGGATCCACCATGATGAGGCGGAGATCCTTGGGGCTCTTCCGGTAGACGATGGAGGCGATGATGGAGTTGATGCACACCGATTTGCCCGAGCCGGTGGCGCCGGCGATCAGGAGGTGGGGCATCTTGGCGAGATCGGAGATCAACGGCTTGCCGGAGACGTCCTTGCCGAGGGCGATCGGGATCTCGGCTTTGACGGAAGACCAGTCCTCGGATTCGAGGATCTCGCGCATGCCGACGGGGGTGGGGATGCGGTTGGGAATCTCGATGCCGACGGCGGCTTTGCCGGGGATGGGGGCGAGGATGCGGACCGATTGGGCGCGCATGCCGAGGGCGATGTTTTTGTCGAGGCCGGCGATTTTTTCGACGCGCACGCCGGGGGCCGGGGCGACTTCGTAGCACGTGATGACGGGGCCGACGTGGATCTCGCCCGGGGTTACGGTGACGCCGAATTCGCTGAGGATGCGCACGAGGTCGGCCATGTTTTTGGCGTATTCGTCGTCGGAGCCGCTGGCGGAGGCGGGGGCTTGATCCTTCAGCAACGTGAGCGGGGGGAACTGATAGGTTTCATCCGTCAAAGGGACGGCGGGAGCCTTGGCTTTTTTGGTTTCCTCGGGTTTGACGATCGCCACGGGGCCGAGGCCGGCGGGGAGGGCTTCGAGCGTGGGTTCGGCCTTGGTGGGGGCGCGATTGATCTTCGGAGGCGCCACGGCGACGGGCACCTCGGGAGCGGTCGCGGCGGCGGGCGGAGGTGTTTTGGCGGGTTCGTCGGTTTTGGGGGCGAACGGCGAGCCGGTGTTGCCCGTGCGGGGAAGCGTGAGTTTTTTGTTGGGCGGAGGCGCGGCGACCGCCGTGGGGGCGGCGTCGGCCGCTTTGCGCTTTTCGGTGATTTCCTTGAGCTGCTTGCGCAGGTCGGCGGCTTGAGTTTTCTCGGCTGAGCGGCGTTCGCGCCACCCTTGGAAGCCTTGGATCAGCTTATCGAATTCGATGCCGATATCGCGCACGGCTATGAATACGAAACAGAGAACGTAACTCGTGCCCAAGAGCACGACGGTGCCGAACGGCCCCAGCGTTTTTTTCAGGAAATCGGCATACAAGAATTTACCCAGAATGCCGCCGAGCCCGCCGCCGCTGAAATACTGGGAGAGCTCAAAACCCGAGATCATCGCCGCCAGGCCGGAGGCGCTGATTACGCACACGGCGAACGCGATGACGCGGGGAGCCGCGAACTGCTTCGCATTGCGCAACGCGAGGTAGGACATCCAAAAAAGGAACAGCGGGAAAAGCCAGATGCTGATGCCGATGTAGTGGAGCATCCACCAGGTCGATTCGGCACCCACCCAGCCGACGAGATTCTGCTCAGCTTGTTCGTAATTGGTGCCGGCTTGCTGACTTTGCGCAGGGGAAAAGTCGAGGAACGCCACGCTCATCATCAACGCGGTCAAAAAACACGCACTGGCCGCCATCCACCGCGGGCGAGTGCGGGGCGGTTGAAAGGACGGCACGTTGTTTGGGTTTGAACTCGCGGGCTTGCGCATGTGTTTTTTCGGGCCTAAACGACCGGACGGATTCCACGGCAACGCTCCTCTCGGTCAAACGCAATATCCCCCTGTTTTGTTTTCACGCTAAACGCTAAATTTACCATGTCGTCATTTCTTCGCTTAAAACCCCTTTACCAGGATCGCGTGTGGGGCGGTCGCGGGCTCGAAAGCGCTCTTAACCGCACGTTGCCGCCCGACCGTCCAATCGGCGAGAGCTGGGAAATCGTCGACCGGCCCGAGGCGCAATCCGTCGTCTGCGGAGGCGAGTTCGACGGGAGGACTTTGCGCGAAGTCATCGCGGGTAACGCTGCGGTGATCATGGGCCCTGCCTGGCCTGCGGATCGGCCGTTCCCGATTCTCGTGAAGTGGCTCGACTGCAAGGAGCGCCTCAGCCTCCAGGTCCACCCGCCCGCCGCCGTGGCGCCGGAGCTCAAGGGCGAACCGAAAACGGAGAACTGGTATATCGCCGCGTGCGCTCCCGGCTCGCACCTCATCGTGGGCCTCAAGCGCGGAGTCACCCGCGACCAGTTTGAAAAGGCCCTCACCGCCCTCACGCTCGACGCGTGCGTGCACCGGTTCCCGGTCGCAGCGGGCGACTCGATCCTGGTGCACAGCGGCCAGATCCACGCGATCGACGGCGGCAACCTGATCCTCGAAATCCAGCAAAACTCCGATACGACCTACCGCGTCTACGATTGGGGCCGCGTGGGCCTCGACGGCAAACCGCGCGCGATGCACGTCGAGCAATCCCTCAAATCCATCAAGTGGGACGACTTTGAACCTGCGCCCGTGCGGGGCGTGCGCACCCCCGCGACCCTTGCCGACGCTCGCGAGTTTCGTATCCGCCGCGCGCCCCTCGCCGCCGGCGCCGAACTCACCTTCGCGGCGGGCGAGCAACCGCGCATCCTCAGCGTGGTTGAAGGTCGCCTCGTGACGCCAGACGGTCAGGTGCTGGCCCCAGGCGATAACGTCATTATCCCCTACGCGGTAAAAAATTCATTTATCGCGCAAACGGACGCGCTTACGCTAGTCACGGAGAACTTTTGCTGACATTGATCGGTTAGGAAGAGTTATGCAGCTGAAACATTCCAGTAACCCTCGAGGTGGCGGCGCTCTCATCCAGATTGTGATGTTTCTGGTGTGCGCCTTTAGCACTTTGGCCTTGGGGTGGATGTTGATGCTGCCGGGTTTGTTCACGAGTGTGATTGAAAACCGCACCGGGTTTGCGGCCCGGGTGGATTCCTTTTACGCGAATCCCTTCACCGCCGAAGTGCGCATGCGTGGCTTGGTGATGGTGAACCCCGCCGGTTTTGCCGAAAGTGATTTCCTGGACGTTCAGCAATTCACGGCCAAGGCCGATCTGTTCTCGTTGCTGGGTAAAAAGCCGGTGCTCGACATGACGACGGTCGACGTCGCCCGAATCACCGTCGTCACGAATCAACGCGGGTCCAACAACCTCGAACTGCTCTATCGTCGCCTCGCCCCGGTGGCGTCCAAGAAGCCCGGCGCAAAAGCCCCCGCCGTCTCGCCCCTTGATTTCCTCGTCCGCAACCTCGATGTCCGCCTCAACGAGGTGGTCGTGAAGGACGAACGCCCCGGCAAAACCCCGGCCCAGGTCCACGCCCTCGCGTTCCAGCGCGCTTACCGCAACGTCACGCCCGACACCAATTTTAATACCGAGATCACCCCCGCCATGACGGAGGCCGGCAAGAACATCGGCCAAGTCGTCTCCGGCGAGTTCAAACAACTCGTTGCCACCGCCACCCAGCCGATTGACCGTAAAACCTACGCTTGGGGCGATAAAAAGGAAAACGCCGCCGGGGCCGCCAGGAAACTTGAAGAGCGCGTGAAGCCTTGATTTGGTGAGCGTTCTTTATGAACGCGCCCGAATCTGAAGCCAACGCCCACCCGACACCTCAACCCGCCGCGACCGCTGTTCCCCAGCCCGCGCCGACGACTCCGGCCCCCGAGGCTCCTGCCGTTGCCGCCGTGCCCGATTTGAGCGAGCTGCTTGCCGCCGCCAAAAAAGAAGCCGCCGACAACTACGACCGCTACGTGCGCTCGGTCGCCGACCTCGACAATCACCGCCGCCGCACCATCCGCGAGAAGGACGAACTCCGCCAGTTCGCAGCCTCCCGCGTGTTGGAAGATATGTTACCCGTCATCGACAACCTGGGCCTCGGCCTCGCCGCCGCCAAAGCCCCCAACGCGGACCTCAAGACCCTCGTCGGCGGCATCTCCATGGTGGCCGAGCAGCTCAAATCCTCGCTCGCCAGCCACGGACTCAAGGAGGTCCACCCCGTAGGCCAGCCCTTCGACCCGAATCTCCACGAGGCCATCTCGCAGCAGCCCAGCGCCGATGTGGTCGAAGGCTCCGTCGTCACCGTGGTGCGCACGGGCTTCACGCTGAACGGACGCCTTCTGCGCCCCGCGTCCGTCATTGTTTCCACGGGCCCCGCCGTTTCCGAAGAGGCCCAAGCCTGATCCATCCCATGGCCACCCAACAAGATTACTACGAGCTCCTCGGTGTCGCCAAAGGAGCCAACGACGAAGAATTAAAAAAGGCCTACCGCAAGAAGGCCGTGCAATTCCACCCGGATAAAAACCCGGGCAACAAGGAGGCCGAGGAGATGTTCAAGAAAGTCTCCGAAGCCTACGAAGTCCTCAAGGATCCGCAAAAACGCGCCGCTTACGACCGCTACGGTCACGCCGCGTTTCAACAAGGCGGCGGGGCCGGCCCGCGCGGTCCCGGCGGTGGCGCGGGCGGCGGTGGCTTCCACGATCCCTTCGACATCTTCCGCGACGTCTTCGGTGGCGGCGGCGGAGGAGGTGGTGGCGGCGGCGGGAGCGGCGGTATTTTTGAAGAAATGTTTGGCGGCGGCGGTGGCGGACGCGGGGGCGACCGCGACGGTGCCGACCTGCGCTACGACCTCGAAATCACCCTCGAAGAAGCGGCCCAGGGCATCGAAAAAGAAATCACCTTCCGCAAGGCCGTCACCTGCGAGCGGTGCAGCGGCAACGGCGCCGAGCCCGGCTCCAAACGCGTCACCTGCCCGACCTGCAAAGGCCACGGCCAGGTGCGCCGCAGCGGTGGTATCATCACCTTCACGCAGACCTGCCCCACGTGCGGCGGCAGCGGTCAAAAGATCGAAAAGCCCTGCACCGTGTGCCGGGGCGAAGGCCGCACCGCCAAGACCACCAAGCTCAACGTGCGCATCCCGGCGGGCGTCGAGACGGGTTCACGCCTGCGCTCCAGCGGCAACGGCGAAGCCGGCCAGGCCGGCGGTCAACCGGGCGATCTCTACATCGTGCTCAACGTCCGCGAGCACGAGCTCTTCGAGCGCCAGGGCGGCGACCTCTTCTGCGAGATCCCGATCAAGTTCACGCTCGCGGCGCTCGGCGGCAGCATCGAAGTGCCCACCCTCTCGGGCAAAGCCTCGCTTAAAATCCCCGGCGGCACCCAGAGCGGCACGACCTTCCGCCTCAAAGCCAAGGGCATGCCGAACCTGCGTGGCGGTTCACCTGGTGATCAGCTCCTCCGCGTTCAAGTCGAGGTCCCGCAGTCGCTCAGCGCCGACCAACGGAAGATTCTCGAGGAGTTCGCCCGCGTCAGCGGTGACGCCGACGAACCGATGTCGAAGAGCTTCTTCGAGAAGGCCAAGAAGTTCTTCTGACGCACAAGCGGCTTGCCCGGTTATTAAGGTCAACTAACCTCAAATCATGTCACTCACGGAAGTCATCGAAGAGATCACGAGGATGTCTCCCGCTGATCGCGCCGAGGTAGAGCGATGGCTGCGCCTTCTGCGCTGGAAAAATGATCCGGACATGCCTGCACGCATTGATGCGGCCATGGCTCGTATGGATGCGGGCGGTAAGGTTACGGCCGAAGAGGTCGAGCGCCTTATCGAGAAGCGGTTCTCATCCGGCCCGACATGAGTCGGGTTTACCAATATGTGCTTGAGCAACGCGCATGTGAATATCTGACACGCCTTAACGAGCCGGACTCGCGTTTCTTGGTCTCCCAGTTCCGCTGGTTAGCCGCCAATCCCCACGCGCTCGGAGCTGAAGAGCATCGTGCTTCATCGGGCCGGATTTTACAGGTGCACCTAATAGGCCATCACACCTTGGTAACATGGACCGACCATGCGGTGTGCGAGCTGCGTATCGTCGAAATATATGCCGACTGACCCTTTTATGCCCTCCATGCGCGTCGTCATCCTCGGTTCGGGTCGAGGCTCCAATGCCGAAGCTATTCTGCTCGCGCAACAAGCGGGCGAGCTTGGCCGTGCCGAGGTCGTGCAGATTTTCTCCGATCAACCGGCGGCGGGCATTCTTGCCTTGGGTGAGCGCTTTGGTGTGCCGGCGGCGTTTCTCGATGCCGCGCCGTTTAAGACCAAGCTCGATGGAGCGGCCGAGGAGCACTACATCGCGGCGATCACCGCCTGCCGGGCCGACCTGATCGTGCTCGCCGGATTCATGCGCGTGATCAAGCCGGGGTTCCTGACCGCCTTTGCCGGGAAAATCATCAACCTGCACCCGAGCCTGCTGCCGAGTTTCCCCGGCCTCGATGGAATCGGTCAGGCGTGGCGGCGCGGCGTGAAAATCGCCGGCTGCACGGTTCATTACGTGACTCTGGAGGTGGATGGCGGACCGATCATCGACCAGGCGTGCGTGCGTATTGATCCTGCCGATACGCTGGAAAGTTTTGCTCAAAAAATCCACGTGGCCGAACACGCGTTGCTGCCGGCGGTAATCGCGCGGTTGAGCGAGCGGGGGGTGGGTTGAGCGGATCTACGTGGGAAGCGAGCTTGCTCGCGATGTTCGATC
>JANODO010000191.1:0-9758 GCA_031412735.1 Rariglobus sp. | reverse complement strand
GGGGGCGGGTAGGTGTTGGCTGGGTTTGTGGGGGTGGGGTTGTGGGGGGGGGGGGTTTTTTTTGTTGGTCTGGGGGGGGGGGGGGGGCGGGAGGTCGCAGCGCGAGCAAGCTCGCGGTCTACGGGGAGGAGAGGATTAGCGCTGGAGGGCGATGAGGAGGAAGGCGTCGGTGCCTTGCCAGTTGAAGGGCAGGCGAAAGGAGAGCGGGGGCGTGGCGAGTTCGTCGGGGAAATCGGCGGCGAGCGCGGCCAGGGGCGGGGCGACGTGGAGGTGTTCGCCGAAGTGTTCGCGGGCGTTACTGGTGAGGGTGCTGGTGATCTCGGCGACGAGGTCGAGCTGGGCGGCTTCGTCGTGTAGCTCCTCGCCCATGTGGGTGAGCAGCGTGCGGAGAAGTGAGGCGGGCAGGCTGAGGGCAATCCAGCCGTCGAGGCGTCCGCTCACGGGCATGTAGCCGGTGCAGTCGAGGCGGGCGGGGAGATTGAGTTCGAGGGTGGGAGAGTGGAAATCGGGCAGCGAGCCGCCGACGGTTTGGAAGTAATGGCCGATGGTACCGATGAAGACGGCGAGCTCGCGTTCGGTTTCGTAGGGGGTGCTCACGAGTTGGGCGGGGATTGTTGGAGGGAGACGAGGACACGCGAGCGGTGCTGGTTCCAGGTGATCGGGAGGATGTAGCAGGTGGTGTCCTTGGCGCTGTGGACGGAGAGCGGTTTGCCCTCGAGAATGAAAGGGGTGGAGATCATGAAGCCGGCGCCGAGGTGTTCGCGGGCGTTGCCGGAGATGGTGTTGGTGATCTCGCCGACGAGCTCGGCGCAGAGCCGTTCGTCGGGGAGGGATTCGCCGATGAGCGAGAGGAGGGCGTGGAGTTTTTCGCGCGGGGCGGTGTAGTAGATGTTGCCGCGGTGCGAGCCGGTGATGCCGATGACGGCGGAGAAATCGTAGGCGACGGATTCGTTGTCGGCGCTGAGGTAAGGCGTGCCGAGCACGGCCTGGCCCTCGGCGACGGTGGCGAAGTAGCGGGTGATGCTCTGGGCGAAAATCTTGAGGATGGTTTCTTCCATGGGAATGGTCGGGCGGGGGGCGCGGTTAATCGGTGAGGATGTCTTCGAGGGCGTTGTGCACCGACTCGGCGGTGATCGGTTTGAGCAGGAAACCGGAGGCACCGCGTTTGATGGCTTCGACGGCGGTGGCTTTGTCGGCGAGCGCGGAGACCACGAGGATGACGGCGCGGGGGTTGCGTTTGATGATCACGTCCACGGCGGAGAGGCCGTCCATGTCGGGCATGGTGATGTCCATGGTCACGACATCGGGTTGGTAGCGCTCAAACATATCGATTGCCTGGACGCCGGTGGTGGCGGTGCGCACTTCAGTGAAATGGCTGCGGCCGAGACTGCGCTCGATGGCGCGGCGCATAATGAGGGAGTCGTCAACGATGAGGAGTTTCATGCGATGGTGGCGGGAAAATAGAGATGGAATTCGCAGAACTGGCCGGGCGTGCAGTGGACCTCGATGGCGCCGCCGGCTTCGTCCACGACCTTGGCCTTAATGATGTCCATGCCCATGCCGCGGCCGGAGTGGGCGCCGACGGAGGCGGCGGTGGAGAACCCCGGGGCGAAGATGCACCGGGCGATGTCGGCGGGAGCGGGACTGGCGTTGGGCGAGATGAGTCCGGCGGATTCGGCGCGGGCGCGGATGGCGACGAGATTGAGGCCGGCCCCGTCGTCGCGGAAGGCGATGCCGACGAGGCCGTCGTCGGAGCGCGGCAAGGCGCGCACAGAGAGCGTGGCGACGGGCGGCTTGCCGGCGGAGAGGCGCAGCGGGGCGGGTTCGACGCTGTGGGCGAGAGAATTGCGGGCGAGCTGGATCAACACGTCGCGCACGAGGGCGGGACGGTCGGCGGCGACGGTGTGAAGCGCGTAGTCGTCGATGGTGAGCGTGGTGGCCTTGTCGAGGTCGCGGGCGGCGTCGGCCACGAGCTGCTGCAGGCCGGCGCCGATTTGCACGGCGGGGCTGGTGAGCGTGGCAGAGGACGCGTTGGCGGAAGGGTTGGCGGCGACGGGCTGGCGGAGGCCGACGAGTTTTTCGCGAAGTTCCATGAGGTCGCCGAGATCGGCGCGGAGACCGGCCTGCGCGACGACGACGGCGAGGAAATCGTCGCCGGTGAGCTGCGGACGGTTGAGCAGATCGTTGAGCTTGGACTCGAAGGCGTCGGCGGCTTTTTGGAACGTAGTGAGCTGGAGGACGGCGGCGTTGCCCTTCACGTTGTGCACGCTGCGGAAGACGGTTTGGAGACGTTGGCGGAGAGCGTCGCCTTGACCGCCGGTGGCGGCGAAGTGTTCGGCGCGGAGTGTGTCGTTGATGGTATCGAGTTCCTGTTCGACGAGGACGATGAAGCTTTCGAGTTCGGCGGGGGCGACGTGCACGATGCCGAGGAGGATGTCGAGCTGGCGGTCCTTGTGGCGTTCGGAGTCGCGGAGTTTTTTCTCGAGCTCCATCTGCGTGGTGACGTCGCGCACGGCGACGAAGACGCGGGTGACAACGCCGTTTTCGACGATGCGGCGGAAGGAGAAACCAAGGTAGCGATTGATGAAACCGCCGGCGGGGTTGGGGAAGTTGACCTCGATGTCGGTGAGCGGGTTGACCTTAAGCACGGCCTTTTCCTTGCGGTTGGCGTCAAAGAGGAGGGCGACGTAGTCCTTGGTGGTGTTGAACATCTTCTCGGTGAGAAGACGTTCGAGGATTTGGAGGAGGCTGCGGCCGGCGAGTTTCTCCTGGCGGAGAATGGCGGTGAGTTCGCGCGAATGGTAATCGCCGATGACGCCCTGCGCGTCGATCAGGAGAAGGCCCTCTTGCACGGTTTCCATGATGCGGTCGGTCTCGGCTTTGGCGGTGGAGAGCGCCTGCGACTGGGATTCGAGGCGGGCCTGGCTGGAGCCGAGTTCGGCGGCGAGGCGGGCGGAGGCGTTGCGGGCGAGACGAACGCGGTTAAAGAAGAAAACGCCGGGCAGCGCGAGGAGGGAGAAGGCGGCCAGACCAATGAAAACGGTGCGAGGGCCTTCGAGGGCTTTGACGCGGTCTTGGGCGAGCGATTCGAGACGGCGGCTGAAGGAGAGGGTTTGTTCCGCCAGCCGGGTTTGCTGGGCGGCGACGAATTCGGACGATTCGGCGAGGTTCTTTTCGGTGAAGGCGGCAGCTTCGGTGTAATCCTTGTGGGGGCCTGCCACGAGCACGATTTTGTCGGCGCGGGTTTTGATACCGACCCAGATGACGTTCATCTGGGTGAGAACCTCGAGGGCCTTCTCGTCGGTGACGGCCTCGACCATGAAACGCACGCCGTCGGGCGCGACGGTTTCGGAGCCCTCGTTAAACGCGTTGATGATCTGGTCGGCGCGGTCGGCGGCGACCTGAAGCTCGTAGACGGATGCGTCGGCGGGCTTTTTTTCGCGCAGGCTTTTTTCGACGAGCAGGATAGACTTGGTGATCTGCTCGCCGAAGGCGTTGATGCGGCCAACGACGCCGCCCGTGCGCTGGCTGTTGGCGAGTTCGGCATCGAGGCGGCGGCTGTAATCCTGGACGCCGAGGATGGCGACGAAGGCGAGCACGGTGACGGGCGCGTAGAAAAACAGGGTCCAGGCGAGCAGCGGACGGCGGCGCAAGTTCGTAATGAAGGTGAGAAATTTTTTCATGTGTTTTCCGAAAGAGCGGTTTGTAGGGTTCATGGCACTACAGTCAATTGACGCAGGTTACGTATGGGTGACGCTCGGGTTAAGTTGGCATGACCGCATCGGCCCTGTGGCTTTCCGGGCAGAAAACCACACGTTCGCGGCCCCTGCGGTTAATTGCCGGTGCGGTTGCGAATTCTTCGCGCCGGATTTTGATGCCGTGAAACCATCATCCTCATGAAAAAAATCCTCCTCCCCCTCCTCGCCTGGTTCGCATTGGTGTCCGTCGCGTTTGCCGGTGCCGGCAAAGTCGCCGACATCCCCCATGACGATCTCAAAGCGGCTATCGCGGCCGGCAAGGTTGCGCTCATTGACGTGAACGGCACCGATTCCTACAAAACCGGCCACATCCCCGGGGCCATCGATTTCGAGGCCGACGAAGCCAAGCTCGCGACGCTGCTCCCCGCCGACAAGGCCGCCCTCGTGGTCGCCTACTGCGGCAACGAAAAATGCGGCGCTTACAAACAGGGTGCAGCCGCCGCAGAGAAGCTGGGCTACACCAACGTGAAGCATTATTCGAAGGGTATCGCTGGTTGGAAGAAGGCCGGTGAAGCGACGAACAAAAGCAAATAACGCCCGACGCATAGTTTGACCCGTTCTTTTTGTAACAACCCGGCTGGCGCTTTGCCCGCCGGGTTTTTCGTGCTCCGCAGCGACCGGAGCAGGACCGCCATTCCCGCCTTGCGCGCCGTCTGCGGACGGATGCAGTGAACGGTATGAAGGTCATGTTTACGCCGAAAGAATTCACCCGCTTGCTTGAGCTCGTGCATCTGGGCATGCGCACAGTCGAGGGACGCCAAGGCGATGCGTCCTCGCACGTCGAACGCTACGCCGAGTTGGAGCAAAAGCTCTACGAGCTCGCCACCCCGCTTGGCTGCGCCGATCTGGTCGATGTCGGCTCCGACGGGATACTCGGACCATCCGAGAAACTGCTCACGGACGAGCGGCTTTCAAAAATCGCCGGTGATTATGACAACGACACGTTTTGGCACGAACTGGTCACCCGCCTCGCGGACCGCGACTTGGCTTCGGAGCAGACCCGTCAGTCGGTGCTCGGTTTGGGAGGACCGGCGATCAATGCGGACGCACGCCTACACCAGTTGGAGGATTCTTACTGGGACGAATTTGAGAAAAACGACCTGGTCAATCTGCTCTTGTTGCGGGGTGGGCGTGGGTGAGCGTCTCGCGGGTTCCTGAACGACGGGAGCGACTTGGCCAAACTTGCGCCGAGCCGCCTCCGTTTTTTCAAGTTGTGCCGGAGAGTGCCGTGCAGTTAGATCTGAAAATAGAGTTTGCCTCTCGTAGGGGTAAACCCCTAGTCTGCCTCTACCCCGTGAGATCTATATTAAAAAATTTTCTCGCGTTTGTTTTTACGGCCACAATAGCCGCGAGTCAGACGGTCACGGAAACGTTTACCGGTTCGACGGCTCCTGGTTGGGTGTTTAACGGGACCGGCTACATGCCGAATCTGACCTCCGGCGTAAGCGATCCGACGGGCGAGGGCTGGTTGCGACTCACCAGCGCGGGGAACAATCAGGCGACGTCGGCCTATTACGACACGGCGGTTTCGTCCGCCAATCGCACGGTCTTCACGAGTTTTGATTATGCGAGCTATGGGGGGTCTGGAGCCGATGGTATCACGTTTTTTCTTTTTGATGGCAGCGCGAGTTTTGCTGTAGGCGCGGACGGCGGTTCGATGGGTTATGCCCAGAAAACCGGCGTGAACGGCCTTGCCGGCGGCTATGTGGCCGTCTCGTTGGATGACTTTGGTAACTTTTCCAACGCGACCGAGGGGCGTGTTGGCGGCATTGGCTTTAACCCGAACGCGGTCGCGGTGCGCGGGCCTGGCAGTGGCTCCTCGGGTTACGAGTTCATCGCAGCCACTGGCGATGGCACGAATGCCGCATTGACCCAAGACCTCGATTTCATCGGGGGAACGCGGCCGGTGCAGACTGGTGCCGATTATCGCCGCGCGGAGATTCTGATTACGCCGACGAATCAGCTCACCGTTTGGCTGCAATTTGGCTCCACGGGCGAGCTCAACAAAGTGCTCGAAGCGGACCTCTCCGGCTACCTCCGGCCGGAAACCTTAAAGTTTGGTTTCACCTCGGGCACCGGCGGTCAAACGGGTATCCACGAGTTGCGAGCGCTCACCGTGGCCACCTTGGTTGCCAATCTTTGGGACAACGATGCCAACGGGCGTGGGAGTGCCACGGGCGATTGGGGCACCGCTGTCAATTGGAACCCCGACGTGCCGGCCACGGGGGACGACATTCTCTTCGACAACACCTTCGTTTCGACCAACCAGACGGTGAACGTGGGCACTGGCACGACCCGGACGGTGCGCTCCATCCAGATCGATGCGCCGTTCAGTTACACGCTTAACAACGGCACGCTTAATTTCGACGATGTTGGCCTCCCGGGATTCCTTGGTATCGCGGTCACCCAGACCAACGGCGTGTCCCCGACCGGTAACGCCATCAACTCCGCCATCACGCTTTCCGCTAACGCGAGCGTGCGCAATGCGACCACCTCAACGCTCACTTTGGGCGGTAACATCAGCACCGACAACAACGGTGCCAACGCGGGCCGATCCATCACGTTCGACGGCTCGGGCAACACCACCGCAAGCGGCATCATCTCCGGGGCGGGCTCGCTCATGAAAGCGCAGGCGGGCAACCTCACGCTGACAGGTAACAACACCTACTCCGGCGGCAGTAGCGTGAGTGGCGGCACGGTGACGCTCGGCAGCAACACCGCCCTCGGCACGGGTGGCGTCACGATGACCGGTGGTGCCTTGGCCGGCAGCGGTTCTCCGACCATCGCCAACACGGTTTCAGTTCAGGGCAATGTCGCTCTTTCTGGTCTCACGGTTTCCGGTGCCGTGTCTCAAACCGGCGGTGACCGCACGCTCACCCTCGCCGGTGCGACCCTTTCTGGGAACGTCACTCTGGCAGAAAACAACACGGCCCGCACCCTGACTACCAACGTGACGACCGCCTCGACGATTTCCGGGGTCATCGCCGACGGCGCGGGTAGCGGCGCCGACGGTCTCACCAAGACCGGCGCGGCCACCCTCACGCTCTCAGGAGCGAACACCTACACGGGAGTCACCACCATTAATGATGGCTCGATCAGGCTCGGCGCCAGCAACCGCCTCACCGACGTGGGCACGGTCGCCATCGGCTCCGCAGGCACGCTGGACCTCGCCGGCTTTTCCGAACGCATCGGTAATCTCACCGCGTTGGGCGGCGGCGGCTCCGTCGATTTCGGTGCGGTCAGCGGGGCCAACACATTCCTCTTCGACACGTTCACCGCTCCCCCAAGCGGCGTGTTGGTGATCAACAACTGGGAGTCTGGGCTCGATAACCTCGCGACCACCATCAACAGCCAGTCTAGCGTGGGTAACATCTACATCTCAGGCTATGGCGTTGCTGGCTACAGCGGCACCGCAACGCTTTATGGTGCTTCTCGTTTCTTGCTGGCGCCGACGGTAGCGGTCGAGAAGGAGTGGGATGGCTCTAAAGACGCGACTTGGAACGACAAAGACAACTGGACCACGATCGACAAGCCCACGAGCACCCAAATCGCCCTATTTGACGACCTAGGCCAGGGGCGCTCCGCCGTCACTCTGGACGGTAACAACACGATCGCCGGCATTACATTTGGAAATTTGGGTAACGCGGCTTACACGATCTCCGGCACGCGCACGCTTACTCTCACGGGCGCGGTTCCCTACATCCAGCAGCAGAACGTCAACGCCCAGACGCTGAGCATGACCACGCTCGCGCTGGCGGGTAATACTGTAGCCGACATCACCGGTGCCGGCAACTTGACTATCCCCTCGACGATCACCGAGTCGGGCGGGGCGCGCAGTCTGATCAAAGACGGCACAGGTAGCGGTAAACTCATCCTCGCGGGCACCGGCGCGAACACCTACAGTGGCGGCCTCTTCATTAACAACGGCATCGTCGAGGCGCGTAAATCCTCCGCCCTCGGCACCGGGGCCGCCACCATCGCGGCGGGCGCTACGTTGGAGCTCTCGGGTGGCATTACTCCGACCAACGGCATCACCCTCGGCGGAACCGGTGTAGGCGGCGCAGGCGCGATCAACAACCTCTCCGGGAACAACGCTCTGACGGGTAACCTCACGCTCTCCGGCGACACCCGGTTTCAATCCACCGCGGGCACGCTCACCCTCTCGGGCGCCGACGCCCTCGATGACGCGTCCCGCTCCCTTACGTTCGGTGGTGCGGGTAACATCACGGTGAGCAAAGTCATCGGCACCGGCACGCCCGGGACCGAAAGCACCGTCGCGGTCATCAAAGACGGAGCAGGCACGCTGACGCTTTCCGGCACGGTTGCTAACACCTTCTCCGGCACGACCACGGTCAATGCCGGCACCCTCGTCCTCTTCAAAACCGCCGGGCTCAACGCTATCGCCGGTAACCTCGTGGTGGGCGACGGCACGGGCACCGATACCGTGCAACTCGCCGCTGGTAATCAGATCGCGGATACCCGCACGGTCACCCTCAACCAGGGCGGCGTCTTCAACCTCGCGGGCTTCAGCGAGACCATCGGCGGCATCAACTCCTCTGCGACCGGTTCCCAAGTGCAACTCGGCACGGGGACCCTTACGGTCAATAGCTCCGCAGCCAACACTTACGCGGGCACCCTTACCGGTGCGGGCACGCTGAACAAGGACGGCGTCGGCCGCCTTACGCTTTCGGGCGCCAGCACGGCATTTACCGGCACGACGAACGTGAACTCCGGCATCGTCGCCCTCGGCAGCGCCACCGCCCTTGGCTCCAGCACGGTCAACATCGGATCTGGCGGCAACGTCGAGATCCAAGGCAACGCCACTGTCGCAAACACGTTCAACATCCAGGGCAATGGCACCGGTGCGCTCGATGGCGCGATAGAAAACTTCTCCGGCAACAACACGCTTTCGGGCAGCATCACTCTGGCCAACAACGCCCGTATCGGCTCCAGCAGCGGCACCCTCACCCTGGGTAATACCGGCACTCTCGCCGGCACTAATCGCAATCTCACCGTCAGCGGCGCGGGCAACACGGTGGTGAATCGCGCCATCGCCACCGGCACCGGCACGCTCACCAAAGAAGGCTCGGGCACGCTCACACTGAATGCGGCCAACTCTTACACGGGAGCCACCACCATTGCCGCCGGCCAGATCACCGCCGGCGCTACCGGGTTGTTCAGCGACGCCGCCTCGCTCACCATCAACACCGGCGCAGTCTATAACATGGCCGGCTTTAGCGAGACCGTTGGTTCCTTGCAGAGCACCTCCGGGGCTGGCGGCTCCGTCAACTTCGGTGGCGCGACGCTCACGCTGGCCGGTGGTGCCAGCAGCTTCGGCGGCGACTTCGGCTTCAGCAACGGCACCATCGTCATCAACGCCGGCCAGTCGCTCACGCTCACCGACTCGTTCAGCGCGGCCAACATCAACATCGTGCTCAACGGCGGATCGCTCTTCCTCGGCAGCGGCAACACCCACACGTTTGGCAGCCTCACGGTCAACACGGGCACCAACTCGGTCATCGACTTCGGCACCACGGGCGCGACGGTGGCCCAGTTTTCAACCGTGAACGTGACCGGTGCCGGCATCCTCACCGTCAACAATTGGACCAACGCGGTGGATTACTTCCTCGCGACCAGCAGCCCCGGCCCCCAAGGCTCGTCGCCCACCAACAAGGTCGTTTTCGCGGGCTTCACGGGCGGGGACACCAAGTGGCTCCCCTACGGCGGTGGCAACGGCCAGCTCACGCCCGTGCCCGAGCCGTCCTCCTACGGCGCGCTCATGCTCGGCGGTGCCGCCGGACTCCTGCTTTTGCGCCGTCCCCGTCGTTCGGCGAAATAATACCAGCGGCCCTCGCTAATGTAGCCCCGACCGCTGGTCGGGGGATCCGATGTGGGAAGCGGGGTTTGTCGCCCGCGCCCAAAAACACGGCCCACCAACCGAAACCCCCTAAGCGCGGATGTTTTTTTTTGATTTTGTGGTATGGGACCCACAAAAACCCC
>JANODO010000190.1:0-6834 GCA_031412735.1 Rariglobus sp. | reverse complement strand
TGAGCTCACGCGTCTGGCGGGCCTGGGTATCGGCCTTGCGGGCGATCTCGGATTCCTGGGCGCAGTTGCGGGCGACCTCCTGGATGGAGGACGACATCTCCTCCATGGCGGCGGCGACCGTGGTGGTGGACTGGGTGATCTGCGCGGCGGATTCCGACATCGTGCGTGAGTTGATGGACAACTCCTCGCCGGCGGAGGCGACGGTGTTGGCTTGGACGGTGGTCTCCTCGGCGGCGGCGGCTTGGGAGTGGGACGTGTCGGTGAGCACCTGGGCCGAACCGAGCAAGGCGGTGGCGGAGTTTTTGAGTTCGCCGATCAGTGTGCGAAGGTTGCCGATGCAGGTATCGACGGAGGTGGCGAGGACGCCGATCTCGTCGTTGCGGGTGAGGCCGACCTGGGCGGTGAGATCGCCTTGGGCGAGACGTTCGACGACCGCGACGCACCGAGCGATGGGGCGGGTGATGGAGCGGGCGATGGCGATGGCGCAGACGAGCAGGAGGGCGGCGGCGACGCCGACCGTGATCCACGTATTGCGGATAGAGGCTTGAGGGCCGGCGAGGAGTTCACTCTCGGGCACGCGAACTATCAGGGACCAGCCGAGGCCGGGATAACCCAAGGCCCCTTTGGAATGGGCGTAGCCGGCGTAGAGCCAAACTTTTTTCCGTTTATGGAAATCGATCCCCGTGGCGCTTTCACCGCGGGTTGCCCGCAAGGCCGAATCGACGCCGAGATCCACTAAATTGAGTTTAAGAATCGAATTCGGTTCGCGGCGGAATTCGTCCGATTTCGCGGCGGAGGGATCGTATTCGGCGAGGAGGACACCTTTCCGGTCGATTAACACGAGTTCGGTGGAAGGCTTACCTCTGTTTTTTAGATAATGATAACTTTCCTTCATCACGGCCTCGACGACGCTGAAGTCGGCCAAGTTTCGCCAGACGCCGAGAAACTCTCCGGTCTCGCTGATGATCGGGGCCGAGAAACTGACGAAGAGCGCATCCGGACCGAAAAGGCGGGAGGCATCGGGATCGCGCGCGACATCCTCGACCACCGTGCCGTTCAGCAGGTCGCTCTTGAGGAACCTGCCATTGATGGTGTCGAGAAACCACGAGGCCTTGGACATGTCTTTGCCCAAGATAAAGGCCGTATCAAGATCCTTGCCGGTCGCATCCTTGGTGTTGACCGCGACGACCTTGCCGGTGGCATCGGTCACCATGGTCAATGGGTAGAGGCCGTAGAGCTTGACGTAGGTGTTCATCGAATCCGTCACGACGGCGGTGGACGGAGGCGTGCCCAGCTCATGGATGCGCAACGCGCCGTTGGCGGCGAAGGCCTGCACATCGCCATAGCGCTCGAAGAGGTTTCGCTCGATGGTGTCGAGCGTTGAAATGGACGTAAGTTGTAACTGCTCCGCGATCGCAGCGCCCACGGAGTTGGCGCTGCGGATACTGATCAAGGAAACGACCCCGAGCGGCACGAGGCCAAGAGCGAGAAAAGCGAAAATGAGCTTACTGGTGAGTTTGAGTTTCATGAAAAATGGGTGAGAGCCATCCAAATTAGGGCTCTCGTTCTACGTTCTTAAATTGATGTCATCCCGTAGGCTGCGAGCTCGCTCGCGCCCCAAACCGCGCCTGCAAGCAGGCTGCCTACTTTTGGGAAATGAAGCGGTGCCGGCATGTTTTTAAAGTGGTTCTAGTGCGGCATCAGGACCGTGGTGATCGCGGAGCACAGGCGATCCCGGTCCAGCTTGGTTTCGTAGTGATTGATGCCGGCGAGCTCGGCGCGCCGATGGAAGTCCTCGTTGTCCCGCGCGGAGAGCGCGATGATCGGCAAGTGCTTCAACCGGGCGTCGGCGCGGATGCGCTGGGTGAGCTCAAAGCCGTTCAAGCGCGGCATTTCGAGGTCGGTGATGAGCACGTCGTAAACGTTCTTCTGCAAGCGTTGCCAGGCGGCTTCACCGTCTTCGGCGATGTCGAGCGTCTTGACGCGACCGTGCAGACCGCGGCGCACCGCTTCGCGGAAAAACGCGGTGTCTTCGGCCACGAGCACGCGCAAACCGGAGAGGGCGGCAAACCCGTCGATTTCGTTGTCCAGACCGGCTGCCTGCATGATGCCGTAGAGGTCGATCATGATGGTGAGGCGTTCGTTCAACGAGGCGGTGCCCAGGATGCCCGGGGAGCGAAACGAGGCCGAGTCGAGCGCGCCGGCCGGCAGGTCGGTGGCGTCGAGGATGCAATCGGCGATGAGCGCGACGGGATGGTGAACCAGGCGCGGGACGATGATGTGCACCTCGGCGGGCAGCGGGCCGGCGGGCGTGACGGCCAGGTGGTCCTGGATGCGAAGCAGGCGGAGGGTGGGGCCATCCTTTCGGCGCAAGTAATCGTGGGCGCCGATGCGCTCGATGCGCGACGTCTCGATTTTTTCGATACGCTGGATGTTGGCGATGTGCATCGCAAAGGTCTCCGGCGTGCCCGCGCTGAAGACGAGGATGCGCTCGGAGGCCAACTCAGCGCCGGCTTTTAATACCTTGCGGGCCGAAGTCGTCTCGGCGGGCAGGCGCCCGGCGGCCAAGCCGGCGAGGTCGATGATGAGGGCGATTTCGCCTTGGCCGAGCAGAGTCGCGCCGGAATAGAGCGAGGTTCCTTGCAGGTGGCGCCCGAGCGGCTTGACCACGATCTCCTCGGTATCGGCGATCTGCTCGACCTGGAGCCCGAACCGGCGGTTATCCAAGTTGAGGATCAACACAAACCCGGGCGACTCGGCGGTGAGCGTCTGCGGCAGGCCGAGCAAGTCGGCCAGGTTGAGCACCGGCAGCAATTCCTCTCGCAAGCGGAGGATCCGCGCGCCGCCGAAATCCTCCAGCGGGCGATCTTCGCCGGGGCGCACGATCTCGACCAGGTTGAGCTGGGGCACGGCGAAACGCCGGGTGCCGCAGCCGATGATGAGCGCGGGAATGATCGCGAGGGTCAGCGGCAACCGGATGATGATGGCGGTGCCTTGGCCGAGGACGGAGCGGATTTCGACGCGCCCGCCGAGGCGCTCGATATTGGTTTTCACGACGTCCATGCCGACGCCGCGTCCGGAGACATCGCTGACGATGGCGGCGGTCGAAAACCCCGGGGCAAAAATTAATTGCCAGGCCTCGGTTTCACTGAGGCGGGCGGCTTGTTCGCTGGTGATGAGACCCTTCTCGATCGCCTTGGACTTGAGCTTCTCGGGATTGAGGCCGCGACCGTCGTCGCGCACCTCGATCTGCACGCGTCCGGCGAGGTGGGCGGCGGAGATGCGCACGTGACCGCCGGGAGGTTTGCCGGCGCGGGTGCGCTCGTCGGGCGGCTCGATGCCGTGGTCGGCGGAGTTGCGGATCAGGTGGGTGAGGGGATCGGAGAGCCCCTCGATCAAGGCGCGGTCGAGCTCCACGTCGTCGCCGACCGTTTCGAGGGAGATGTCCTTGCCGAGTTTCTGGCCGAGGTCGCGAATGATGCGGTTGAACTTGCCGAACAGCCCGCCGACCGGTTGCAGGCGCGCCCGCATGATGGTGCGTTGCAAGTCCGAGGTGACGGCGCTGATGTCCTGAACGATGCCCGTGAGGCCCTCTTGGCTCTCGGCGGTGCCGGTCTCGCCACCGGCGGGCGCGAGGCGCAGGAGCCGGTTGCGACCGAGCACCATCTCGCCGGCGAGATTCATGAGTGTGTCCAGCAAGTTGACGGAGATGCGCACGGTTTCCTCGGGCTTGGCGCGGGTGGCCGCGGCAGCCGGTTGCGGCACGGCGAGTGATTGCTCCTGCGCCGCCAGGCGGAGCTCGGGCGCAGCGGGCGCGGACAACGGTAACGACACGGGCACCGGGGCGAGTGCCTGGGAAGGCGAGGGTGCTTGGGGCACCACCGGGGGAGGCGTCGCAGCCGTGGCGGAAGGGTATGCGGGAACGAGCGTGGCCTGCGTCTGCAGCCAGGTTTTCAGCAAGTCGGCGGGGACGTGGACCAGTTGCTCGGCGGGCAAGTTAAAGGCGGCCAGCAGCAAGTCGGACTCCATCGCGGTTGCGAAGAGGATCGAGCACATCACGTCCGCGGGGATGGCTTCGCCGAGGCCGACGCCGGCGAGGTCGGTGGCGGTGTCGATGATGGTGCCGAGTGACTCCACGTCGTTAAGGTAGGTAAGGATCGTCTGCCCCTGGGCCTCGATGTCGGCGTGCAGGCGCAGTTGCACCACGTAGCAGTGGTGGCCGTGGCGCAGGGCGTCGCGCACAAGCTCGGGATCGATGTTGAACGAACTGAGGTAGAGCGGAAGGGTCGGCTGATCGGCCGGCGCGGGCCGGACGGGAGGCTCGGTCTTGAGCAGCGCATGGAGCGCAGTGCGCTCGTCTTGAGTGGGGATGTCGGCGGAGCGCTCGGGGGCGCCGACCATCGCCTTGAGCTTGTCGGTGCTGGCGAGGAAGAGGTTGATGAGTGTCGGCGTGGCGTCCATGCGGCCATCGCGGACGAGGGCCATGACGCTTTCCATGACGTGGGCTACGTCGGTGATGGCGGTGAGGCCGAAGAAACCAGCGGTGCCCTTTACGCTGTGGACGGCGCGGAAGATACGGTTGAGCAGCGCGGCGTCGCGAGGGTTGGCGTCGAGCGCGACGAGGTCGGTCTCCAGCGTCGCCAGGTGTTCGTTGGCCTCTTGAACGAAGAGGTCCAGCATTTCCGACTCTTCGTTGCTCACGGTTGGGGGGTGAGCCCGAGGCGGCCGTTGAGATTGAGAAGGGTGAGCATACGGCGAATATCGGCGGTGGGTTGTTCAACCGAGAGCGCCAGCTTGCGGCGCTGGGTCTCGCGGTAGAGGGCGAGGAGGAGGTTGATGCCCTTCGAATCGATCATGCGGGCACGGGAAAGATCGGCGACGACGGCGCGGGCTTCGGTGTGTTGATCCAAGTGCTGGAGCAACGCGGCGCTGAGTGCATCGATGTTAGTCGATAAAAGATCCCCGGCGAAGGTGATCCGCAAAGTGTGATCGGTGAGAAGAACGTCCATGGTAGGGGTAATCAGGCAAGGGTGGCGGGCGCGACGGACAGGACTGCGCCGATGCTGAGCAAAGTGACGAGGCCTTCGGGGCGGGGGATCACCCCGGCGATGCAGGTGCGGTCGAGCCCCGACATGGTTTCGGTGGGCGGCGGGAGCACAGAGTCCTCGCACGAGAGGATGTCCCCGACCGTGTCGACGATGATGCCGAGCAGATCCTGCCCGGCGAGGCTGGCGTCGGCGGGCGGCGCGGCGAGGCGGGAGAGTTCCGGCGCGGTTTTGAAAACGATACAACGATGGGACGGCGCGTCCTCGCCGGAAGCCAGGCCGAGGCGTTTACCGAGATCGAGGGCGGTGAGAATCTGTCCGCGCAGGTGAATGAGGCCGCGCACGACGGCGGGGGCGCGATCCACGGGCGTGAGCGCGGGTTGGCTGAGAATCTCGCGGACCCAAAGCAGGTCGCAGGCATACCAACGACCCTGAGTTTTGAATGTAAGGAGCTGGAGCGGGACGGTCATGAAGTCGGGCCGGGGGCTGATGTTGCTGGCAACGCGGAGAGAATAACTGTGTGATTTATCGGATCTTTTCCGCGAAGGTTGAGCGCGGCTTAGGGTGAATTTCTAAAATAAATGAGGTTGGCCTACGCGGGAAAGCGGGCACGGCCCCGGCGACCGAGGCGGTTCGGTGTGGGCCCGACTGCGGGTTCGGGCCCACACTCGCGGGCGTGGACGGCGGTTCGGCGCACACTACCCAACGGAAGAGGTTAGCACCTCTTAATTGGACTTTACTATGCCCCTATGTAGCCCCGACCGGTGGTCGGGGTTTCTAGCAAACGCCCGACCACCGGTCGGGCCTACACCGGACGAAAGTCTGATTTCACGCCATACTTGTATAATAGCCTTCGCAGTGCAGCTGAGGAGCGCCTGACGCCACCGAAGGATGGCAAGCCGCTGATTCTCGCTACCAAAACACGAAATACGAAGTTTCCCGAAGTCGGGGGTAATCAAACCGCGGCATCAGCCGCGCCTCCGCTCAACCGCCGGAGCCATTGGCGAGAGGCTGCTCCGAGAGAATCGCCCGTTGGGCGATTCCATTAGTGGTTAACCCACTCCGGATTTCGTTGTTCTCGGCGGCACGCCCCGCTGGGTCGCCTCTACCTCGGCCGCCGTGGCCGAGCCCGCTTGCCCTCTTACGCCGACCTGAGCGATTTCAGCAACACGCGCTAAAGATTCCCCCGCGCGTGCCGTTACTGCGCTCGTGAATTTAGAACTGCTTCGCACCGAGACGGTCACCGCCTCTTACAACCGGCGATCCACTTGCCTGCATTTGATAGTGCTTGGAGATCTTAAAAGCACCACCACGCCGGCGCAGCATCGCGATGTGTTTTTCATCCTGGCCCATAACCAGGTGGTGGCCTTGGACGTGCATGCCGTGGAGCTGGACCTGCGTGCGGCAACGATGATCGACTCGCTGGGGCTCAACCTGGTGATCGCGGTGCTCAAGTGGTCGCGTCAGCGGAATGCGAAGCTTTCGATCCTCGTGGAAAAACGAGGTGTCTACGCGACGATGCTGGCGGTCGGCCTGGAGCGCCAGCTGGACTTGGTTTACCGGGAACCGGCGGTTTGAATCCGACCTTCTGAGTTTAACGTCGCGATCTGGCACAACCTGCCGGGAATCTGGCCGTTCGTTTTTTGATCGATGCACGATACCAACGAGACGAGAGATAGGTACTTTAGTAGGCCGTCCGCTTGCGGGCGCTCAGAGCGCCTGCAAGCAGGCGGCCTACGGTGAATAGTTCAAATCTCATGGGATGTTGGTAGTATTTAGGGCACCTCGG
>JANODO010000189.1:0-1822 GCA_031412735.1 Rariglobus sp. | reverse complement strand
TCCTGAGCGTTCCGGTCAAACCGCATCAAGCAAAACTAATAAAAAACGGGTTGACCCCTTCGGATTGGCTCGCCGTCAGCTGCGACGCAGCGTGCAAACATCCCTAGGAAGATCACCACCGCGATCAAACTAAGGAGTGCCAGGGCTGCCTTCGCCTGAATCACCCAGCAATTGCACATGGGATCCGTCAGCACGGCTCGCGTTCACTTAAATCGGGCCAAAAGTAGCAAGTAACGCCCCGACCCCGTTCACGATTTCTGTTCGACGTGGGAAGCGAGCTGGCTCGCGAGGATCGGGAACCATCGCGAGCAAGCTCGCTTCCCACGTTCGGAGGTGATCGGAGTCGCCGCGCCTCCTTTACTTCCCGCTGGTCGTCACCGAGCCGGCTTTGATGAGCACGAAACTCTCGGGCTGGAGGTGCTTCTTTATGGCGGTGTTGACCTGGTCGAGGGTTACGGCGTTGAGCTTCGCGGGATACTCGTCGATCCACGTGAGCGGATAACCGCGGTGGACCGTCGTGAGGATCGCGCCGGCGAGGCCGTCCGTCGTGGCGAGGCCGACTTGGAACGATCCGGCGAGGTTGGTCTTGGTGCGCTCCACCTCCGCAGCGGTTACGCCTTGTTCATACCAGGACTTCAATTCGCGGCGGGTGGAGGCGAGCCCTTGGTCGAGCAGGTTGGGGGCAAAATTGGCGCTGATGCGCCAGTCGCCGTCGGTGAACGTGTCGTTGCCGATGCGGGCACCGATGCCATACGTGAGGCCTTCTTTATCGCGCACCGTCGCCATGAGCCGGCCGGTGAAACCACTGCCCAGGATCGTCGTGGCCACGCGGAGCGGGAGCGCGTCGGGATCGGTGAAACGGAGTCCGCTGGCTTGGCCATAAATCACGCTGACGTTGGGCTTGTCGGCCATGAACACGGTTTGATCGCGGTCGGCGTCGAGCTTGCCGGCGGTGCGGGGATAATCGGGGCGCTTCACGCCGCCGCTCCAGCCGGCGAAGGCTTTTTCGACTTCGGTCTGGATGCCGGTCACATCGACATCGCCGACGGCCACGAGGGTGAAGTCGGCGGGGCCGTAAAACTTTTGATGAAAGGCGCGCAGGTCGGCGAGGGTCGCGGCGTCGAGGGCGGCGAGAAACGCTTCGGTCGAAGGCTCGTAGTTGGGGTGGTCGGGCGGGTAGATCGTCGAGGTAAAGGCTTGGCCGGCGCGGTAACCGGTTTGTTCGAGCGCGCGCTGAAGTTGACCAGCGATCTGTTTTTTAAACTTCACGAACTCCTCCTCCGAAAACGCCGGTGAGCGGAGCTGTTCGGCGAGGAGGGAGAGGAGGAGCGGCACGTCTTTGCTCAGGCACTTGCCGCTGAAGGTGACCATCGTGTTATCGACGGAGAACGAGAGGGCGGCGCCAACAGCGTCGAGTTTTTGAGAGATCGCGAATTTGTCCTGGGTCGTGGTGCCTTTGTCCAGCATGCCGCCGACGAGGGTGGCGATGGCGAGGTTGGAGGGCGGGGAAAACGAATCGCCGGCGGGGAGCGACCCGTAGATCGTGACGACGTCTTCCACGCCGGTTTTGACGGCGATGACGTCGATCCCGGCGCTGCGCACGCGGGTGGCTTGATCGGCGACGCCGGCGTGGAGCGGGGAGACGGCGAGGAGGAGAGTGGCGAGAGCAAGTAGCGCAGGCTTCCAGCCTGCTTTGCTCCCTTCTTCAGAATACAGGCGCGGCTTCACGCCTCGACTCGCCTCCTCCCGCCCTCGCCCCGCCCTCATCGGCGGTGCATTTTGTTATATTCGATCCCGCGCGCCGGAACCTCTTCCCCGCACG
>JANODO010000188.1:0-2387 GCA_031412735.1 Rariglobus sp. | reverse complement strand
CAATCCAAAAATTTAGTCGTGATACCAGTTACGGGATGAAACGAGACTTTTGTCTGGTGTAGGCCCGACCGGTGGTCGGGCGTCTCCGAGAAACCCCGACCACCGGTCGGGGCTACATCGGGCCGCACACGTCGAGAGACTACCCGCCCGCCCGCGCGCACAAGCTCACGCCGCCGGGCCGAGCCCCCCGCCCACGCCCGCCGACCCGATCCAGTTTGTCACCTAATAGGTGACAAACTGGGTTTGGGGGCGGCGATGGGTGAAACCCGTTCGTCGCTACGAACGTGAGAAAAGCATAGGATTAGGCCGAAAACGACCGGGGTTGGCCCGGTGGACGCTTACGAAAGCACGCATGATCCGTAACGAAACCGCAGCCTCCTGGTTGTTAATCAGTCACCCCGACCATGCCCGGCTCGCGGGTGAGTTTGCCGATGCGTGGGGCAACGCCGAGTTTGCGCGGCCGGAACCGTATGAGGCGGTGCGTTACGCGGTTTACCATCATGACGACGGCTGGCTCGCGCGCGACGCCTCGCCGTCGCTCACGCCGGATGGAAAGCCCGAGGCGTTCACCCGTGCGCTGGTGGGGGCCTACAGCGCGTTTGAGGAGATCGACCTGCCGTCGTATTTGGAGGTGCGCAAACAAGCCACCGCCGCCGTCGCCGCAGTGAACCCGTATGCGGGTATCATCGTGTCGATGCATACCTACAACCTGCTCACCGAGCAGGCCGACGTGACTACCATTCGGCCTGATCACCGGGCGGCGCATGCGGTGTTTCTGGCCGATCAATTGGCGGGCCAACAGGAGGCCGCCGCTCGCCTAAACGTTTCGTCCGCTGAGCTTCGGCGCGGCTTTGAGTTTCTCCAATGCTGCGACAATCTCTCGCTGATCGTCTGTTCCGCCTACGCCGAGGCGCGCGATCTGCGGCACACGCAGCCGGATCGGCATGGCGTGCGCCACGCCGTGCGTTGCACGCCGGCGGGGCCGAATGTGTTTAGGCTCTCGCCGTGGCCGCTCTCGGTGCCGCGCCTTTCGTTGCACCTGCCTTATCGTGAGGTCGCCAAGGACGCCTCGCGCAGCATGAAGGAGTTTCGCGCGGCGTTCGCGGCGGCACCGCTCTTGAGCACGGAGATTATCCTGATGCCGGGGTGACACGGAAATCATACCGTCGGTATTCGACGTGCCGAGGTGGACCGTGAACACCGGGCGCGGGCAGCGGGCTGAAAGTCGTTGGGACCGCATCGGCTCTTGATCGTGATCGCGGCCCGCGCGATAGATGAACGTCCGATGAATCACGCCATCCATGTTCTCACCGGGCCCACGGCGGTCGGGAAAACCGAGCTGGCGTTGCGCTGGGCGGAGGTGAACCAGGCGGAAATCGTTTCGTGCGACGCATTGCTGTTCTACCGTGGCATGGACATCGGCACGGCCAAACCCACACCGGCCGAGCGGGCGCGGGTGCCGCACCACCTGATCGACCTCTGCGAGGTGGACCAAACGATGGATGTCGCTCACTACGTCGCTCAGGCGCAGCAGGCGGTGGCCGGGATCGCGGCCCGCGGAAAACGCGTGCTGGTGGCTGGCGGGAGCGGGTTTTACCTCAGGAGCTTTTTCGCGCCCGTGGCGGACAACGTGACGGTGTCGCCGGAGCTGCGCGCCGCCGTCGAAGCGAAGCTGTCCGGCGAAGGCCTGGCCGCGCTGGTGGCGGAGTTGCGCGAGTTGAACCCGCACGGGCTGGGCGCGCTCGATGTGGCGAATCCGCGCCGCGTCACCCGGGCCGTGGAGCGGTGCCGGGCTTCAGGAAAAACCCTGTCGGTGCTGGCGGATGAATTCGCGCGGATGCCGTCGCCCTTTGCAGGCTGGGAGATCCGGTGCACGCGGCTCGACCGCGAACCGGCCGAACTGAACGCGCGGATCGCCCAGCGCATCGACGCGATGTTGGCGGAAGGCTTGGTGGAGGAGGTCGGGCGGTTGCGAGCGGCGGGACTGGAACGCAACCTGAGTGGGTCGCGAGCGATCGGCTACCGCGAGACGCTGGCCGTGCTCGACGGCGCGCTCCCCCGTGCGGCACTGGCGGAAGAGATTGCCAAAAACACCCGGGCATTGGTGAAGAAACAACGCACGTGGTTCCGCATGCAATTGCCCGAGCACCGGGTAATCGCGGCGGAAACCGCGACGGTGGCGGGCTTGTTTTAGTCGCGTCCCCGTGGTAGGCCGCGAGCTCGCTCGCGCTCCGAACCGCGCCTGCTTGCAGGCTGCCTGCCTTCGGGAACTGGGACGTTACCGTAGCTACGAAACCACCACACGCTGGCGGTCGTAGCTACGAGCGCCAGCGAGTGGGGGTTTGGGAGCGGGGTTAAGTGTATTTTAATTGGATAGCAGGTGGGCC
>JANODO010000187.1:0-53866 GCA_031412735.1 Rariglobus sp. | reverse complement strand
ATCGAAGGGTTGTTCGCCGAGCGGGTTCTCAATGATGACTGGTTGGGCGATCCGGTTCTCGGATTGATAGCGACGGACGGCGCTCTCGAGGACTTCGTTAAGTCTGCAGCGAGCGAGCGGCAGGCGGGATTTGACGACGAGGGAACTGAGTTGGCGGATGATGGCGACGATCCGCTGCACAGCGTTTTCCACGCTCTGCGCATTTTTCTTCACCTGCTCGGGTTTGTCGTAATGTGACTTGATGAGATCAAGATACCCGAGGACCACGCCGAGAAGGTTGTTGAGGTTGTGGGCGACGCCTTGGGTTACGGCACCGATGGTGGCGGCGCGACGGGCCTCGACCAGTCGACTCTGGAGGTCGATCATCTCGCGGTTTATCTGGACGAACCGAAGCTGCGTCTGGACGCGGGCGAGTGTTTCATCGAGGTCGATGGGCTTCGTGATGTAATCGACCGCGCCCACGCCCAGTCCCTCCAGCTTGCCCTCTTTGGAAGCGCGGGCGGTGATAAAGATAATCGGTATGTGGCGCGAGGTCTCGTCGGCCTGCAGGCGTTGGCATACCTCGATGCCGTCCATATCCGGCATCATCACGTCCAGCAAAATGAGGTCGGGCTTGGTGCGTGAGACCACATCGAGCGCCTCAATCCCGTTGTAAGCGGTGAGGATTTCGATGCCCTCTTTCTCCAGCTTGCGCTTGAGGAGCTGGACGTTGATGGGCTGGTCGTCGACGACCAGGATTTTGGGGGCGGGCATCGGGTGAGGAACTAAGCGCCCGGCGTGCGTGGGCGCAAGACTCAGGCGTGCGCTTGGGCCTGCCGGTAAGCTTTTACCGTGTTTTTCATCAACATGGCGACCGTCATGGGGCCGACGCCGCCGGGGACGGGGGTGATCTTGGAGGCGAGGGGTGAAACCGTGGGGAAGTGGACGTCGCCGGTGAGGCGGTATCCGGTTTTCTTGGACGGGTCGGCGACGCGATTGATTCCCACGTCGATGACAACGGCGCCCGGCTTGACCATGTCGGCGGTGACGAATTCGGCGCGTCCGATGGCGGCGATCAACACGTCGGCTTGGCGGGTGATGGAGGCGACGTCTTTGGTGCCCGAGTGGCAGATGGTGACGGTGCCGTTGGCGCCGGCTTTTTTCTGGAGGGCGAGGAGGGCGACGGGTTTGCCGACGATCAGCGAGCGCCCGAGGACGACCACGTGTTTCCCCTTCAAATCGGTGCCGGAACGGGCGAGGAGCTCCATGATGCCGGCGGGAGTGCAGGCGACGAAGCCGGTGTCGTCTTCTTGGGCGACTTTGCCGATATTAAGCGTGTGGAACCCGTCGACGTCTTTGTGAGCGGCGAGACAACGGAAGGCGGCGGGTTCGTCGAGGTGCTTGGGGAGGGGCGATTGGACCAGGATACCGTCAACGGCAGGGTCTGCGTTGAGGTCATCGATGAGTTTTTCGAGCTCGGCCTGCGTGATGGTCGCGGGCGGAAGGATGATACGGCTCTGGATACCGATGTCGGCGGCGGTTTTCTCCTTCTTTTTTACGTAGGAGACCGAGGCGGGATCTTCGCCGACGCGGACAAGTGCGATGCAAGGCTTGCGGCCGGGCAGGGTGGCGACCTGGGTTTTGAGTTCGGCGACAATGTCGGCCGCGATTTGGTTACCGTCGATCAGTTCCATAAAAGCAAGGTGCCCACGGAACACACGGAATACACGGAAGAAAAGAGATCGAAACTTCTTCTGTGTATTCCGTGTGTTCCGTGGGCAAAAAAATCGGTCGAGGAGGAGGTTAGCGGAGCTGCAGGCTTTCGGCGATCACGACCATGTCTCGGGTGCCGGGAACGGCCTTGGCGGTGCCGTAGACGACCACGGTCCGGTCGGTGTATTTGTTGAGCTGTTCGGTCGCGAGGAGCTTGCTCACATCTACGTAGGCGTAGCGTGAACCGGCGTCGTCGTTGAGCTGGAAATCGTAAGGGCGACGTGGGCGAAGCGGGTTGTAGGTGGAGGTAAACTTGCCTTGGAACAGGCGGGGAAGTTCGCTCGAGCCGCCGTCGCCAACGGCAGCGGCTTTGCCGATGCCCGCAAACGGGGGCGATGCAACGGAGGTGTCGCTGGTGGCGACGGGCGCCGGGGTGCTGATGACTGCGGCAGCGGCGGCGGCTTTGGCCGGCACCTTGATGTATCCGGTCACGGGCTTGGTGAGACGGAACTTGGTCCATTTTCCACGGTAATCGATGATCTCGGTCTGGTCGCCCTTTTCGGCGAGGGCGAGGACCGGCGCGGTGGCTTTGGCATCGGTCAAGTAGGGTGAGCCAGCGCGCACATCGAGGGCCTTGGTGACGTCTTTATTGGCGGCGTAGACTTCGTGAGGTCCGACCAACGCGATAGCGGTCCAACCGGCGGGAGCCGAAACGCCGCCGGCGAGCATGGGCTCGGTGCCGGTTTTGAGTGAGCCGATCACCGCCGAGGCGGAATCAGCCTTGGCGTAAACCGAGGTTGTTTCAGTGACGGGCGCGGCCTGGAGGACGGCGGCGGCACCAAGGAAAACGGCGGCGAAGAGGGGAGCGTTAAACTTCATTTTTTTTGGCAGTGCGTGTGGCGAGTGCGACGGCGAGGGGATGTATGCCGGGATCTTTGAAGAGTGAATTAATTTCTTTGATGGAAAGCTGCTTCATGGCCCGGATAGGGATGCCTTTTAACGGGAACGAACCGATCTGGTAGCGCCTTAGGCGTTTCACGTCGTAACCGAGCTTTCCGAAAAGAACGCGAATCTCGCGCTTTTTTCCGTGGTGCATCGCTACATCGAGGCTTTCGGATTCTTCGCTTTTTCCGGCGTTGACCAAGGTGGCCGTCTCGACCTTGAGGTGTTCGCCCTCGACAGTGACCCCGCGAACCAGTTGTCCGATGCGCGATTGCGGGAAAGGTTTTTTCAACGAAACAAAGTAACGTTTTACGACGACATTCCGCGGGTGCATCAGCCGGTTGGCCAACTCGCCGTCGGTGGTCAGGATAAGAAGGCCTTCGCTTTCCTTGTCGAGGCGGCCCGCGCAGAAGAAGCGAAACTTGGAGAACTCGCGGGGGAGCAGATCGAACACCGTCTGGGGATTGAACGGGTCGTCATTGGAGCACACGAGGCCACGCGGCTTGTGCATTGCGAGCGTGATCTTGGGCTGCGGCTTGGTGTGTTTAATGGCCTTCCCGCTCACGGTGACCTTGTCGAGGCCGGGGGTGACTTTCTGGCCGGGGATGGCCCGCACGGCGTTCACCCACACTTCGCCTTCGCGGATGAGAACCTCCGCGTCCCGGCGGGAACAGATGCCGGTTTCGGCTAAGAATTTTTGCAGGCGGATGGGCTCGGATTCACTCATGAGCGATCAAGCTGGCCGCAAAGCGCGGACCGACGCAAGCCCGCGCGCCGCGCGTTGCAACATAGGGCTTGCGGGGGCGTGGGGGCTGGCGCTCACTTTGTTTTTTATGTCAGCTCCCGTCACCACTTCCGCCTTTTCCAAAGACAATCCGTTCCCGGCCAAGATCACCGAGAACCGCCTGCTCAACAAGGCCGGCTCCGCGAAGGAGACCCGTCACTTCATCGTGAGCCTGGGGGAGAGTGGTCTTTCCTACAAAGCAGGCGACTCACTCGGTGTATTTCCCTCCAACCGCCCCGTTGAAGTGGAGCAAATCATCGAGAAACTGGGCGCGAGCGGGGATGAGTTGGTCTCGCCTGCGATGCTGAAGCTGCCCGCGCCGATTACCCTGCGTGAGGCGCTGATGCATCGTCTCGCCCTTGGCAGCCCGACCTCGAAGATCATTAACACGCTGTTTGCCAAAGCCACCGACCCGTCCGACAAAGCCGCTCTCGGTGAACTCCTCGTGCCCGAGGCCAAGGATAAACTCACCGGCTACCTCGATGAGCGCGAATACATCGACATCCTCTGTGAATATCCCGACACGAAGCTCACCCCGCAGGAATTCGTCGATCACCTGCGCAAGTTGATGCCCCGCCTTTACTCGATCGCCTCCTCGTCGAAGGCCTTCCCTCACGAGATTCATCTCACCGTGGCGGTGGTGCGTTACACGACCAATCACCGCGAGCGTCACGGCGTGTGCTCGACGTTCCTCGCCGACCGCGTGCGCGTGGGCCAGACGCCCGCGCCGGTGTTTGTTTCCAACTCTCACTTCGGCCCGCCCGAAGATCTTTCAAAGGACGCCATCATGGTCGGTCCCGGCACCGGTATCGCGCCGTTCCGTGCGTTTGTGCAGGACCGCGTCGCCGCTGGTGCCACGGGTCGCAACTGGGTGTTCTTCGGCGACCAAAAAAGCCACACCGATTTCCTCTATCAAGAAGAGTGGGAGGCTTACGTCGCCAATGGCCAGGTGACACATCTAGACCTTGCTTGGTCGCGCGACCAAATCCTCAAGGTTTATGTCCAGGACAAAATGCGCGAAAAGGGCGCCGAGCTCTGGAGCTGGATCAGCGGCGGCGGCCACTTCTACGTCTGCGGTGATGCCAAGCGCATGGCCAAAGACGTCGATGTCGCCCTTCATGACGTCATCTCCCGGCACGGTGGCATGACCGCCGAGCAGGCCGTCGACTACGTTAAGCAGATGAAGAAGGACAAGCGCTACCAGCGCGACGTGTATTGAGGCGGAAGGAAGTAGCGAGTAGCGGGTAGTGAGTAGCGAGCATGACGCTCCTATCTCGGTAACCCGATTCGCTGCCTTTCTCCTCGCTACCCGCTACTCACTCCTCGCTACTTCACCAACCAATGACCTTCACCAATCGCACTGCTCTTGTCACTGGCGCCGGACGCGGCATCGGCAAAGCCATCGCCGAAGCCCTCGCCGCCAAAGGCGTCACCGTTATCTGCGTTTCCAAATCCGCCGAATCCTGCGGTGCCGTAGCCGCCGCCATCGCCGCTGCGGGCGGTAAGGCCGTGGCTCGCGCCGTGGACGTCGCTGACGGTGCGGCCGTAGCCAAAGCCTCCGAGGAACTCCTCAAGGAATTTGGCAAGATCGACATCCTTGTGAACAACGCCGGCATTACCCGCGACGGACTCCTCGCGCGCATGTCCGACGACGACTGGAACTCCGTCCTTCAGACCAACCTCACCAGCTGCTTCCACTGGACCAAAGCCATCGGCTGGCCCATGTGCCGGAACCGCTGGGGCCGCATCATTAACATCTCCTCCGTCACCGGCATCATGGGGAACGCCGGTCAGGCCAACTACGGCGCAGCCAAGGCCGGTATGATCGGCTTCACCAAATCGATCGCCAAGGAGTTCGCGAAACGCGGCGTGACCGCGAACGTCGTGGCCCCCGGATTCATCAAGACCGATATGACGGCCGAACTGAGCGAAGAAGTTCAAAAGGGTGCCACCGCGCTCATCCCGATGCAGCGTTTCGGCGAAGCCGCCGAAATCGCGCACGCCGTCGCCTTCCTTGCCTCCGAAGAGTCGAGCTACGTTACCGGCCAAGTTTTTGCCGTTGACGGCGGTATGGCGATGTGACCCCTTTTCAACCCTCAAGCACTACTCACCATGGCCGACCAAAAAACCATCGAACAACGCGTCAAAGAGATCATCGTTAATCAGCTTAACGTTAACGAGGAGCAGATCACTCCCCAGGCTTCTTTCCTGGACGACCTCGGCGCCGATTCCCTCGACACCGTCGAGTTGATCATGGCCTTCGAGGAAGAGTTTAAGGACGAGATCAAGGGCGAGATCCCCGAGTCCGATGCCGAGAAGCTCACCACCGTGGGTCAGGTTGTTGAATACATCACGGCCAAAGCCGCCGCCAAGTAACCTTCTCTCCATTTCCGGCGTTCTACCGAGCCTCTCACGAGACTGTCTGGTAGGACGCCTTTTTGTTTTTAGGCATTCGTCAACGGCGCTGGACAGGTGCCAATTGCCTTAGGTCTACTTCGTTAAGCCGATCAGAATACGTAGGCCGCGAGCTCGCTCGCGCTCCGAACCGCGCCTGCAAGCAGGCAGCCTACCCACGAAAAAAACAACCCGGCCCTTCATCTTAACAAAGTAAAACTAATCGGGATTTGGGAGATTTACCTGCCGGACCCGTCGTAAGTTTCACCATTTGACGGCCATCAATCCGCCCGTTCCTCTTCACGTAATCATGGAAAACCTCCCTGCCTCCCAACGCGTCGTTGTTACCGGTCTTGGTGCGATCCACGGACTTGGCCACGATGTGGACTCTTTCTGGGCGAGTTTGCTCGCCGGCAAGCCCGGCATCGACCGGGTATCTCTCTTCGACCCGGCGGCCTTTGCGACCCAGGTTGGCTCCGAAGTGCGAGGCTGGAATCCCGAATCGCACATGGACCCCAAGGAAGCGCGTCGCAACGACCGTTATACCCACTTTGGGTTTTGTGCCGCGAAACAGGCCTTCAAGGACTCGGGCATCGACATGGCGCAGGAAGATCCCGACCGCGTCGGCGTGGTGATCGGCTCCGGTATCGGCGGCATGTTTACTTACGAGACGCAGCTTAAAAAACTGTTCGATGGCGGCCCGCGCAAGGTCTCGCCGTTCACCATTCCAGCGCTAATCGGCAACATCTGCTCGGGCATGTTTGCGATTGAGATTGGTGCGCGCGGACCAAACTTCGGAATCGTTTCTGCCTGCGCCACCGGCACGCACGCCATCGGCGAGTCGATGCACATGATCAAACGCGGCGACGCCGATGTCATGATCGCCGGTGGGGCCGAAGCGGCGATCACGCCGTTTGCCTACGCGAGCTTCTGCTCGATGCGCGCGATGAGCACGCGCAACGACGACCCGGCTACGTCCAGTCGTCCGTTCTCGCTTGGCCGCGACGGTTTCGTGATGGGCGAGGGGGCCGGCGTGCTCGTCCTCGAATCTCTGGAGCATGCCCAAAAACGCGGCGCGCGTATCTACGCCGAGATCACCGGCTACGCGGCCACCGCCGATGCGCACCACATCACGATGCCCGATCCCGAAGGCAAGGGCCTCGGTACGGCCATGACCCGTGCGTTGAAGGCCTCCGGGATCACGCCCGACCAGGTCGATTACATCAACGCCCACGGCACCAGCACGCCCTATAATGACAAGTTCGAGACCCTCGCCATCAAACGCGTGTTCGGCGAACGGGCCAAGTCGCTGGCGATCAGCTCTACCAAGTCGATGACCGGCCACCTCCTCGGCGCGGCCGGAGGCATCGAGAGCGTTATCAGCGTGAAGACCATTCAGACGGGTTCCATCGCTCCTACAATCAACCTCCACGAGCCCGATCCCGAGTGCGATTTGGACTACGTGCCGAACGTCGCACGGCAGGCTAAGGTGAAGGTCGTCATGAGCAACAATCTCGGATTCGGCGGCCAAAACGCCGCCGTCGTGTTCAGGGCGATTTAAAGCCTTCGATTTCCATATTTCTCCATTGGATTGGCTCACGGGAATTGCCCCCGTGAGCCCGACCTAACCCGTGCGCACAGAAGACGTATTCTGTGCATGGGTTGCTAATGGCTGACAGAGAGCGATAACGGGACTTTATCGGGCTTTCCCTTTAGGGGAAAATACTAAGTTCATAAAATCACTTAAGATTTTCCTTGAAGTTAAACCCTACTAGATCACTCTGGTTTAAAATTAGCCGCAGATGAAGCTGTCCAAAAAAGGTGAATACGCCCTCCGGGCCCTGATCGATCTCGGCATCGCCGCCGAGGTGGGTCGTTCACTGGTGCAGGTCTCGGAGCTCGCCGAAAAGGAGCGCATCCCGGTCAAGTTTCTGGAGCAGATCATGCAGCTCCTCAAAGAAGAGGGTTTTGTGGTTAGCCAGCGCGGCAAGTTCGGCGGTTACCGGCTCGCCCGGCCGGCGGCCAAAATCACGGTGGGCAGTGTGGTTCGGATCATCGACGGCCCACTCGCGCCGATCGGCTGCGTGAGTCATACGGCCTACGAGAAGTGTAGTTGCCCCGACGAGGTGCACTGCGGCTTGCGCATGTTGATGCTCGATGTCCGCAACGCCATCGCCGGGATTCTCGACCGCTACTCGCTGGCCGACGTGGTCGAGGTGACTCTCCGCAAGATGCGTCGCGATGAAGTGCCGCTCCCGTTTTCCGACTCCTTGGTCCCCGGCCGCGCCGCCCGTCGGATCACGTTTCGTTCCCCGCTCCGTTCCGACCTTAAGCCCGTCGAGGGCATCCTCTCCAATCTCTTTCCTGACTACAGTATTTAAACCGTCCTCATCATGAGCACCACGGCCAACCCCAAGTCCCTTTCCGTCTCCGACACCCAATCTCCTGGCTGGCTCGATATCGTCCGCCAGAAGGTCGAATCGCTCCGCTACGGAGTCGTGCAGATCGTCGTCCATGACGGCCAAGTCACCCAGATCGAGCGCACTGAAAAGACCCGCATCGCGGGCCAGCGCGACCCGATCGGCTAACTTCCCCCCTTTCGCCCACCGGACACACCGAGGGCGTCACCACTGAACGAATACACCAAATCAAAAGCCTGCGTAGCCCGGGTATCCGACCAGACCTCTGGAGTTCTCCCACCGCCTAGAGAAATCACACCATGAGAACCATTCCCAGATCCCTTCGCGTCGCCTTGGCCACGGCCATCGCCGCCACCGGCTTCACCGCCACGACTTTCGCCCAAGCCGCCTCGGCCGACGACATCAACGCCCTGCGCGAGCAGATCCGCCTGCTCGACCAAAAACTCCGCGTCCTTGAGCGCAACCAAGAGCTCAAGGATGAGACTGCCGTCGCCGACGCCAAGAAATTGCCCAAGATCACCGTCAGCGACGGACGCATCGAGGTGGCTTCCTCCGACGGTGCTAACTCCCTCCGCCTGCGCGGTCTCGTGCAAGGTGACGCCCGTTTCTACTTGGACGACGCGAATGCCGCGCAGGACCAGTTCCTCCTGCGCCGCGCCCGCCTGGCTTTCGAGGGTAAGTTCGCCGAGCGCTTCAACTACGCCGTGCAGCCCGAATTCGCCGGCAGCACCGTCTCGATCCTCGACGCCTTCGTAAACACCTCGGTGTTTCCTGCGCTGAATGTCCAAGTCGGTCGCTTCAAGACGCCCGTCGGTCTGGAGCAACTCCAGTCCGATCCGATCGCGTTTTTCAACGAACGCTCCATCGCGACCAACCTCGCGCCCAACCGCGACGTCGGCGTCCAGGTCTTCGGCCCGCTGGCCGACAACCGCGTGACCTACCAGGTCGCCATCACCAATGGTGTGATCGACGGCGGCAACTCGCCCACCGACAGCGCCAACTCCGAGGGCGACTTCACGTATTCCGGCCGCCTTTTCGCGACCCCGTTTGCCAACGAAAAAGACTCCGCCCTCAAGGGTCTCGGATTCGGCATAGGCGGCGCGATCGGCAATTACTCCGGCTCGGCTTCCGCCCCACTCGTGAACGCCTACCGCACGGATGGTCAGCAGAACGCCTTCCGTTACGCGAACAACGCCGCGCCCACGCTGGCCAACACCACCATCGCCAACGGCACCTCCTACGTGATTTCGCCGCAGGCCTACTTCTACACGGGCCCGCTTGGCATCCTGGCGGAATACTTCACCACCTCGTCCGAGGTGAGCATCGGTTCCGGCGCGACACTTAATCAGCAGAAGCTCAACAACCAAGCCTACAACCTCTCTGTCGGCTACGTGCTCACGGGCGAAGAAGCGGGATTCCGCGGCGTAACGCCGAAGACCAACTTCAACCCGACCGCCGGCACGTGGGGTGCCTTCGAGGTGGTGGCCCGCCTCGCTTGGTTGGATGTCGATAACGATGCGTTCATCGTCCCTGCCGGCGCGCCCGTTGCTCTCGCCGCCGCCAATAACGCCACCGAGGTCTCTTCGTTTGGCCTGGGCTTGAACTGGTATCTTTCACGGTCCGTGCGTTTTGGCCTCAACGCCCTCAACAATGACTTCAAGCTCGCCCCCTCCGCCGCGCCCGCCGCCGGCAGCGTCCTCGCCGATGATGAACAAGTGCTCATCGGACGCGTCCAACTCTCCTTCTAATCGTTTAAATCCACCCGCCTTCCCGCGTTTTTGTCATGAAACTTAAATCCATTCTTTCCCTCCTCGCCGCCGTCGCGTTCGCCGGCACGGCCGCCGCCAAAGACATCGAGCTCCTCAACGTGTCCTACGACCCGACCCGGGAGTTCTACGTCGACTACAACGTTGCCTTCGCCAACTTCTGGAAAGCCAAGACCGGCGACACCGTGACCGTCAAACAGTCCCACGGTGGCTCCGGCAAACAGGCCCGCTCCGTGATCGACGGGCTCCGGGCCGACGTTGTCACCCTCGCGCTCGCCAACGACGTCTCCGCCCTCCACCGCAACGGCAATCTCCTGCCCGCCAACTGGCAGGAGCGCCTTCCGAACGACTCCGCGCCTTACACGAGCACCATCGTGTTTCTCGTCCGCAAGGGCTCTCCGGCCGCCGCGAAAATCAAAGACTGGGACGATCTCGCCCAGCCCGGCGTGGCCGTAATCACGCCCAATCCGAAGACCTCCGGTGGCGCGCAGTGGAACTACCTCGCCGCTTGGGAATACGGTCGTCGCAAATACGGCTCCGACGAAAAGGCCAAGGAATTCGTCGCCAAGATCTACAAGAACGTGCCCGTCCTCGACTCCGGCGCTCGTGGCTCGACGACGACCTTTGTCCAGCGCGGCATCGGCGATGTGTTCATCTCGTGGGAAAACGAGGCCTTCCTCGCCGTGAAGGAATTTGGCGCCGACAAGTTCGAGATCGTCATCCCTTCCTTAAGCATCCTCGCGCAGCCATCCGTCGCGGTCGTTGACAAGGTGGTGAAGCGCAAGGGCACCGAGGAAGTCGCCAAGGCCTACCTCGAATACCTGTATTCCGAAGAGGCCCAGGATCTCATCGGCAAACACTACTTCCGCCCCACCTCCGAGAAGGCCAAAGCGAAGTATGCCGCCGCGTTCCCCAAGCTGGAGATCTTCACCATCGACGAGGCCTTCGGCGGCTGGGCCAAGGCGGCCAAAGACCACTTCGCCGACGGTGCCACCTTCGACCAGATCTACCTGAACAAGTAATCCGTCAAAGGTAGGGCGCGGACTCCGTTCCGCGCCTCCGCCCCGTCCGGCGGCGAGCGGAGTCGCCGCCCTACCTTTTTCCATGTTTGCTCAAATACTCACTGCCGACCGCTAATGCCGTCCCTTTTCGCCGACTCCGTCACTCGTGACACGCACGCTTTGCTGGCCCCGCTCTTCGGGCTGGCGGAGCGTTGCCCCGCGCTCACGGCCGGCACGGCGGGGACATTTCAGGCGGGCGGCGAATCTCATGACCTCATCCGGTTTCAGTTCAAGGGCCCCCGCGCCGAGCACGACCCGTTGCGCATCGGGTTGTTCGCGGCGTTGCACGGAGACGAACCCGCCGGAGCGCACGCGCTCGTCACCTGGTTCTCCGAGTTGGTTGACGAGCCGTCGCGCGCCACCGGATACGATCTCACAATTTATCCGGTCTGTAATCCCACCGGTTTTGCCGACAACACGCGGCACAACCACGCCGGTCTCGATCTCAACCGCGAGTTCTGGCGCCACTCCGCACAAGCCGAGGTCGCCATCCTCGAACGCGAGCTCACTGTCGGAAAATTCGACGGCATCATCACGCTCCATTCCGACGACACGAGCGACGGACTTTACGGTTATGCTCATGGTCGCCTGCTCAACGAGGCGCTCCTCAAACCCGCCCTCCGCGCATCTGAGCGCGTGCTGCCGCGCAACCGGGCGGCGATGATTGACGGCTTCCCCGCGAGCGAAGGCTTGATCCACCGCTGCTTTGAGGGCGTGCTAGCGGCTCCTCATCAACAACGTCCCCAACCCTTCGATCTCATCTTTGAAACCCCGGCGCTCGCGCCCATCGAGCTGCAAATAGACGCCACCCTCGTCGCACTGGAAACCCTCCTCGACGAATACCGCGTCTTCCTCGCGCACTCGATCAACCTCTGATGTCCACCCGCTCCGAACGCTCCATCCTCCCCGGCTTCGGGTTGTCGCTTGGTTTCACCATCGCCTACCTCAGCCTCATCGTGCTCCTGCCGCTCTCGGCCGCGTTCCTGAAAACCTCGGGTATGAGCTGGGCCGAGTTCGTCGATGCGGTGGCGTCGCCCCGCGTGCTGGCCTCGTATCGCGTGAGTTTCGGTATCTCGTTCCTCGCCGCCGCGGTCAACGCGGTCTTCGGCCTGATCGTCGCGTGGGTGCTCGTCCGCTACAAATTCCCCGGCAAACGCGTGGTCGATGCGCTCGTTGACTTGCCGTTTGCGTTGCCCACCGCCGTCGCCGGCATCGCGCTCACCGCCATCTATGCGCGCAACGGCTGGGCCGGTTTCCTCGAGCCGATCTGGGCCGGCGGGATCGGCACGCTCACCCAGTGGTTCCCTTGGGGCAACTGGGCCGAGTGGCTCGGCCTGAAAATCGCCTTCGACCGCCCTGGCATTTTCATCGCGCTTACGTTTATCGGCCTTCCCTTTGTGGTGCGCACGCTGCAACCCGTCTTGGCCGAGTTGGAGCCCGAGTTCGAAGAGGCTTCCGCCACGCTCGGCGCGACCCGCTGGCAGACGATTCGCCGGGTGATCATGCCGGAGATTTTTCCCGCTCTGATCACCGGGTTTGCGATGGCCTTCGCTCGCGCTCTCGGCGAATACGGCTCGGTCGTCTTCATCGCGGGCAACATGCCGATGCACAGCGAAATCACCCCGCTGCTCATCATCACCAAGCTGGAGCAATACGACTACCAGGGCGCCACCGCCATCGCCGTGGTTCTCCTCCTCGCCTCTTTCATCCTGCTGTTGCTGATCAACCTGCTCCAAAAGTGGAGCCGTCGTCACCACAAGATCTGATCCGCCATGGCCTCCATCGTTACCCAACTCGGCAAATCGGGCCACAGCCACGCCCGCGCTCATCCTTCGCGCGTCACGCAGGACTCCGCCTGGGTGCGGTGGACGCTCACCGCCGTCGCGCTCCTCTTTCTGGTCGGCTTCCTCGTGCTGCCGCTGGCCGCCGTATTCGCGGAATCTTTTCGCAAGGCCCTCCAGGTCTTCGGCGCGGTGTTTCCTCAGGAGTGGACGTGGCAGAATCTGCAAACGCTCCTGCCCGAAGCCTTGCGCGCCGGCACGACCGAATACGTCAAACCGTTCATTGATCCCGACGCGCTGGCGGCCATCAAGCTGACGCTTCTGACCGCCGCCATCGCCGTTCCGGCCAACGTGATCTTCGGCGTCGCCGCCGCCTGGTGCATCACGAAATTCTCCTTCCGCGGCAAGAGCGTATTGATCACCCTCATCGATCTGCCGTTTGCCGTTTCACCCGTCATCGCCGGCCTCATCTTCGTCCTGCTGTTCGGCCTGCAAGGGTGGTATGGCCAATATCTGAACGCCGAAGCCCCTTGGTTCCCGTGGCTCCAGCAATGGCTTTACGACAAGGATATCAAGATCATCTTCGCCACGCCGGGCATCATCCTCGCGACCGTCTTCATTACGTTCCCCTTTGTCGCCCGCGAACTCATCCCGCTGATGCAGGCGCAGGGCACCGATGAGGAATACGCCGCCATCAGTCTCGGTGCCAACGGCTGGCAGACGTTCTGGCGCGTCACCTTGCCCAACATCAAGTGGGGACTCTTCTACGGCGTGATCCTCTGCAACGCCCGAGCGATGGGCGAATTCGGCGCCGTATCCGTAGTTTCGGGACACATCCGCGGGGAGACCAACACCATGCCGCTCCACGTAGAAATTCTCTACAACGAATACCAGTTCTCCGCCGCGTTCGCCATCGCCTCGCTGCTCGCCCTCCTGGCCATCGTCACGCTCGTCCTCAAATCCTTCGTGGAATGGGCGCACGCGCGCTCCCACGCCGAGTAAGCGTTTACACCCGGTCCAGACCCGACTCCTCCTTTTTTAAGTCTCCGTCCGCCATGTCCATCACCGCGACCAACATCAAAAAAACCTTCGGCGCCTACACCGCCCTCGAAGGCGTCAACCTCAACGTGCCCTCCGGCAAACTCGTCGCGTTGCTCGGGCCGTCCGGCTCCGGCAAGACCACGTTGCTGCGCATCATCGCCGGCCTGGAATTCGCCGACGAGGGCAGCGGACACATCCACTTCAACGGCGAGGACGTCACCCAGGTGCCCGCCGGCAAACGCGGCGTCGGCTTCGTGTTTCAACACTACGCGCTCTTCCGCCACATGACCGTGGCGCAGAACATCGCTTTCGGCCTTACCGTTCGCCCGCGCAAGGAGCGTCCCGCCCAGAAACAGATCGATGCCCGCGTCCAGGAGTTGCTCAAGCTGATCCAGCTCGAAGACCTGGGCTCGCGCTACCCCGCGCAGCTTTCGGGTGGTCAGCGCCAGCGCGTCGCGCTGGCCCGCGCGCTCGCCGTCCAGCCCAAGGTGCTGCTCCTCGACGAGCCGTTCGGCGCGCTCGACGCCCGCGTGCGTAAAGACCTACGCCGCTGGCTCCGCCACTTCCAGCGCGAGATCGGCATCACCACGGTCTTCGTGACCCACGACCAGGAGGAGGCCTTGGAACTCGCCGACGAGGTGGTCGTCATGAACAACGCCAAGATCGAACAGGTCGGCACGCCCCAACAGGTCTACGACCAGCCGGTCTCGCCGTTTGTCATCGAGTTTTTGGGCAACGTGAACCGCTTCGCCGCGCTGGGCCACCCGTTGCCCGGGGCCGGCCCCGACGTGATCTACGTGCGCCCCCACGATGTCGATATCCAGCGCGACTACCGGGGCGAACACGGCATTCGCGTGCGCGTTCAGCACGTGTTCTCCGCCGGCAATTACGGCCGCATCGCCCTGGTGCGCGTGGACAACGGCGAGACTATAGACGCCGAGATTTCACGCAGCCGCGTGAGCGAGTTGAAGCTCCAGCCCGGCGACGAGGTCTGGGTGGTTTTCCGGCACATCCGGCTGTTCCCGAAGGGCACGTTCGCTGAACGCGACGTCGCCACCGACGACAGCGCCCCCGCCACCTTCGACGCCGGACGCGGAATCTAACGCCGTATTTCCACCCGCCGACTTCCCGTTTGCCCTGCCCAAGACCCCTCGCATTTTCATTTTCTCGTCTAACCTAAACCACCACCACCATGGCCCGTATCTACAACGACATCACCGAAACCATCGGTAACACGCCGCTCGTCCGCCTCAACCGCACCGCCGCCGCTCACGGCGCCGTTGCCGAGGTGCTCTTGAAACTGGAGTTCTTCAACCCGTTGTCCTCCGTGAAAGACCGCATCGGCAACAACATGATCGAGGAGGCCCTCAAGTCCGGCCGCATCAACGCCGACACGGTCCTCATCGAGCCCACCTCCGGCAACACCGGTATTGCGCTGGCCTTCGTCGCGGCGGCCAAGGGTCTCAAGTTGATCCTCACCATGCCCGAGACCATGTCGTTGGAGCGCCGCAAGCTTCTCAAGATTCTGGGCGCGAAGCTCGTCCTCACCGAGGGACCGAAGGGTATGAAGGGCGCTATCGCCAAGGCCGAGGAACTCAACAAGCAGATCCCCAACAGCGTCATCCTCCAACAATTCGCCAACCCTGATAATCCCGCGATCCACCGCACCACCACCGCCGTCGAAATCTGGAACGACACCGACGGCCTCGTGGATATCGTTGTCTCCGGCGTCGGCACCGGCGGCACCATCACCGGTATCGGCGAAGTGCTGAAGGCCAAGAAGCCGTCCGTGAAGATCGTCGCCGTGGAGCCCGCCGGTTCGCCCGTCCTCTCCGGTGGCAACCCGGGCCCGCACAAGCTCCAAGGCATCGGTGCCGGCTTTGTGCCTGCCGTGCTCAACACCAAGATCATCGACGAGATCATCCAGGTGAAAGAAGACCAGTCCGGCCCGATCTCCAAGCAGGTCATCAAGCTCGACGGCATTCCGGTCGGCATCAGCTCCGGCGCCGCGATTTTCGCTGGCTTGGAACTCGCCAAGCGCCCCGAAAACAAGGGCAAGAAGATCGTGGTGATCATCCCATCATCTGCCGAGCGTTACCTGTCCTCGTGGTTGTTTGCCGACGTGGACGTCGAGAGCGACAACATCGCCGAGTTCACCGTCGCGCCCGCCGCAGTCTAAGCGGCTCTACGCCTCCGCCTCGTTCTCGTTCTCCGTTATCTTTCGGATTCGAGAACGAGAACGAGTAAGAGAACGAGAACGATTCTGAATCGGCCGGGCGGCCAAAGGGCTGACGAGAAAAGCCGGGTTACCACCACCCGGTGCCAAGAGGTAGGAGCTCGCTTGCGGGCGATGGATCGAGGGAGGGACGACCTCCGTGTCGTCCGCGCCGATCTGGTCCACACGGAGGTGGACCCTCCCAGCGATCCCCGCTGATTTCAGGACCAGCCAAAGCAGCAAATGTTCGACGACGCACCAGAACACTACCGCACCCGCGCCGCTCGATTTCCCGATGCGACCGAGTTGGTATCTGTCGGCACTGACTATTACGGACGCGAAGCCTTTTTGGACCCGCTTGCTGCTCAAGCCTGGCAGTGTGTCATCGCCGAATCGAAGCGAGATTCTCTCGTTGCGCATGCTCTGCGCCCAGTATGGGGCGGCTACATCTTTGACGTTCGGTAGAAAAATATGAAACCCACCTGTGAACGCCCCCAGAGCCCCCGCATGTGTTATTGCGAGTCGTTGAGTGCGGAGTGGAAGGCGAGCCAAGGTTATGCCGAAGGATTTTGTGGAGTATGCGAGCGTTGCGGAAAGCCGGGTCACACCCAGCATTTCCCCGGCCCACTTCCTTACACCGGCGCATGGTGCGATCGATGCGTTAAGATTGTGGCGTATACTTGGTTTATCCGGAACCCCGTCGTTTTGCTAATGCTTTTGGTAGCGGCTGTAATCATCACCGTCCAACTGTGGTGAGTCTCCCAGGTCTGGCGCTTCGGGCTCGGAACCACGGTGTGCCCTCCGCCTCCGTCCTTATTCTCATTCTCGTTCTCCTTCCGAAAAAGAACGAGTAAGAGGAGGATAATGAAGAACCGTAATGAAGACACAAAATAGCCCATTCATCTCATGAGCCACGCCACCCTCACTCCCGCCCAACTCGCCCACACGCTCGCCTCCACGCCCGCCGCCACGGTCATCGACGTGCGCACGCCCGCCGAGTTTGCCGAGGCGCACGCCGCCCCGGCGCGCAACCTCCCGCTGCCCGACATCTCCGCCGCCGCCCTCGCGGCCTTGGGGCATAGTGATTTGGGTGCGCCGGTTTACCTTTTGTGCCAGACCGACCGCCGAGCCACCGCAGCGGCCGACACACTTGCCTCAGCCGGATACAAACAACCCGTCGTCGTGGTGGGTGGCACCATCGCCTGGCTCGCTGCCGGGCTGCCCGCCGTGCGCGGCTCCAAAAAGGCGCTGAGCATCGAACGCCAGGTGCGCATCGGCGCCGGCACGCTCGTCGTTGTCGGCGTGGTGCTCTCACACTTTGTCCACCCGAGCTTCGTCGGTTTGTCCGCCTTCGTCGGCGCGGGTCTCGTGTTTGCCGGTGTCACCGATTTCTGCGGCATGGGTATTCTCCTCGCCAAGGCTCCCTGGAACCGCGCCTGAGCTTTTTCTCCCATGGTGCCGGGATACGAGAGCAGCCTCTCCTCGCGATGGAGCGTTGCGGGATCGCCACTAAACGCCTCCTCGACCGTCAACCGCGTGACGGACGCGGCGACCGGCGGGCTCGCGGTGGAAGCCGCCGTGGTGTGGGCGGCGCGACTGGGACGCCACTTCTTCATCGACCCCAGCACCGGCGTCGTGATCGACGAAACCTGACCATTTATCGTAATACGACGATTCTCGGTGGCGACACGGTGATCGGGGCGCGTTCGACCACGAGGGAAATATTCTTCGTGAGCACAGCCTGCCGCTCGATTTACTCGTGCTCTTTGAGGGAAAGCAGGTGGTCATCCGCGATGAATCCGCCTGCCACCGCAGCCCGGAATCGATTTGAATATCTAATCGAAGGGTAGGGCGGGGACTAACGCCCCTCGCGCTTGAGCCTCGCCTCGCCATAAAAGATGGCCAAGTTGACCCTTTGTTAACGGCCAGCCTGACAACTGCGGAAAACGCCTTCCCCCACTCGGCGGTGTGGAGAAATCGCACGCTGGATTCCGATATGACGACTATCTTCGTGCAACGTTCACCTTGAAAAGATTTCCTGCACGGTCGTCGATCAGCTCGATGTGCGGGTAGGCCTTCAGGACTCGCAGCAGACCGCTGCCAAGGCCTCGATACGGCAGCAACTTAGTCGCGAAGGAGGCTAAGATCGGGTTCCGGATATTGGAGTTTCCGGCCTTGATGTTCTCGATAGTCAGATTGTTGGGGAGATGACCGGGACTAATGATTTCAACTCGGTTCGAGAAAACGAGGACACGAACCGGAGCCGTGACAAAATAATCGCGATGGATTAGTGCGTTGGCCAAAAGCTCCTCCCAAACTATACGCGGAACCTCGGCTTCGCCGGTGGAATTTATGGATTTTTCTCCTTGAAGCGCGCTTAAGTTGGAGACCACGAAACCGAGAGTCTGCTGGAAGACGTCGGACAGTTTGCCGCTGATGTCGCGACTATCCAGGTATCGTTGATCCTCGATTGCGTTCCCGGGGAACGCTACCGCCTTAACGATGAAGGTGGGTAATCGGAACTGGGGAGCTTTCGCAAATAAGAGCGCTCCGGCCACGTTGAGCGAACCGCCGTTCATGAGATTCATGTTGGCGAGGAGCTGAGGCAAAGGGACGTTGTGCTCCGCTGTCGATTCGCCGAACTGGTCTTTGAAAAAAGCTTCAAAATAGGCCAAGTCCACGTCTCCGGACCCGAGGCCTTGCACCGGTGTTTCGTCCGCGTGAAGGAGGCTGGCTTGCTGAAAAAGGCGCTGGATCTCCTCGCGCGAAGCGGCGCGTCGTTTGTCTGCACCTACCTTAATTGAAATGACGCCCTTTTTATCCATGTAGGGCTTGTTGAGGCCGTCGGGTATCCGCACAACGAGCACCAGTCCGGTAGGATGACTGATATTCTCTGTGCGGACGGCTATTGGCGGGATTACTGAATCTACCGCAGCATTTGAGATGAGATTGTTAAGCCGCGTGATATCAGGAGCGCCTAAGCCGACAACTTGTCCGGTCTTATCAGTCACCCCAATCAGCACCATGCCTCCGCCCGAATTTGCCATCGCAACAATTTCTTCGGCCAACGATTCCTGATTGTGGACGTTGCTTTTGAACTGGTGACGGCTGTCTTCGCCGCGGCTGATTATTTCGATGAGTTCTGCGGTTTCCATAGGTTGTAAACTTCCTTGCGGCGATTGAAGGCTTCCTCACCGCCTTCCATAATGTTGATGACGGACTCCTGCACCGGACGCGCGTCGATGCTGCCACTGCGCACGTGGACAACTTCGTCCTCGTAGCGGCAGGCGTGGACCTGCTCGGCATCACCCAGCACGGGGAAGTTGGCATTGTGCGTGGCAAAGATGAACTGGGTGAACGGCTTCATTTCCCGGATTAATTTGATCACGTCGTCGTAGATCGTCTGGTTGTCGAGATCGTCCTCCGGCTGGTCGATGATGATGAGGTCGTTTTGACGCTGGCTGAGCACATAGAGAATCAAGGCCGACGCGCGCTGGCCCAGGGAGTGATGCTTTAATTCTTTGCCTCGATAGCGGATCACGAAGCGACTCGGCACCTGCCAGGAGACGAACTCCGCGAGGTTTTGCATGAAAGTGCTTTCGAAGATATCGGGCGTGCTGCCGGCAAGCGCTTTGGCCTTCTCGAAGTCACGGAAGAGTCCGCCGAAATCCGCGTAGTCAGTCATCACCGCACGCAAGGTGGACTCGCGGATGTTACTGCCGCGAAAGAGCTGCTGCATGAACCCAATGGCCGCCTCCTTGTCCTCCTTGAACTCGGCTCTGATTTGGAGCGCGGTGTGATTGGCGTTCACCCGATCCAGCACCTCCTTGATTGCGCTAAATTCGCTTAGCCAGAGTTCGTTTAGCTTTTCGAGCTCCGCAAGGAGCGCGTCACGAATATTTACCTTTTGGGACTCCTGCTTGGCCAGCGCTTCGAGCATCTGTTCAGCCTTGGTTTTGCGCTGCTGCTGCTGGATGAAATCGTCGGGCTGGATGGCGGCGATTCCGGTCTGCTTTAGTTCCTCGGCGAGCTGTCTTTCGATTTGGGCGAACTCATCCTGCAATCCTTTGCGTGCCTCCTCAAACTCGCGTTGCTTCGCGTCGAGGCGGCTAGCCATGGCACGAGTGTCACGCTCTACGTGTTTAAGTTTTTCGAGTTGGGCGAGGACGTGGGCAAACTCGGCGTAGTAGGAGGCGAAAAATTCCGAGTTTTGCGCGGACACGTAGGCCGGCGCGTTGCGCAGCTCGTCCTCGTGCTCTGCAAGAAAGGAATTGAGGCCGACAATAAAGTTCTCGATCCGATCACAAATGCGGTTAAGCGCTGCGGCGTCCTGCTGGAAGCCCACACGCTTCTTGAGTTTGTCCGCGACGCCGTATTCCTCGAACTTTTGCAGGCGAAACTTGGCGTCGGCCAATTCGGCCTCGTATTGACGCTTTTGCTCGGCGGTGGTGCTGAGCTTCTGGAAGCGAGCAACCGCTTCGCGCACACGCTGGCGCTGGGTATCGATTACCGTTCTGATCGGTCGCAGTTTCTCACCAACGAGCTTTTCGACCAGATCGGTTTCAAACCCCTCGCCTGTGCTGGATAGGTCTTTCTGCCCAAAATAGATCGGACGCCGCAAGACCGTCTCGCGAATGGAAACACCGGGCTGCAGCTTGCCACCGAGATAGACATTAGGCGCTTCACGGAAGATGCGGGAAACGGTGAACTCCTGACCATAGGTGTCGTGCGCGGTAAGTGTAACTTTGCCGCCGCTGCCAAGGGTATGCTTGATGAGATCGTCCTTGTATTTGGTGTCCTGCACCTTGTCGCCCCGGGGGATGTCGAGCACGTAGCGAATCGCCTCCAGAATGGAGGATTTGCCGCTGCCCCGTATGCCGATGAGCGTGTTGAGCTCGGGGGAGAATTTCAGCGTCTGCCCATTGAGGATGCCGCCATCGAAATGGAGACTGCGAAGGTGCGAGGCCGTGCGCTTTGGCGGGGCCTTCGAAACGCGTGAAACGGGGTCCCCGAGGGCGAATTTGACGGCGTCGAAGGATAGTTCGCCGAGCTTGAGATAGCAGGCCTGCCCCTTGCCGATTTCGGTAATGCTCTTCGGATCGCTACCTTCTAATTCGGCGGGATAACAGTCCTGTAACCAGTCCTGCGCCTTGGTGCGGCAGGGCTTGCCGCTGGCTGCGCCATCATGGGTGCGGACCTTTTGAAACCCGAGTGTGCGCCGACGGAAAAACTCATTCGCGCCGAGTTCCGTGATGCGACCACCGTCCAACTCTGTCCACAAGCCGCTGTTTTGCTCCACATGGGCAAACACGAGGAAAAAGTCCCGATGGTAGCCTTCCAGCTTCTTGATGGTTTCGAGCAGCGACAGGGAGGATCGCCCATTTTCCTGCTCGTATTGCGCAGGTGTTTTCCCCTCGAAAGCCACCGTGAGGAAGGGGTTGATGTGATCCTGACCATCGGCAAGCCATGCTTCGGAGAAGACAACGAGCGTATGAATGCCATTGGATCCGTCGTTGACCGACAACTCCACGCCCGGCAGCAATCCGATGCCCTTTTTTTGTGCGGTTGATCGCAGCCCTTTGAACTCTGTGAAGTCGAATTTGTTGTGGTTCGTAATCACGCCCAGCCGGACGCCCGCTTTTTCCAAGGCATCGACATAGGCACTGTTGTAGAAATTGGGATCGTCCGCGTAGCTGAATTCGCGGTCGGCTTTGGTGTGCAGATGGAAGTCGGCGCGCACCCAATCCGCCCCGTAGGGAAACGAATTGCCTACGGAATTGGAAGCGGAGGTGGCGATCTTGCTCATGACTGAATGATGATGGGCTGAAGTGAATCGTCGCAATGCCTAGTTAAGTCAAAAGATGGGCACGAGGCAGATTGCACCACCGATGAACCTAGTTCCTTTCGCTTGGCCCTTCACCGTTTCTCGGCCGCGCCTAGTTTTTACGCTCCGAGGTCGTCGCCGGCGAATGGCTCGAACTCACCGCACCTGCGAAGTCGGAGCCGCAGGTCTCGCCGATGGCGCGTGGCTCAAGCTCGTCTTTAAATTCTAGTTCGATTGGGCGCCCTTCCAGACGACCGACCCTGGCGCTCGCGGCGAGGGCGGGGCGGAACGGGCGACACGGAGGTCGTCCCTCCCTTACGGAGTTGGCAGGTTGCCGAGGAAGGTGAGGATCTCCTTGAGGCGCGCCAACGGCTTCGGGGCAACCAGGCGCGGGAAACGACTGCCGGCCAACATCACGTAGTCATCCCGAATGCCGGAGCCACGAAGACACTTCAGGCGGCTGGAGTCGGTCTCAACGCTGAGGATACGGGCCTGTTCGGCGCGGATGCGGATCTCGGTGATCAGCAGCAACGCGCGGACTTCGTCGCCATATTTGCCAAAGCGGTCACGAAGGTCGGATTCGATTTCTTTGAGCTGCGCGGCACCGCCGGCCATGGCGAGGCGGCGGTAGAAGTCGATGCGCAGGCGCGTCTCGGTGATGTAGGCGGACGGGATGCGTGCTTGGATCTTGGATACCTCCACCGCGCCGTCGGCGGATTGCTCGGCGGCTTTGATGGCTTGGTAGCTGGTCGCGGTGGAGGACGACGGAGCGGACGACACGGAGGTCGTCCCTCCCTGGGCGGCTTCGCCGACGAAGACGAAGTCGAGCTTCACGTTGGCGCGGATCGCGGAGGCGTGTTTTTCGCCCTTCAGGCGGGCGACGGATTGGCGGAGCAACTGGCAGTAGAGCTCAAAGCCCACGCCGATGATGTGGCCGCTTTGTTGCGAGCCGAGCAGGTTGCCGGCGCCGCGCAGCTCCAGGTCGCGCATGGCAATGCGAAAACCGGCGCCAAGCTGGTTGTGCGTGCGGAGCGCGTTGAGGCGTTCGCGGCTGATCTCGACCAGTCGCGTGTGGCGGTGGAGCAGGAGATAGGCGTAGGCCTGGTGCTTAAACCGGCCCACGCGGCCGCGGAGTTGGTAGAGTTGCGAGAGGCCGAAGCGGTCCGCACCTTCGATGATGATCGTGTTGCAGTTCGGAATATCGAGACCCGTCTCGATGATCGTGGTGCAGACGAGCACCTGGTGTTTGCCCGCGACGAAATCGGTCATCTCGCGTTCGAGTTCGTGTTCGTCCATCTGGCCATGGCCGACGCCGATGGTGACATCGGGGAGGAGTTCGCGGAGGCGCGCGGCGACAAGGTTGATCGTCTGCACGCGGTTGTGCAGGTAGAAGACCTGGCCGCCGCGCCGCAGCTCGTGGCGGATGGCGTCCACCACGATTTTGTCGTCGTAGGTTTTGACGATGGTTTGGATCGGGTGGCGGTTGCCGGGCGGGGTCTCGATCACGCTCATGTCGCGGGCACCGGTCATAGCCATGTAGAGCGTGCGGGGGATCGGTGTCGCCGACATGGCGAGCACATCCACGGTGGCGCGCATGGCTTTGAGGCGCTCCTTGTGTTTCACACCAAAGCGTTGCTCCTCGTCGATGATGACGAGGCCGAGGTCTTTCCAAGCGACGCGTTCGGAGAGCAGGGCGTGGGTGCCGATGAGGATATCGACCTGGCCGGCGGCGGTGGCGGAGAGGATGCGGGTGGTTTCGCCCTTGGTGCGGAAACGGCTGACCATCTCGACGGCGATGGGGTAGCCGGCCATGCGTTCCCGAAACGTGTTGAGGTGCTGCTGGGCGAGAATCGTGGTCGGGACAAGGATGGCGACCTGTTTGCCGCCTTGGACGACTTTGAACGCGGCGCGGATGGCGACCTCGGTTTTGCCGAAGCCGACGTCGCCGCAGATGAGGCGGTCCATGGGCCGGGCGCGTTCGAGGTCGGACTTGGTGGCGTCGATGGCGGTGAGCTGATCCTTGGTTTCGGTGAACGGGAAAGAGCCCTCGAATTCCTTCTGCCAGTCGTTATCCGGCGGAAAAGCGTGGCCGGGCTGGGCTTCGCGCTGGGCCTGGATTTTTAGCAAATCGGCGGCCAGGTCGATGGTCGCGCGTTCGGCGGCCTGGCGGGTTTTTTCCCAGCGGCCGGAGCCGACTTTGCCGAGTTGGGGTTTGGTCTTACCCAAGCCGACGTAGCGGCTGATGAGGTGCGACTCCTGGAGCGGAACGTGGAGGGTGACGCCGTCGTCGAACTCCAAGGAGATCACCTCGCGCTGGCCGTCGCGTGTATCCAGTTTGGTGAGACCGCGGTAGAGGGCGATGCCGTGCTGGAGGTGGACGACGAAGTCGCCCTCGACCAGTTCGGAGAAGTCGAGGAGTTGGTCGACTTGGGCGCGGTTGACGGAGGCGCGTTGCGGGCCGGTGACGCGGCGCGTGCGCTGGCGGCCGAAGAGCTCGGTTTCCGTGACGAGGACGAGCCCGCCGATCTCGCCGAGCTTGCGTTTGGGGAGCGTGGACCAGAGCAGGCCGGCGCCGGCGCGGTAGGTGCAGCGAAAGCCTTCGTTCAAGGTTCCGCGCACCCAGAGCGGTTGCAGGCCCTTGAAGCGGGCGTCTTCGGCGAGGATTTCTTTGACGCGTTGTTCTTCGCCTTCTTTGGAGACGACGAAGGCGAGGCCGTAGCCGTCTTTTTTCCAGGCAACGAGTTGGGCGAGAAAACTGCGGCGGGCGTCTTCTTCGGCGGCGAGACGTTCTTGGGCGACGAGTTCGTCGGACGGGTAGGTGCGGTGGTGGGAGAGGCTCTCGGTGTCCCAGGTGGTTTCGGTGACGCCGTCGCCGTCGAAGAGCGCGGCGGCCTCGTCGATGTCGGCCAAGCCAAAGGCGCCGGCGGCTTTTTGGAGGATGGGCGTGAGGCCGTCGAAACCCTCGCGGGCGAAGCCGGAAAACTCTTCGTCGAGCGTGGCGGGCTCGACGAACACGAGCTGGGTGTGGGGCGACAGGTAGTCGGCGATGCCGGTGCGGGAGGTGCCGAGCTTGAGGCGGGGTGAGGCGGAAAGGGTGATGGAGTTGACCTGTTCGCCGGAGCGTTGGGTGACCGGGTCGAAGGCGCGGAGGTCTTCGATTTCGTCGCCGAAGAAATCGAGACGGTAAGGTTGGCTGGCAGTGATCGGGTAGACGTCGATGATGCCGCCGCGAATGGCGTAGTGTCCGGGGGATTCGCAGACGGCCTCGGAGTCGTAGTCGAGCGAGTGGAGGGTTTCGAGGAGGGCTTGAAACCGTTGTGTCTCGCCGCGACGGAGGGTAATTTCGCGTTGGGAAAACTCCTCCAGCGCGGGGACCGGTTGGAGGAGCGCGGCGGGGGTGGTGAGGACGAGGAGTTGCTGCTCGGCGGCCAGCGGAGTGGCCGCCCTACCGGCGGAACGCAGGCGGGAGAGGACGGTGGTGCGGTCGGCGGAGGCGGCGAAGGCTTCGCGCATGTCGCGGCTGTCGGGCATCGACTCCGGGAAAATCAACGTTTCGAGCGATGCGGGGTTGCCTCCGGCCGACCGGTGGAAAAACGAGATGTCCTCGGCGAGTTGTTCAGCGTGCTTGAGATCCTCGGCGATGATCAGCCAGACCGGCGCGGGGTGTCCGCGGGTGAGCTCGGCGATCACGGCACCCCGGGCGGGGGGGCAGATGCCGGTGAGCTTCAGGCGCTGGAGGTTGGCGAGGGCGGACATGGGGAGGAAATTACGAATGACCAATGCTCAATGACCAATGGACGGAGGAGCGGAGGAGACCGGCTAGGGAAATGAGGAATGGGCGAAGGGCAACCGGGGATCGGAGATGCGGTGGTTCACCACGAAACACAGTAGATTCACGAAAAGCGGAAAGTCGGACGGTGAGAACGAATCGAGGATAAGGCGGATGTTTAGGCGCCGGTGAGGGCGGAGTGCATGGCGCGGCCTTTATCGAGGGTTTCCTGGTATTCGGCGGCGGGGTCGGAGTCCCAGACGATGCCGCCGCCAACGTGGTAAAAGGCGCGGCCGTTGACGCAGGTGATGGTGCGGATGGCGATGTTGAGGTCGGCGTTGCCGTCGAAGCCGATGTAGCCGATGGCACCGGTGTAGATGTGGCGACGGTGAGGTTCGAGTTCGTCGATGATTTCCATCGAGCGGATCTTGGGTGCGCCGGTGATGGAGCCGCCCGGGAAGGACGCACGCAGGCAGTCAACCACGTCGACGTCGGGGCGTAACGTGCCGGAGACGGTCGCGACCAAGTGGTGGACGGTGGGGTGCGACTCGAGTTGCCAGAGTTTTTCGACCTGGATCGAGCCGAATTCGCAGACGCGGCCGAGGTCGTTGCGCTCGAGGTCGACGATCATGAGCAGCTCGGCGCGGTCCTTTTCGCTGGCGAGGAGTTCGGCCGCGAGGCGTGCATCAACGACCGGATCGGAGGAGCGCGGGCGAGTGCCCTTGATGGGCCGGGTTTCGACGCGACGTCCGTGAAAAGTCAGGAAGCGTTCCGGCGAGCTGCTCACGATCTGGACCGGTCTGAATGAAAAATAGCTGGCAAACGGGGCCGGACTGCGCGCGCGGAGGCGTTGATAGAGCGCATAAGGCTCGCACGGGAGCGCGGTCTCGAAGCGCTGGGTGAGGTTGACCTGATACACGTCGCCGGAAGCGATGTAGGCTTTGATGCGGGCGATCGCGGCGGCGTAGGTGGGAAAATCAAAGTTGGCAGCGGGAGGCAGCGGGGCGGCGGCCGGGACCAAGCCAGGTTTGTCACCTATTAAGTGACAAACTGGATTGGGGGTGGGTGTGGTTTGGGCTGTCGGTGGAGCTGCGGCGGGGGGCGGAGGCGGGGGGCACAGCGTGGAGCGCAGGCGGTCGAGCAGGGCGGCGGCGGGGGTGGTGGCCACGGGATTGGCGACGAGCCAGGTGCGGGCGGTGGCGTGTTCGTGGGCGATGATCGCGTCGTAGAAGGCGAATTCGCAGTCGGGGATTGCGGGTAGGTCGTCGGGGCGGTTGCGCGGGAGCTTTTCGAGCTGCGTGCAGAGTTCGTAGCCGAAAAAGCCAACCGCGCCGCCCGTGAATGGCAGCACAGGAGCGGCGGAGGCGGCGGAAGATTTGTCACCTATCAGGGCGTGTTTCTGAAATACCTCAGGCCGTCGAACTCTACGAGTAAGAGGGAAAGCAGGCTGGGCCGGCGTTGTCCTCGGCGGCACGACCCGCTGGGTCGCCTCCGCCTCGGCCGCCTTGGCCGAGCCCGTTTTCCCTCTCACGCCGACCTGATCTATTTCAGAAACACGCCCTAAGTGACAAACTGGGTTTGGACGGCGGTAGCGGCGGAGGATAGACTGGAGTTCGGCGAGCGGGTCGCCGGGGTGGGTTTCGGTGCGGCCGTCGCGGGTGACGGTGATACGGCCGTCTTTGGCGCTCAAAATGAGAAACGGATCGAATCCAATAAATGAATACGCGCCGAGGCCGCCGGAGGAGAGTCCGCTGTCGAGAAAGAAGGCGTGGTCGCGGTCGGCGAGCGCAGCGAAAAACTCGTGGGGCGGGGCGGGGAGCGTCACCTCTTCCAGGAGAACCGGCGTGTCGAGCGCGAGGTCGGGGCGCGCCGCGATACCAGAACGGTCGGCGCGAGTGAGGTGCGTGCGGATCGGTTCGCCATGGACGGCCAAGTCAGGGGAGAGGTCGGCCAGCGGCGCGAGCACGAATGCCCGTTCGTGCAGACGCGGATGCGGGACGGTCAGGCGTTCATCGCGGATGATTTCGTTGCCGAATAGAAGGACGTCCAGGTCGATGCTGCGCGGTCCCCAGCGCTCGCGGCGGATGCGGCCGAGGTGTTGCTCGGTGGCCAGACACACGTCGAGTAACGCGTGGGGCGCGAGGGTGGTTTCCAGCTCGACGACCAGGTTGAGGAAATCGGGTTGGTCGCCCGGGCCGACGGCCTTGGTTTCGTAGACGGGAGAAAGCCGGGCTAAGCGGACTTCCGGGGTAGCGGCGAGGCGAGCCAGGGCGTCGGTGAGGTGGGCGCGGCGGTCGCCGAGATTACCGCCCAGTCCGAGGTAGGCTTTCTGCACGCGATTTGCTGGTTTCGACAGCGACATAGTCGAGAATACCGGCGATGGGAACGGACGGTTTTTTGATGGAGATCTCGACCTTCTCGACGGTCGGACAGGCGGCGAGCACGCGATCAATGACATGGTTGGCGAGCGCCTCGATGAGCTTAAAACGGTCCTTCTCCACGGTCTCGCGGCAGATGCCGTAGACCTGGGTGTAGTCGACCGTTTTGTGCAGGCTATCGCGGGCGGCGGCTTCGGCGATGTCGAGCGTGAGCATGAGATCGATTACGAAGCGTTGGCCAAGGGTGTTCTCCTCGGGGAGGTCACCGTGGTATCCATAGAATACCATGTTGGAGAGGGTGATGCGGCCGGTCATGGGAGTCGGAGGGAGAACGAGAACGAGTGAGAGAACGAGAACGATTTTTAGGGCAAGCGGAGGGCTGAGGCCATGAGTGCGGCGCGGTGGTTGGCGCGGACGTCGTGCACCCGGTGGAATTGCACGCCTTGGGAGACCGCCAAGGCGGTGACCGCGAGGGTGCCTTCGAGGCGTTCGTCGGGCGGGAGGTCGAGGACATGGCTGATGACCGATTTGCGGGAAACGCCGAGGAGTAACGGCCGGGCAAGGACGTGCAATTCCGAGAGGCGGGCGAGGATTTCCAAGTTCTGCGCCTGGGTTTTGGCAAAGCCGATGCCGGGGTCGAGGATGACGCGGTGCAGGTCGATGCCGGCCGCGTCGGCGAGGGCCAGACTGTGGGTGAGGAAGATCTTTATCTTCTCAACGACATCGCCGGGGGTTTGGCGGAAGGCGTCGTCGTTGTGCATGAGAATCGCGGCGGCCCCGTGGCGGGCGATCACGGCCGCCATGCCGGGGTCGCGTTGGAGTCCGTGGACGTCGTTGACGATATGCGCGCCGGCGGCGAGGGCGGCCTCGGCGACGGCGGCGTGGTAGGTATCGATCGAGAGCGGCACGGCGACGTGGCGCACGAGTTCGCGAATGACCGGGACGACGCGACGGATCTCTTCGTCGGGACCGACTTCGACATAGCCGGGGCGCGTGGATTGTCCGCCGATATCGATCACCGAGGCGCCTTCGGCCACGAGCAGGCGGGCGTGGGAGACGGCGGCCGCGAGGGAGTTGTGGTGTCCGCCGTCGAAGAAGGAATCGTCGGTGACGTTGAGAATGCCGACGATGTGGGGCGTGCCGTCGAGGATGAGGCGGCGGTCGCGACAAAGAAGTTCGTGGGCGGGGGAGTGCATTTAGGAGTCCTTGGGGACGTAGGAGTCGTGCCAGCGGCGGAGGGCGAGCCAGCTGAGCCAGACGACCGTGCCGGCGAAGACGAAGCCGAGGAGGCAGCTGGCGATGGCGGTGGCGAAGAGGGCGGGAATTTGAAATTGGGCGCTGTAGATTACCGCAAGAAAACCAAGTCCGCCTTGGCCGCCAGCGGAGTTGCCGGCGAAAATGTCACCCGAGATGGCACCGATGGGCGCGAGGGCGGCGGCGATGCGCAAGCCCGTGAAGAAGTAGGGCAGGGCGGCGGGGACGCGGAGTTGAAGCATCTGCTGGAGCCGAGTGGCGCGCCCCATGCGGAAGAGGTCGAGGAGGTTGCGATCGGTGGAGACGAGGCCCTGCGTGGTGTTTACGACGAGCGGGAAAAAGCTGATCAGAAACGTGATCACCACGACGCTTTTCAGACCGGGGCCGACCCAGAGGATGAGAATGGGGGCGAGGACGATGATGGGCGTGAGTTGGAGCGCCATGAGCCACGGGTAAAGGCCGGCGCGGACGAGCGGCGAGAGCGAGAGCAGGAGACCGAGGATCACGCTACCGACGACGGCGGTGCCGAAGCCGAGGAGCGCGCCCAGGGCGGTGCTGGCGGTCGCGGCGGCGAGCTGCGGGGCTTTGTCGCTGAAGGCCTGAAGGACGGCGTCGGGGGAGGGAAGCAGGAAGCGTTGCGATTCGGGTAGTATCCACAAACGCACGACATACCAGATTGCGACGAGCAGGACGCCGGTGAAGACCGGGAGCGCGAACGTGAGGGCGTGGCGGTTCATGCGGTGACGCATTCGGTTCTTAGAGACGGCGCACGGAGGGCATTGTCCACCTGCCGGAGGAGGCGGGAGGTGTGAGCGACGAGGGCGTGGAACGCGGGATCTTCGCGGGTGGCGGCGTTGCGAGGGAAGGGCAGGTCGATGGAAATATCGTGGGCGATACTGCCGGCGGATAGGATGACGATCCGGGTGGAGAGGAACACCGCTTCGGCGACGGAGTGGGTGACGAAGAGGGCGGTCCAGCGACTGCGCTCGCGCAGGGCGAGCAGCTCCTCGTTGAGATGTTCACGGGTGAGCTCGTCGAGCGCGCCGAACGGCTCGTCAAGCAGGAGGAGCGACGGCTCCAGCATGAGGGCGCGGGCGATGGAGACGCGCATTTTTTCGCCGCCCGAGAGCTGGCGTGGGTAACGATCAACGAGGTGGCCGATGCGGGCCAGTGCGAGGAGTTGAGTGGCGAGCGCGCGGCGTTGGGCGGTGGGCGTGCCGCGGAGCTTGAGGAGGAGCTCGGTGTTGTCGCGGACGGTGAGCCACGGGAGGAGGGTGGCTTCTTGAAAGATGAAGGCGCGCTCGGTGGGCGTGGTGTCGGCGGGTTGGTTCTCGATCAGGACGCGGCCGGAGGTCGGGCCGGCGAGGCCGGCGATGAGGCGAAGCAGGGTGGATTTGCCGCAGCCGCTGGGGCCGATGAGGCTGACGAATTCGCCGGGTTCGATGCGCAGCGTGAGGCTGTGGAGCACGGGCGCACGCGCTGGGTCGTCGCCGAAGCGTTTGGTGACGGACTGGACTTCAATGATCGGAGGCGGGGCGCTCATGCGGGCAATGTGGCAGGATGAGCGACTTAGGGGCGCGAGCAAGCTCGCGGCCTACTTCGTGCGGGCTAGCGCTTCGAGGGCTTCGCGGAAGGCGGGTTCGAGCGCGAGGGCGGCTTGGTATTCGCGGCGGGCGTCGGCGGGGCGCCTGGCTTTTTCGGCGATCAGGCCGAGGCGGTAGTGTGCGCCGGCGTGGTCGGGTTCCTCAAGGCGAGGCGTCATTTCGAGACAACGGCGCAGGGCTTGTTCGCCGCGGGCGAGTTCGCGGCCGGTTTCGGAGGCGATGCGGCCAAGGGTGTAAAGCGCGAGGTAGCTGTCGGGGTGGTCGCGGAGGAAGGTTTCGCAGACGGCGAGGGCTTCGTCGTAGCGTTTTTGAGAGCATAGCGTGTTGGCACGGATGACGGTGCCGCGCGCAGGGTCGCGTTTGTCGATTTCGGCGATGTGTTCGTAGGCACGGTCGAAATCACCGCCGGCGAAACCGGGGGCGCGGGTGTAGAATTGGACGAGACCTTCGCGGTAGTTGACGGCGTCGGGGGCAAGTTTCACGGCCTGTTCGAGGGCGGTGCGTCCGCGGCGGGCGAAGCCGATGGCGCGGAACGTCGTGCCCAGTTCGGTCGCGCGGAGCAGACTGGCGCTGCCGTAGTCGGCGAGGATACGGTGATCTTCGGGGGCGAGGTCGGCGGCTTTGGCGAGGGTGGCGGTGGCTTCGTCGCGCCGCTGCATCTTGAGCTCGCTGCGGCCAAGATACCACAGGGCGCGGGCGTTTTTAGGATCGCGCGTGACGATGGCGGCGAGTTGTTCGCGGGCTTCGGGGACGCGTTTGGCGTCGAAGAGAGCGATGGCGCTAGTGAGCTCGAAGGTGTCGCGTTCGGAGGAGCGAGCAGGGAGAACGAGAACGAGTAAGAGAACGAGAACGAGTCCGGACTGGGGGCGGAGGAATATCATTCGAAGCGGAGGGCGTCGATGGGGTCGAGCTGGGCGGCTTTGTGGGCGGGATAAAAACCGAAGGCGATCCCGACCGCTCCGGAGAAGATAAACGCGACGAGCACGGCACTTGTGGAAACGAGGACGGGCCAGCCGTTGAGTTGAGAGACCAGTTGGGAGGAACCGATGCCGAGGAGGATGCCCAAGGTGCCGCCCATGAGGCTGAGGACCATGGCCTCGATGAGGAATTGGAGACGGATGTCGTGATCATGCGCGCCGATCGCGAGGCGGATGCCGATCTCGCGGGTGCGTTCGGTGACCGAGACGAGCATGATGTTCATGATGCCGATGCCTCCGACGATGAGCGATACGCCGGCGATGGCCCCGAGGAGGGCGGTCATGGTGCGCGAGGTGGCGGTGGCGGCTTCGGCGAGCTCCAGTTGGTTGCGCACGGTGAAATCGGGGTCACGGCCTTGACGACGTTGTTGCAGCAGATCGGTGACCTCCTCCTGGATGAGGGGCATCTGCTCCGGAGTAGCGGCCTGGATGAGGATGGTGTTCAGGTTGGTGCGTCGAGAAACGCGGCGCATGGCGCTCGTGTAGGGAATGATCACGGCGTCGTCTTGGTCGGTGCCGAAGTAGTTGAAACCTTTTCGTGAAAGCACGCCGATGACCTTGAACGGGATGTTGCGGATGCGGAGAGTCTGGCCGATCGGATCGGAGCCGGGGAAAATCTGGTCGGCGATGGTCTGGCCGATGACGGCGACCTTGGCCGCGCCGCGCACTTCGGCCTCGGTGAACATGACTCCGTCGGTCAGGCCCCATACCCGGATGCCGAGGAATTCGGGGGATTCGCCGAAGACGGTGGTGTTCCAGTTGAGACCGTTGGCGAGGACTTGTTGGCGGTCGCGGACCTCGGCGCTGACGGCCACGACACCGGTGATTTCGTTTTGGATGGCGAGAGCATCCTCCGGCGTGAGTGAGCTGGCGGAGCCCCAACCGCCGCGGGCTCCCCCGCTGGTGAATGTGCCGGGGAACACCGTGACGACGTTCTGGCCGAGGCTGGCGATGGAGGTTTCGACCTGGGATTTAGCGCCGTTGCCGATGCTCACCATCGCGATGACAGCGCCCACGCCGATGATCATGCCGAGGGCGGTGAGGACCGAGCGCATCTTGTTACGGCGAAGCGCACGGAGGGCGATGACGGTGGTGGCGATGATGCGCATGGTTACAGTGAGCGGAGATCGAGACCGAATGACCAATGACCAATGTCCAATGACCAATGGACGGAAAAGAGGCGCGGGGTTTTTCCGCCTAGGTGCGTTGCGTCATTGGTCATTGGGCATTGGTCATTCCGTCGCCGCGGCGGCGACGGTGAGTTTGGCGGCGGTTTCGGCAGCGACGAGTTTCTGCATTTCCGCAGCGGAGAAGGACCTGTCTTTGACGGCTTCGTCGCGGACGACCAAGCCGTCGCGGACGATGAGGTTTCGTTTGCAGTAGCGGGCGATGTCGAGCTCGTGGGTGACCATCACGATGGTGATGCCCTCGTTGTTCAGTTTTTGGAAAACGCCCATGACCTCGACGGAGGTCTTGGTATCGAGGTTGCCGGTGGGTTCGTCGGCAAGGATGACTTGCGGGTTGTTGACGAGGGCGCGGGCGATGGCCACGCGCTGTTGTTGTCCGCCCGAAAGCTGGTTGGGAAGGTGGTCGTAACGCGGGGCGAGGCCGACAATCTCCAAAGCGTGCATCGCGCGGTCGCGCATCTCTTGGGCGGAGATGCGGCGCGGCGCATAGAGCATGGGCAACTCGACGTTCTCCAACGCGGTAGTGCGGGAGAGCAGGTTGAAGCCCTGGAAGACGAAGCCGATTTTCTGGTTGCGGACGTCGGCGCGTTGGTTGCGACCGAGGTCGGAGACGTTGATTCCGTCGAGGTGGTAGGTGCCGCTGGTGGGCCGGTCCAGGCAACCCAGGGTGTTCATGAGGGTCGATTTGCCGGAGCCGGAAGCGCCCATGATGGCGATGAACTCGCCTTTGTGGATGTCCAGGGAGATGCCGCGCACCGCATGGACCATGACCTCGCCGTTGGCGTAGGTTTTCTGGATGTCCTTCAGTTTGATGATGGGCTCCATGATCGGGTAGTCGTCGGGATCAGCGGCGAGGGCCGCCGCCGCTGAACGGATTGGATGCGGCGGCCGCGCCGGAGGCGGGTTTTGCGCCGGGTTGGGAGACGCTGGTGATGAGGGTGTCGCCCGGTTCCAAGCCTTCGATGATCTCGGTGGCGCTGCCGTCGGTGATGCCTGTTTTGATGGTGACGGGGATCACTTTGGGAGCGTTGGCGGTGCCCGCGAGTTTGTAGACCGTGCGAGTGATAACGCCGCCATTCTCGTCGTCGCCACCGCGGGTGAGGCGGGAGGGGAGTTCCAAATTGCGCTCCTTGGCGAGTTGCAGGAGGCGGGCGCGCACCTCGGGGGACATGCGACGCGAGCCTTGGCTGGCGCCCGCTTCGGTCATCAGTTGTTGGATCTGCTCGCGGGTCGCGGGTTTCGGCGCGTCGGCGGCTTCGGGCTTTGCGGGCAGTAGTTTTTCGGGGATGCGGACGCGCAAGGCGCTGTTGGCGATGCGCAGGACGTCTTCCTTGCGGGCGGTGATGACGGAGACGTTGGCGGTCATGCCGGGCTTGAGCTTCAAATCGTCGTTGGTGACATCGATGATCGTGACGTAGGTGACGACGTTTTGGACGATCACGGGGGAGTTGCGGATCTGGGAAACGCGGCCGCGGAATTGACGGTTGGGGTAGGCGTCGACCGAGAAGTTGACGGTTTGGCCGAGCTCGACGGAGCCGATATCGCCCTCGGCGACATCGGCTTCGATTTGCATCTTGGTGAGGTCGGCGGCGAGGGAGAAAAGCTTGGGAGCGTTGAGGCTGGCGGCGACGGTTTTGCCGACGTCGGCGAGGCGGTCCATGACGATGCCGTCGATCGGGGCGTAGAGGTTGCAGCGGGCGAGGTCGACCTCGGCGGTTTGGACGGAGGCTTGTTGAATCTGCAACTGGGCTTCGGCTTGGGTGAGTTGGGCCTCGGCTTGGTCGAGTTCCTGTTGGGAAACGAGTTCCTTGGCGCGGAGGGCGCGGGTGCGCTCGGTGTTGAGCTTAACGAGAGTGTGGTTGGCGCGGGTGTTGGCCAGTTGGGCGCGGGCGGAGTTGAGGCGCACCTCGTAGGTCGCGGGATCAATGCGGGCGAGGAGGTCGCCCTGTTTCACCTGCGAGTTAAAATCAACCAGCACCTCTTTGATGAGGCCGGAAATCTGCGAGCTGATTTCGACGGTCGTGACGGGCTGGAGATCGCCGGTGGCAGTGACCGACTGGATGATGTCGCTCCGCGTAATGGTCGTGGTGACGAACTCGGCAGGCGGGGTGGCGGTGCGTTTGAGATAAAAATAGGCGCCGGCGCCGAGTATCGCGATGACAACAATGAACAACCAGAGTTTGGAGGAGCCAGATTTCGCCATAAAGAAGATTGAACGAGGGGAGTCGGACAGTGGACGCAGGAATCAGCGCAAGATGTCCGATTTAACGGCTACGCGGTCGTATGACGCAACGACTGAATCCCTCCAGACGGGGGTCGCCGGCGATGTTGCACGACCGACTCACTTTGGATCCCCCATGTTTACGCCGCTTCAACCCGGACGCGGGAACGCCGTATCCAAGGCCGTGGCAACGTTTGCCGGGACGAAGTGCGAGATGTCCCCGCCATAACGCGCAACCTGTTTCACGAGCGAGGAGCTGGTGTAGCTATACTGTTCGTGTGGCATGACGAACAGCGTCTCGATCTGCGGCATGAGGTGGCGGTTCATCAGCGCCATGTTGAACTCAAATTCGAAGTCGGAAAGTGCGCGCAGGCCGCGGATGATTGCATCGGCTTTTTGGTTTACGGCAAACTCCACCAAAAGCCCGTCGAAGATGGTTGCGGTGACGTGCGGATAGGAGCCGATGTTGGCCTGCACGAGTTCCAGGCGTTGCTCGGGGGAGAAGACCGGGCCTTTGCCGGGGTTGCGTGCTATCGCCACGGTGATGCGGTCAAATAGCTTGGCGGCACGGTGGAGAACATCGAGGTGGCCGTTGGTGAGCGGATCGAATGTGCCGGGATAAATGCAATGACGCATAAGGACATCCAAGCATTGGTGCGGGGCGACGCCGGGCGAGAACCAAATCGTTGCGTTTGTTGGGTTGCCTTTGCGAAGGCCCGTCACTGTCTTCGCCGGAAACCCGAGTTCGCTCCCATGAATCTGCCCAACCTCATCACTCTTTCGCGCGTCCCGCTGATGTTTGTGGTGGTCTGGCTGATGAACGAGCAATGGCCGGGAGCGGCCACGCTGGCGTTTTGGTTGTTCATTGCGGCGGCAATCGGGGACTGGCTCGACGGTTATATTGCCCGCAAGCGAAAGCTAATCTCGACGTTCGGAAAATTCATGGACGCGATTACGGACAAGATTTTTGTGGTGGGTATCATGATCGCGTTCGTGGACGGGGATGTCGTGCCGATCTACCTCGTGTTGATCGTGCTCTGCCGCGAGTTCCTGATTTCGGGCATGCGGATGATGGCCGCGGCCAAGGGCGTGGTGGTGGCGGCGGAGCGCGGTGGGAAAGCCAAGACGCTCACGCAACTCATCGCGGTGGGATTTTTGCTGTTCGTGCCCATGCTCCAAAAGGACGTCGCGGGCTGGCTGGCGTTCGATTTTTCGCCCTATAGCCAGGTGATCCATCAGGTCGGATTGTGGCTGTTCATCCTCGGCGTGTATTTCACGGTGCGCTCGGGTTATGATTACCTGGTGAAGTATCGAGGCGTGGTGTTTGACGAGATGACATGAACGCGCTGAGGCAGCCGATCTGGCCGCGATTTTTGCCGACGGCCTGGGTGGTTTCGTGCGCGACCCTTGGCCCGGTTGGGCGCATGCGCAACGCCCCCGGCACGTGGGGTTCGGTGGCGGGGCTGTTGTATTTTACGACCGTGTTTGCCGGCCGGATTGGTGACGTGGGCCTGGTGCTTTTTAGTCTGGCGGGGATTTATTTTTCGGTCGCGATTTGCGGCGAGGCGGAGTTCCGGTTGGGCGAACGCGATCCTGGTAAAGTGGTCCTCGATGAGTTTGTCGCCATGCCGTTGTGCTTCATCGGATGGACGCGTTTCGCCGAGTTGGTTCCGAACTGGGCGGTGTTTCTCGCGGGCTTCGCGTTGTTCCGGCTTTACGATATCGCGAAGCCGTTCGGCATCAAAAAACTGCAGGATCTGCCGGGTGGCTGGGGTGTGACGATCGACGACTCGGCGGCGGCGTTGGCGGCCTGCGCCACGATGCACGCGGCGCATTACGCGTGGTTGCAGTGGGGCGCACAGTAAAGACTCGCCCGGCGCGTCGCGGTGCCGATTCCGGCGGAGCGGGTCAGGGCAAAGGTTCGATGTCGTCGGGCGACATGCGCACGTGGAGGCCCTGTTGAAGGACGTCGACCGCGACGATGATCCCCTTGGGGTCGTCGGGGTTGTCCACCACGCCCTCAATTCCCCAGAGAGGCCCGCTGACAACGCGCACGCGCGTGCCGCGTTGGAGGAGCGGTCGTAACGTCAACTCAAGGCCGGAGGCCATCAACGCACGCACGTCCGCTAGCTGGCGCAAGAAGATGGTCTCGTGCACGACGGGAATAGCGCGCGCCAACAAGTCCTGTTGATAAATGCGGGCTTTGTTTTCGAGCACGACCTGCGCGAAAACGTAGCCGGGGAACAGCGGCTTGGTGAAGCGCTTGGTCTGCTTGCCGTAGCGCTTCACACTTTCGACGAGCGGCAGGTAGTGTTCGACGGCCTCAGCAGTCAGCAGGGCGGAAAGCTTTTTTTCGCAACGCGGTTTGGTGTGACACACAAACCACTGGGATTCACCTGGGGTCGGGGAACTGTTCACCGCTTGAGGAGAAACCGCACGGCGGCGAAGTAGCCTTCGAGTCCGAGTCCGCTGATGACCGCGAGCGCGACGGGCGCGGTGAGCGACGTGTGGCGGAATTCTTCGCGCTTGTAGATGTTGGAAATGTGGACCTCGACCGTCGGCAAATGTGCGCCGGCGAGCGCGTCGCGGAGGGCGACGCTGGTATGGGTGAGGGCGGCGCCGTTGATGACGATGCCGTCGAACGTGGCGTCGGCCAGCGCGGCGATTTTATCGATCAGGGCGCCCTCGTGGTTGGACTGGAAAAAATCGAGCGAAGTCGTGGTGCTGAACTCCGCGCGCAAGGAGACCTCCAGATCGGCGAGGGTGGCGTGCCCGTAGATCTCGGGCTCGCGCTTGCCGAGGCGGTCGAGGTTGGGGCCGTTAAGAATGGCGATTTTCTTCATGGGAGTGCGGGCGCTGAGGGAGGCGGACTGTTGCGAACTTGCGGTGGAAATCAAAGCGGATTATCGGTCGCGATGAATTCCCAGGGCAGGTTGAACGCGGCGCCAAGTTCGGCGGCGAGGGCTTTCACGCCATGCACCTCGGTCGCGTAGTGCCCGCACAAGTAGAGGTTAAGGCCCTGTTCTTGCGCGGTGTTGAACCACTCCTCGCGCAGCTCGCCGGTGACGAGGGTGTCGACGCCGGCGGGCAAGAGCTCCGGGACCGCGCTGTTGCCGCTCCCGCTGCAAAACGCCACGGAGGTCGGCGCAGTTGAGCCGTATTCGATGGCGATGACCCGATCGTAGAGTTGCTCGAGTTGCGCGCGCAACGCCGACCGCGAGCCCGTGTGTGCGGCGATGCGGCCGATGGACTCGCCGTCTCTCACGAGGAACGGCCGGTCGGGTAGGAGGCCGAGTTGACGGGCGAGGAGGGCGTTGTTGCCCAACTCGGGGTGACCGTCGAGAGGCAGGTGGTTACTGTAGAGGGCGCAGTCGCCGCGGATGAGGGTGGCGACGCGGTCATAGGCGGGACCAGTGAGCGGGCGGGGCATGTCCCAATACATCCCGTGGTGAACAATCAGAAAATCAACGCCGGCCGCGACCGCCTGACGGAACGGGATAACCCCGGCGTCGACGGCGGCACCGATGCGCGTGACGCGGCCGCTATTGGCGAGTTGCAGGCCGTTGAAAGCGCCGGGCGCGTCCTTGTAGGCGGAGCGGCGGGTGCGTTCATCGCAGTAGCGGACAAGATCGTGCAAGGTGGCCATGCGCGCACCCTGTCAGGCCCGCCCCCGATGTGCCAAGCCCAAGGATGTCGCCCGGCACGCACTCGCTCACCCTTGCTTACCCCACTTCATACCCCGCCAACCCGAAAAAGCATAACCTAATAGGTTATGCTTTTTCCGGGTTCGTGACGTGTTGGTATATGTGCGCGGGCTGATTCGGCGGTGAATGCGCGCGATTGGGAGTGGCATTTTTTCGGGGCCGGGCTACCGATTGCCAACCTATGAGCGAGCCGAGCTCCGCGGTCGATCTGATCGCCCAAGCCACCCAACAGTTTACCGAACGCCCTTCGTGGGACGATTACTTCATGGCGACCGCCGTGTTGATGTCCACGCGCTCTCCGTGCGAACGCCTTCATGTGGGCTGCGTGATCGTGAGCGGCGGTGACCGGCAGAACCGTCTCATCGCCGCAGGTTATAACGGCTTCCTCCCCGGCACTCCGCACGTTTCACGGCTGCGCGAAGGTCGCGAACAGGCCACGGTTCACGCGGAGCAAAACGCGATCGCCGACGCCGCGAGGCGTGGGAGCCCCGTTGAGCATGGCATCGCCTACGTTACCCACTTTCCCTGTATTAATTGCGCCAAGATTCTCGCGGCCGCCGGCATCGCCGAGATCCGTTATCGCTACGACTACAACAACGATCCGCTGGTCGGTCCCTTGCTCGAGGATGCCAACGTGAAAGTAGTGAAACTCTAAACCGTATTCCGCTGTCGCTCATCGCCTGATGTCCACCCGACATTCCGACCCCTCCGCCGTGCTTGGCGGCTCTTTGCTCCTGGCCCACCCTTCGCTGCGCGAGAAGACCTTTAAGCACACTGTGATCTTGATCGCTTCCCACGATGGGGACGGCGCGATGGGCGTGGTGCTCAACCGCCCGCTGGAAAAAACCTTGGGCGAACTCTCCACCGAGTTTGGCCTCAGTGCGCTGGCCAACGTCCCGCTTTTCTCGGGCGGGCCGGTGCAGCCGACCCAGGTCATTCTTTGCGTGTGGCGCCCCCATCCCGACCACGAAGGGTTTCAACTCATGTTTGGAATCGATCCCCAAAAGGCCGAGGAGTTGATGAACGAGGAGGGCGTGCACATGCGGGCGTTCCTCGGCTACGCGGGTTGGACCAGCGGACAACTTGAAGACGAATTAAGACGCGACACGTGGGTGGTGAGTCCCCTCGTCGCCGACCTTCTGGAGGACGCACCTGACGAGCAGCTTTGGCGCGACCTGTTGGGCCAGATTGACGATGATTGGAAACTGCTCGCCAACGAGCCTGAGGACCCGAGTCGCAACTGACGCAAAACGGGTCAATATTTCCATTGACAGAGGCCCGCACGACCGGTGTTTTCGTCCCTTTTATGAAAGTTGTTTCCTCTATCAAATCCGCGAAGAAGCGTCACCCTGCCTGCCAGGTCGTCCGCCGCAAAGGCCGCATCTACGTCATCAACAAGGTCGAGCCTCGCTACAAGGCCCGCCAAGGTTAATCCAACCCCCTCTTTAATAACGTGAAAGCCGAAGGCCATCCTGTCCTCAACAACGTTTGCTACCTCGATGTTTCGAGCGGCAAGCGTTTCCTCACCAAGTCCACGATGAAGTCCGCCCGTAAGGAAGTCATCGATGGCGTCGAGCACTTCATCGTCCTTCGCGACGTGACCTCTGATTCGCACCCCGCCTACACCGGCGAGAAGCGCATCGTCGACACGGCCGGCCGCGTCGAGAAGTTCACCACGAAGTTCAAGCGTGGTGCCGTCAAGGCCAAGTAAGCCTCCGCGAAACTTATCGATTCCAGCCCGCCTGCGAAGGCGGGTTTTTTTGTGCCCGGATGTTTGCTGCCGAAAAGTAGACGCGGCGTCTCGCCGCGTTTTTCAGAACCAATCCTAACGGCCCTTCCGGTTCCGATGTGGGAGCGAGCTTGCTCGCGACTATCCGTTTTCCCGAGCAAGCTCGCTCCCACGTTGACGGTCACTTTTCCGGCGGGGTGCCGAGGTTGAGCACGCGGATGCGGCGCGCGCCGGTGCGGCCTTGCGCGCCGACGCGATCCGCCGGCGCGCTGTAGGGCCGGCGTCGATACCCTTCGCGCGCCGGATCGCGCGCGCAGCGGAGCTGGTAATCCTGCATGCGCGCGAACAAGCCGAGCAATTGTTCCGGCAACGCGTAGTCGTCGAGACCCGAACGTTGCAGGGCGAGGAGCAGCTCGTGCGAAGCTTCCAATGTCGATAGACACCCTTCGACGGGTTGCTGTTTGATGACGTAGCGGCTCGGTGCCGACGGCGTGAACATGAGGCGGGGCAGGCGTTGCAACGACGGACTGAGGCGAAGCATTTTTTTCGCAAGTGCCCACGTTGCGTCCAAGAGAAAAACTACCAGGCGCCGGTCGCCGAGATCGGCTGCGTGCAGGTCGCCGTTGGAGAGGTTGCGCGCACCGACACTTGGGTAGACGAGCATCGGCAGGTTGCGCGGGTCCGCGATGAGCTCTTGAACCGCGTCGTGCTCATCGAAACCGATACCCATGTGGATTTCGCTGTCCGCGAGGCACAGGTGCGTGAGCCGCCCGGTGCCGGCTTTCTCCTGCTTGAATTCCTTCGGGTGCATCAGGAATACGAAACGTGTGCGCGTCGCCATCGGAGTGATGGAGGCGCACCAGCAAAGCGGCTTCGGCCAGAAGCAGCGGTAACACGTTTCACGGCTCATACCTGTGAATCAGGCGGGGACCGACGACGGCTTCAACTAACAACCCAACGCTTTTCTAATCTGCGCGATCAAACCGTCGTAGTCCGCTCCGGAGAGCAGTTGCTTGGGCTCCGGCATCATGGTGAACGTCGTTCCCCACGACGGACCGTCCGTGTATTTGGGCACGAGATGCATGTGGAGATGCGGGAGTTTGTCGGAGTAGGCGCCGTAGTTGATCTTGGCGGGATTGAAGGCGGTTTTCATAGCCTTCGCCGCGCGGGCGACGTCCTGCATAAACAACGCAAGCTCGGCTTCGGGCAGTTCGAAGAGCTCGTTGACGTGATGGTTATAGGCCACGACGCAGCGACCGCGGTAGGTTTGTTCTTTAAAGAGGTAGAGCGTGGAAACCTGGAGCGGGATGATCTCGATCATCAAGTCGCTTAGGCGCTCATCTTTACGGCAATAGAGGCAGTCGGGGAGTTGGGACATAAAATTAGCTGAAGCGGGGGGCGTGGTAGGGATCTGAATACATGACAAGATATGCGCAGCGTGGCCTGACTTCGGCTGTCTGGTCTGCTTTTTCTCGCATTTTTATTTACATGAAAAACCGTCGAACTATGGAGGAAGTGGACTTGGTCTTTGTGGGAGCGGGTGTGATGGGCACCACGCTGGCCACGTTGCTCAAAGAGCTGCAGCCGGAGCTGAAGATCGAGATCATCGAAGCGCTCGAAGTGGTGGCGGGTGAGAGCTCGAATCCTTGGAATAACGCTGGGACGGGTCACGCCGCATTGTGTGAACTCAATTACACACCGGAAACGCCGGACGGCTCGGTGGACATCTCCAAGGCGATTCAAATCAACGAAGCCTTTGAGGTATCCAAACAATTTTGGGCCTCGCTCGTGGAGCGCAGACGCTTGCCGGAACCGGCGAGTTTTATCGCGCAGGTGCCGCACCTGAGTTTTGTGCGAGGAAAGGACGTCGGGTTTTTGCGGGCGCGTTACGAGGCGTTGTCGGCGCACGCGTTGTTCGCGGGCATGGCTTATACGGAGGATCGCGCGAAGATCGCGGCGTGGGCGCCGTTGGTTATCGAAGGGCGGGACGCGGCCGAGCCGGTCGCGGCAACGCGCTCGGATGAGGGCACCGATGTGAATTTCGGTTCGTTGACTCAGGGGATGTTGGAGTCGCTGAGCAAACAGCCCGGCGTGAGCGTCCACCTCGGCGAGCGCGTGACGGATATCGTCCGCCGTGCCGATGGACGTTGGAAACTCCAGGTCGAAGGGCGCGAAACTAAGCGGAAGATCATCGCGCGGTTCGCGTTTCTCGGTGCGGGTGGCGGGGCGCTGCCGCTGCTCCAGAAATCGGGCATTCCCGAGGGGCGCGGGTTCGGGGGCTTTCCGGTCAGCGGCCAGTGGTTGCGCACGGACAACCCCGAGTTGGTCGGTCGGCATCAGGCGAAGGTTTACGGCAAGGCTTCGGTTGGAGCGCCGCCCATGTCGGTGCCGCACCTCGACACGCGAGTGGTTGATGGGAAAAAGTCGCTGCTCTTTGGACCTTACGCCGGGTTCTCCACCAAGTTTCTGAAAGCCGGGTCATTCCTCGACCTACCAGCGTCGATCAAGCCAAGCAACCTCGGGCCGATGCTCGCGGTCGCGCGCGACAACGTGGATCTCACCAAGTATTTAATCGGGCAGGTCATGCAGTCGTCCGAGCAACGTTTCGAAGCGTTGAAGGAGTATTTTCCCGAGGCAAAGCCTGAGGATTGGCGACTGGAGGTAGCGGGTCAGCGCGTGCAGATTATCAAGAAGGATGCGCAACGCGGGGGCGTGCTCCAGTTCGGCACCGAGGTGGTCGCATCAGCCGATGGCTCGATCGCCGCGTTGCTGGGTGCTTCGCCAGGAGCATCGACGGCGGTTTCCATCATGTTGGGACTTATTCAGCGATGCTTCCCCGAGCAGGCCAAGAGCGAGGCCTGGCAGGCTAAGCTGCGTGAGCTGATTCCTTCGTATGGTCACTCGCTCGCGAGCGACACCGAGCTGTTGAACCAAGTCCGCAGCCACGCGAATCGCGTGTTGAAACTGGACGGAGTCGCCGCAGCGGTTTGAGGGTAGGAGCCCGTTTACGGGCGATGTTGGGGGGGCGATGTTTGGGCATGCGGACGCCAGAAGTTTTTCAATTGCCGCTCATCGCCCGTAAACGGGCTCCTACCTTTTCAATCATCGGCCCGGTTGCAGGCGGACCAACTTGTGTCATCTTTTTCTCAACCCCGAATCGCTATGGTCGCTGTCAATCTTCGTTACGTTGCTGAACTTGTCGGACCAGGGCGGCTCGGTTTCGTCGCCACCAATGGGGTTCAGGACTATTTGGTGATCGAGGGAGAGTATGAGGACGAATACAGGCAAAGGATCCGCGAAGGCTGGATGGTTGCGGAGATACGACCGATCTGCCGGAGCATTAATCCCAAGCTGATTCACACGCATCCCGATCTGATTAAGGCGCGGGCGTTTTCGTATTCGCTGGTGATTTTGGAACACCCTGCGCTGGCGGCCCGCGAGGCGGCGGCGGCTGCGCTTATCGCCTCACGTTGATTGTAGGGTAGACGCGGCATCTTGCCGCGTTGGGTTGGTTGACCGCGGAAACGCGGCAGGATGCCGCGTCTACGTTGGTCAAGCGGTGATTGTTTCCAGCGAACAGCCGTCCGCGTTGGCAGAGGGGGTTTCGCAGTTAGGGCGCGCAATGACGCCGGGGTAGGGCTCGTCCGCGAAAAGCTTTTCCGCCGCGGTGAGCAGGTGGCGATCACACACGCCAAAGAGTTCCGCCTTGGTCTCGGTGCGGCGCATCTCATGGAGAAACGCCCCCGTGCTATCCACGCTCTGGCCGACGAAATTGAGGTATTTCTTCATCTTGTTCACGTGGTCGCGCTCAAGAAGGCCCGCGTGGTCCGTCGCATCGTAGAGGCGAACCACGTAATCATGCACCTCGGCCAGCGTGATCAACGTGACCGCCCGGCCGGCGAATGCCTCCCGGCATTGGCGAAAAATCCAGGGGTTGCGGATCGCGTGGCGACCGATCATCACCCCGGCGGCTTTCGTCTGCGCGAGGACGCGGACGGCGGTCGCGGCGGAGGTGACGTTGCCATTGGCGAGCACGGGGCATTTCACGCGTTCGACGGCGCGGGCGATGTAATCGTAGTGAACCTCGCTGCGATACATCTCCTTCACGGTGCGTCCGTGCACGCTGAGCAGGTCGACGTCGTGTTTGTTGATCAGGTCAAGGATGCGTTCAAAGTGAACGGTATCCTCGAAACCGATACGCATTTTTACGGTGAAAAGCCCGGTGGCGGTCTGGCGAAGGACGCCAAGAATTTCGTCGATCTTGGCCGGGTCCCGGAGCAGGCCGCCGCCGACGTTTTTCTTGTAAACCTTGGGGGCGGGGCAGCCCATGTTGAGGTCGATGCCGGCCACGGGATGGCGGAGCAGGTCGGTGGCCGCGCGCGCCAAGTGGTGGAGGTCCTCGCCGATCAGCTGCGCGAACACCGGGCGTCCGGTGGTGTTCTCGTCGATCGAGCGCACGATATGTTTTTCGAGCTTCGATTGGGCGTGGACGCGAAAGAACTCCGTGAAAAAATAGTCGGGAGCGCCGTAGTGGGCGATCACGCCCATGAAGGCCAAGTCGGTGACATCCTGCATGGGTGCCAACGCGGTGAGCGGAGCGCCCGCGACGAGGGGAGGCGGGAGCGCGGCGGTCGGACGGGCTCCGGGTGACGATGATTCCGGCACAGGATTACTTGTCGTCGTCTTCTTCGGAGGACTCGGTTTCGTCGCTTTGCTGGCGAAGAACGCGTTCGAGGATCTCGGTCATGTCTTCGACCGTGTCGTAGACTTTGCGGGCAACGAAGAGCGGCCGCTGGTGCTGGAGTGCGAGGACGGTCGAGTCACTGGGGCGGGCATCCAACTCGACGATCTTTTTGCCGAGTTCGTTTTCCATCCTCAGGAGGATTCGGGCAAAAAAGGTGCCTTCGTTGACGTCGTTAATGACGACATGGTCGATGGTGGCGCCGAGGCCGGTCAGGATGTGGCCGATCAACTCGTGGGTGAGGGGACGCTCTTTTTTGACACCGTCCAGGGTCATTTGGATGGCGTTGCCCACGGAGTGGTCGACGTAGATCACAAAGGTCTTGTTGTCGTCGCCGAGGAACACGGCGCAGCCGTTGGAGGTGGGCATCACTCCTTTGACGATTACGGGCACGACGTCGTTTTTCATGGAGAGAACGTGGTGGGGTGATGTCGTTTGCGCAAGTGGCTGTTTATTCGAAGCCGAGGAGATGGATGCCCCAGGATTTGGCTTGGGTAACCACGGCGGATTTGTCCAAGAGGATAACGCGACCGGTTTCGAGGGCTGCGGCTTTTAGGCCGGCTTCGCGCATGGTTTCCAAGGTTTTTAAGCCGAAGCACGGCACGTCAAAACGGTAGTCTTGGCGGGCTTTGACGGTTTTGACGAAGAGGGCTTCGTCGGTCTTGAACTCGCCGGCGCGGCGGAGCATGGCGTCGGTGCCCTCGAAGGCTTCGACGGCGAGAACGGTGCCTTTGCGGACGACGCAGCCTTGGCCGATGTCGAGGCGGGCGCATTCGCGGGCGATCTGAACGCCGTGGGCGACATAATCGTGGTCGATAGGAAAGCTGCGACCGGTCATGCAGCCGGTCGAAGCGAGTTGGTCGTCAAGGAAGCTGCGGGCATCGAGCAGGTTTATGCCGAGTGCTTCGATCTCGTGGGCGATGGCGCCGAAAATCGTTTCGGCATTGCGGCGCTTGAGAGACATCAAAATCCGAGCGGCCTTTAAGTCGGGATGGAGGCCTTTGAAGAGACGGCGCGGTGTGATCTGGCCGGCCATGAGGGCGTAGCCGGCTCCGTAGTCCTTGAGCGTCGCGAGCATTTTGCCGAGTTGGCCGACTTGAATCACGCGTCGCTCGGAGGCGGGAAACGATTCGATTAAATCGGGGCGGGTCTCCTCATCGAAGGCGATCAGGCGAAGCGGCACGCCGGCGCGCCGCACCGCCTGCGCAATGAGCACCGGATAGATGCCTTGGCCGGCGATGAGCGCGACGGGACGGGTGGCGTCAAAATCGGTAGGTAGGAAGGCGGAAATCACGAATGACGAATGACGAATGACGAATGACGAATGACAAGCCTCGTCGCCCGGCGGAACGGGGCGAAATGACCAATGACCACAATGACCAGTTAATACCAGTTATGGCATGAAATAAGACTTTCGTCTGGTGTAGGCCCGACCGGTGGTCGGGCGTCCCCTATAAACCCCGACCACCGGTCGGGGCTACATTGGGACATGCTAAAGTCCCATTAGGAGGTGTAACTGGTATACACTGAACCCAAGCGCTGGGCTCGCGGCTACAAGCTGTCTACCCATTGGTCATTGGACATTGGGCATTGGTCAGTCCGCGCCGCTGCGCGGCGCGGTTAGTCCTGCGTGCCGTAGTATTTTTTGTAGCTCCGGTAGTAACGATAGTTGGAGTAGTATTCGATACGGCGAGGGGAGAGGCCGTTAAGCACGACGCCGAGCAGTTCGTTTTTGCCGGAGCGGAGAGCCTTTATGTAGAGGCGAATGTGCTTACGGTAGGCGCGGTTGAAGCGGCAGACGTAAATCACCTCGTCAACGCGCTCCGCGATGAGGAGCGAGTCGGTCACGGCGCCTAACGGGGGCGAGTCCACGACGACCAAGTCGAAGTGCTTTTTTAGCTTTTCAAGGAGCTGTCCGAAGGCCGGGCTTTCGAGCAGGTGAGTGGGTGTTTTAGAGCGGCCACCGGAGGTCAGTAGCGACATGTTTTCGCCGATGGTCGTAATACCTAGGTCGGCGTTGACCGAGAGATCTCCGGTTAGGCTAGCACCGTTTTCAAACCACGTGATGAGACCAGACTCGTTGGGACGCTCGAAGTGGCGGTGAAGCATCGGGCGGCGAAGGTCGCAGTCGATGAGAAGAACCGATTTTCCGTGGCGGGCAAAGCTGCCGGCGAGGTTACTTGAGACCAGGGTTTTGCCTTCGCCGGGGATGGTGCTGGTGATCAAAATCGATTTGGGGAAATCCAGCTTAGAGTGGATTTTGACGGAGCTGTAGACGCCGAGGAAAGGCTCCACGCCTGAGGTGTTTTTGTTTTCGAGAACCAGCCGGTATTTTTCCGAGTCTTTAAGCGCAGAGAGGTCGGGAATGATGCCAAGCAGGTTGGCACCGATAAAGTGCTCAATGTCCCAAGCGCTCTTGATGCGGTCGTCGATGAAGCTGAGGCCGATCGCGACGCCGAAAAATACAAGCAGGCCGACTCCGAGGGAAGTGCGGGTGATGCGACTAAGGTCGGGCGTGTAAGGGGACGACGAGGGGATGGCGGGATCCAGAGGGCGGACGGGAATCTTTTCCAGATACTTGCTGGTGGTCGCTTGGGTTAGGCGGTCGAGGATTTGTGAGTAGTTGTTTTTCGCGACCTGCGCCTGATTTTCCAAGCTGCGGTATTCGATGGAGAGATCCCGGAGGCGGAGCTGTTCTTTTTCTTGGGCGGCGTATTCGTGCTCCAATGTTTTCTCGTTGGCCGAGGCTCGCTCCAGGTCGGTTTTGAGATCGGCGATGGCCAACTTGATAGCCGTATCCAGTTGCTCCTGAGCCACGGTGATGGCGTTGACGACGTTGATCATCTTGGGATGACGATCAAGGTAGCGTTCGGAGAGAAGAGATTGGTCGCGCTTGAGCACCTCGAGTTGCTTGCTGAGGTCGGGAACGGAACCGTAGTTGGCGATGGATTTAATCTCGATGAGGTTGCGTTTGTCGGCGCTATAGCGGGCGACGAGGTTGAACTGTTCCTCGATGGCGAGCCGCTCCAGGCGGGAGGACTGGAGCGCTGCATTCACTGAGGTGAGCCGGGCTTGGGCAATGTTGGTGCTGTTGTCCAATGACACGAGGTTCTGTGAACGCATGTAATCCTGCAGGCGTTGTTCGCCGATGCGGGCCTCTTCCATGAGCTGGCCCGACCGGTCACGAAGGTATTTAACCGCGTAGTCGTGGCCTCCGCTCACGTTTTCCAACAGGCTTTCGATAAATTGATCGATGTATCGGTTGGCGAGAATAGCGGCGGCCTCGGGGTCGCGGTGTGAGATGCTAATGCTGATGAGGAACGTGCTTCGGACCGACTGCACAGACATGGATCCCATATCAACTCCGGTGGGCGGAGTGGCACCGGGCGGGAGATCCACAATGTAGGGGCGTTGTAGGATTTGACGCTCCTGCGGGGTGAGGGACGCTTGCACGCGGTTGCGCATCTTGGCGCTCGCGATCACTTGCAGATAGGTGTTCAGCTCGATGTCGCTGTTGATGCCGGTATCGACGACTTCTTGGCTCGTGACGACTTTTTCGGGCTTCTCAATCTGGAGCGTCGCGGAGCTCCTGTAGAGCGGCACGGCTCTCGATTGATAATAAGCCATGCCGATGGAAATGATCAGGGCGAGTGGAAGTGCGATCCACAGGCGCTCTCGAACAATGATGTAGTAGTCGCGAAGGGTGCGACGCTCTACAACCTCCTCGTCCCGTCCGGCAAGTTTAGGGTTGGGTAATGGCTTTTGAAGCGCGGACATGGATATTTTTAGATGATGCGCTCCGGCACAAAGACGATGTCTCCCGGTTCAAGCATGAGGGAATTGTCGCTGATATTCGCGCGGTCCTTGCCTTTGAGGAGGCTGTCCACGTCGATGGTGAACACCTGCTTTTTTCCGTTCGGCGTCACGCGGGTGATATTTACGGCGGTGCCCTTGGCCGTGTCAGTGAACCCACCGGCGCGGGTAACGAGTTCAAGAACGGTCATCGAAGTCTCGATGGGTAGAGGATAGCGGCCGGGGGAGCGAACTTGGCCTTGGATCGAGACTTCGCGGGCGGCATACGCTTCGACATTGATGGTTACTTGGGGTGTGCGCAAAAAGCGGCCGTCGCGGTAGGCCGCTTCAACGGCTTGTTGCGCATCGCTGATGGTAAAACCGGCAACGAATACTTCGCCGACCAGCGGAAGGTTGATTTTCCCCTTGGCGTCTACGCGGGACATCGTGCGCAGGTCGTCCTCTTGATAGATGTCGACGCGGAGCAAATCGGTCAGGGTGATTTTATAAGCCAGCACCGACGGTGCGGCGGGCACCGGTGATTTGGTTTCAGCGTGAAGTAAACTCGCCGCCACCCCTAAGAGGGAGATGATTAAAAAGATGCTTCGTCTCATATATATTCTCACCAACGTGAAGACACGCTCAGGGTGATGGTATTGCGAACAAACTCGGATGACGAGCGATTGGACCAGTTTTTGAAATAGCTGTAAGTGAGCGAGGCCTTGAAGCGATCACTGAAATCGTAGCCTAGCCCCAAACTACCGGTCACGAAAAAATCCGACCGGCCGGTTGCTTCTCCGTTGACGAAGTCGGAGAGGCCGCAGCCCGCGCCGCCGTATAACGACCACCGATTACGAAGCACGTATTGGGCATCAAGGTTGAAGGTCAGGTTGTCTACGCTGGACTCGTTTCCGGTGGTGCTGAAATCCTTGTTAAGGGTTCCGGTAAACGTGAGTCGTTTGTTTACCGCCCAACTGACGGATGCGCTCGCAGTCGTGCTTCCAAAGGTTTCGCCGGTCGCGCCCTCTTGTCGGATCTGGTATCCGGCGCGCACGTTACCCTTGAGCTTGGAAAAGATCTTTCCGGAGATGCCCGCCGTGAGGGCGTGGTCGAGTGATTGGTTTTCCGCCGACGTGTCGCTTTGTCTGATGCGATAACCGGCGACCAAGTCTCGTTGCGAGGTGTAACTATAAAACGTGTCCACGCTGGCCGTCTGGGTGGTCAGGTCGGTCAGAGCGGTGGAAGACTCCGTGTAGCTAACACCGCCATAACCGACTGAACCCGCGACACTGTAGCGGTCGATGACGGGGTATTTCCAATTTAGCCCTAAACTATAGTTCCAAGATACGGTGCGTTGATTGAGGAATGGATCAGCCTTGCTCTGTCTGCCGCCGGAGGCGGTGAAGGATCCCGTGGTGCGACCGGAGTCTTTAACGAGTTCGAGCGACAGCGTGGGGTCTGAAAAACTCTCGCTTACATTGCTGATGAAATCACCCCGGGTCCACGCCACCTCGCCGTTGACGCCGATCATGCCCGCCCGCCGTAAATACTCCACCCGAAGCGAGGTGGTGGTGATCGTGTCGCCTCCTCCTTCTTCGGATGAGAAGATGTTGGAGTCGTAGCCGACCGCGAGGGAACCGGTCACGAATATCTTGTCACGCCCTTCGTTGAATTTGATCAACGCGTGGGCTGTGGTCGAGTATAGCGGAAAGCAAGCGATGAGTGCTAAACGCGAGCGCCAAGAGAGCCGAAAAACCATGATTGATAGAGGTCGGCGTGCAGCGGACTACCGAACCACGGATCGGCGAATCTCAAAGGGACTGACCGTGTTGGGACCGGGGATAACGCCGGGTAAAACCTCGACCGGAACCAGTTCATCGGCCTCCTCGGTATCGTTCTGCACAAACACATCTTCGGCGTTGGCATTTCTCTCCTTACGTTCCGCCGTGTCGAAGTAAACGGTGCGGCGGGCCATACAAGCCATCGCGGCCTTGTCGCTGATCGCTTCCAGGTCTGCTTCGGGGATCGGCTGAACTTGAATAACGGGCGGTGAGGATGCCGAACTGCGGGTGACGATCGCCTGCTGTCCGGGCTTGAGGGACATGCCTCCGCCAAGGCTACCGCCCAGGGTGACGTCTCCCTCCAATAGCGAAACCACAGTCTGGTTATCGTTGGTTTCGATCACGACTTTGCGGGCGCGGATGGCGACATCGATGTGGCGGGTGCTGTAGTTCATTGAGCTACCCGCGACGAGCTTGCTGGAGCAGATGCCCACTCCCCCGCGGGGGATAAACGCTTTGGTTTGCGACACCGATGGTTCGGTTTCCAGATCGGTTCGATTCGGGCTGAACGGCTCTTGCTGGAAGCGTTGGACTTCCAGACGCGTGTCGGGATCGAAAGAAATACCGGTCCCGTTTGAAAGCACGATGGCGTTGCGGGCATCGGGTTTGGTTTCGACGATGACGCCTTCGGCCGTATGAACTGACTTCTTGGTTAGGTCTTCAATTTTATCTCCCGTGTTGATCGACGCCTCTCCCTCTACATCAGCCACAAACAGTTTACTGGTCGGATTTTTGCGGGTGGTAGCCGCGTAAGCTTGCGAGCCAAGGGCGATAATAGCGGCCGCAACAAAAAAGACCGATAAGGTCCGCCTAGTATGGGGGGTATTTGTCTTCATGGGTTTTGATTCCTCAATCGACTCGCGCACACGTAAAATCCAGCGCTTTGTATCCGGTATCGGGGGTTGTAGGGTCTTTACCCTATAAAACTGTGGGGGCAGTGTTTTTACTCAATAACAATGTTCAGGATTTTGCCAGGCACGAAAACGACACGTTTGATGATTTTTCCCGAGAGGAAGGGCGCGCTGTCGGGGTGGGCTTGAGCGGACTCCAGGACCTTTTCCTGCGGGGTGCCCACCGCGAGGGAAAGCTCGGCGCGTTTTTTCCCATTTACCTGCACGATAATCTTTTGCTCCGTAGCGACGAGTTTGGATGGATCAAATTGAGGCCAATCCTCTTGCGCGACTGAAGTGGAACCGCCTAAACGCGCCCACAATTCTTCAGTGATGTGCGGGGCGAGAGGCGCGAGGACTTGGATAAACTGAGTCACCGTGGTTCGGCTGACGCGTTCGGTTTTTTGCAGCGCGTTCACGAAGATCATCATTTGGGAGATCGCAGTGTTGAATCGCAGGCTCTCGATATCGTCGCCGACCTTCTTGATGGTTTCGTGGAGCAACTTGACGAGCTCGGCCGAGTCGACTCCGGAGTCGTCGACGATTTTCGAGTTAACTTCGCCCTCGCGGCCGATGCATTCGCGCCAGACTTTTTGCAGGAAGCGGTGAACGCCCTCGATGCCGTTCGGGTTCCACGGCTTCATGGCTTCAAGCGGGCCTAGAAACATCAAATACAAGCGCAGCGTATCGGTGCCGTGAGTTGCGATGATGTCGTCGGGATTAACGGTGTTGCCGCGACTCTTGGACATCTTTTCCCCGTCCATACCGAGAATGATTCCTTGGTGGAAGAGCTTGGTGAACGGCTCGGCCTGCGGAACGACGCCCAAGTCGAAGAGGACCTTGTGCCAGAAGCGCGCGTAGAGCAGGTGAAGCACGGCGTGCTCGGCACCGCCGACGTAGAGATCGGGAACGCCCCAGTAGGCGAGCAGCTTCGGGTCGGCGAAGGCCTGGTCGTTGCGCGGATCGATGAACCTCAAGTAATACCAGCAAGAGCCGGCCCACTGCGGCATGGTGTTGGTCTCGCGGCGTCCGCGAATCCATGCGTCGCCGCTGGGCTTCGGCTGCGAGGCGGGCAACGATTCGCCGGTCGCGACATTGACCCAGATTTCGAGCCATTCGGTGACGTTGGCCAGCGGGCTCTCGCCGTTGCCGCTCGGCAGGTAAGACTGCACGTCGGGCAATGTCAGGGGCAGAGCGGCGGCGGGCAGCGGGAGCGCGAACCACGTCGATCCGGTCGCGGCGTCGCGATAAGTAACGGGCTCCGGCGGCAGGTCGCCGGGGCGCGCGGCGGCGGCGGTGTGGTAATCGGCTTCGGTCACCCAGACGATCGGGAACGGTTCACCCCAGTAGCGCTGGCGAGAGAACAGCCAGTCGCGGAGCTTGTAGTTGATGGTCGCCTTGCCGCGACCGCGCGCGGCGAGGTCGGCGGTGAGTTTTTTCTTGGCCTCGGCCCAAGGCAGGCCGGTGTAATCTTCGGAGTGCACGAGCTTGCCATCGCCAGTGTAGGGGAGCTTGGGCGCGTGGCCGTTGCTCGCCTCGGCGTGGTGGTCGGGCTCGATCACCTGGATGATCGGCAACTGGTATTGTTGGGCGAATTCGTAGTCCCGCTCGTCGTGCGCGGGCACCGCCATGATCGCTCCGGTGCCGTAGCCCATCAGCACGTAATCGGCGACCCACACGGGAATGCGGGCACCGTTGGCGGGGTTGATTGCGAACGAGCCGGTGAACACGCCGCTCTTGTCCTTGGCGAGGTCGGTGCGCTCGAGGTCGCTCTTGCCGGCGGTCTTCTTCTTGTAGGCTTCGATGGCGTCGCGCTGGGAGGGCGTGGTGAGGGCGTTGACCATCGGGTGCTCCGGCGC
>JANODO010000186.1:0-10577 GCA_031412735.1 Rariglobus sp. | reverse complement strand
CATCGGGCCATGCTAAAGTCCCATTACGAGTTGTGATTGGTATAAGCCAAATTCAGTCGGAGGTGGACTAGCCGGAGCGAAATCCGCCGTCAGATCCCTTTGATACGACCCTCTCGACTGAATTTGACTTAGACCACCAGCCGGCGCGCTCCGCTCACCGGCGAAGCACGTCTGCAAGTGTCGTCAGCAACCGCTCGTTTTGAGCCCGCGTGCCGACGCTCACCCGCAACCACTCCGGCATCCCGTAGGCGCGCATCGGGCGAAGGATCACACCGCGTCTCTGCAACGCTACAAATACCCCCGCGCCGTCGCCCACTTTTACTAGGATAAAATTGGCCACGCTCGGGACGATCTCCAGGCCGAGCGCGTTGAATCCGCGTTCTAGCTGCAGGAGACCTGCCTGATTTTCACCGACGCATTTAGCGACGAACTCCGAATCGCCCAGCGCCGCGATAGCCGCCGCCTGCCCGATCGCGTTCACATTGAACGGCTGGCGCACGCGATTCAGCAACGCCGCCATCTCCGGCGTGGCGTATCCATAGCCCACCCGCAGCGAGGCAAGACCGTAGATCTTGGAAAACGTGCGCAAGCACACGACCTTTCGGCCCTCACGAATCAACGGCCGCAGATCCGGCGGGCTGGACAAATACTCCGCATACGCCTCGTCGAACGCGAACACCACATGCTCCGGTAGGCCGCGCGCAAACGCCAGCAGCTCCGCCTCCGTGTTGGCCGTGCCGATCGGGTTGTTCGGACTCGGCACAAAAACCAGTTTTGTTTTCGGTGTTACCGCCGCTGCCAACGCGGCCATGTCATGCGTATGGTTGACCAAGGGCACCTCCACCGGCTTTGCACCGAAGAGCAACGTCACCAGCTTATAAACCGCGAACGACGGGTTGCCCATCACCACTTCGTCACCGGGCCGCAGGAAAACGTGGCCTAGCAGCTCGATAAGCTCATTGGAGCCGTTGCCGATCACAAACTGCCCCGCGTCAAACCCGTAAACACCCGCCAGCTTTGTCCGCAAGGCCACGCATCCACCATCCGGATACAGCTCTCCGTGATCCAGCGCCCGCACCGCCGCCGCCTTGGCCAGGGGTGACGGGCCAAACGGGTTTTCATTCGAAGCCAGCTTGATGATCGTCGAGGCATCGAGCCCGAGCTCGCGTGCCACGTCCTCGATCGGCTTGCCCGGCTCATAGACCGGCTGAGTGAGAACGGAAGGGTTGACCAAAGTTTCCAACTTCATGAGCGCGCCAGCCAAGCCGATCCCGCCGTCCGGCTAAAGCCTTTTTGTCACACCCGGCTCGGCACCCGGACAACCTTCATGCCCGCCGCCAAGGCCGCTTGGATTCCGGGATCGGCGTCTTCAAAGACCAAGCACTGGTCGGCGGGAACCCCCATTTTTTTCGCCGCCAACAAGAACATATCCGGCGCCGGCTTACCCCGGCCCGGGCCGACATCGCGCGGCGTCACCACGATCTCAAACAGCCCCTGCAAACCCGCCGCCTTGAGCGCGGGGAGCGCAACTTCGGGCTGCCCCCCGGTGGCGATCGCCACCGGATGCGTGCAAACCACGCGCCGGGCAAACTCCACCACCGGCGCAATGTGGCCCACCTTGTCCAATCGCTCCAAAAACATTCGCTCCTTGGTAGTCTCGACCTCATGCGGATCGAGTTTCAACCCGTAGTGAATACCCATCAACTCGGCCACCCGCACCGTCGGCACGCCGCCGAGCGAGTAAAACAGATCCTCACTCAAAATTTCGTTCAACCCGTGGTGCCGCATCGCGCCGTCCCAAGCGCGGTAGTGGATCGGCATCGTGTCGATGAGGGTGCCATCGAGATCAAAGATGTAACCGGCGAAATCGCCTGCGGGAATATCGAGCTGCATGTGTGCTCAGATCGTCCCACCCCGTATGTTATTCGCAAGCCCTCTCCTCCGCCCCCCACAGAGTGACCCATAACCTTCAAAGAACCGTGCTCGCGTTCCCAGCGCGTAAAACGCCTCAACCCCTCACCCCCCGCAGCACTTCTTAAACTTCTTCCCGCTCCCGCACGGACACGGATCATTACGTCCCACCTTCGGCGCTTCCCGACGCACCGCCTCGCTCCCGTAAAGACCGATCCGGGGCACGAACCTTGGCGGTTCCTTCAGTCCCATCTCCACCTGCACCTCCTCCCAGCCTCCCGTGATCGTTTCATCCACCCGCTGCGCGTGGAAAGCCCGCTCGATTACCGCCGCCGACTCCACCGCTTTTAGGTCCATCAACGCGTTGACGATCCCCCCGTTTACCGCCGTATCCCGCACCGCCTGCTCCTCCAGTTGCGCCGTCAGGATCGCCATCATCTCCGCGCGCGTGTCCGGCCAAGCCCGCGCGATTTCTCTTAAACCGTCCGCCGCCGCCCAACGCGAATAGGCTTTTCGCGCCTCATCCCGCAGCACCTCCGTCAATGCCCCCGCCACCTCCGGCCCGATCCGCCCAAACACCTCCGGCAAAATCTCGGTCGCCGCGTCGTCGCCTTCGTCCGTATCCAACCGCTCCAGCACCCTCAAAAGCACCGGCACCGCCCCTTCCGGTTTCATCTCACCGATCAACAACCACGCCCAAGCCGGTCCCCAGACCGAGTCTGCATGCCACGAACAGTCGAACTCCGGGTCGACCGCCATGCGCAACAATTCCGCGCCGTCTTCCGCCCGCAGCCCCAATTCCGCCGCCGTGGCCGCCTTCGCACCCTCAAAGTAGCTTCCTCGGCTCAGCAGCGGCCTCAGCCGCTCCCCATACGGGCACGGCACGCGCTCCAATCCTTTCGCCGGTTCCACCCCATACCCCTTTTCGAGCAACCACTCGCGCACCTCTCGCTCCTCAAATTCACTTCGGACCGCCGCAATCAACATCACCAATGCACACCCCTCCCGTCTCAGCCGGTTCACCCCATCAGCCTCCGCCCGCGCCTCGATATCGATCTCCGCCAATTCTTCCACCAGCCTCCTCGCTTCCGCCACTCCTCCCCGCACCTGCACATGCCTTCCAAACACGTCGTCCCACCCCAGAATCACCTCGACGACTGATTCCGCCCCACCCTTGGCCGCTTCGTTGTTCATAGCGACGCACGCCAAGCCAAACGCCCACCCAACGCAACGCCGTCCTTTACTAACCGACCACTGGTGGCGGAGCGTTACGATCTGGAGACGGCTGAATCCGCTCGCTCGGCTTCGCCCCCGGCGCTGAAAACCGTAAACCGCCCCTTGCCCTTCGCTCGCAAAATATACTCAACCAGAACCGAGCGCGCCGCGTTCCCCGTGCATAGCACGAGCACATCATAAGGAGGATTGGGTAGGTTTTTCATTTTCGTGTCTTTTCGTGTGTTTCGGGGGCTAAAAATCATTCCCCGTCCCCGCCCGTGGGCGTCGCCCCTGCCAGCTTATCCGCATGGAGCGCCTCACGCGGCAGCTTCAACGCCACCCCCGCCGCCGCCACGGAAAACGCAAACGCTCCCCACAGGCACCCCGGCAGCCCGGCGACCTGATAGAGCACGCCCGACAACAGACACCCCACCAACCGCCCGCCCGCGTTGGCCATGTAATAAAACCCCACGTTGAGCGCGACCTTGTCGCCGTCCGTGTAATCAAGAATCAAATACGAGTGCACCGCTGAGTTCAGCGCAAACACCGCGCCGAACACCGCCAGCCCGCCTACAATCACAATATTCGCCGCCACCCCCGCCGCCAGCCCCAGCGGAATCAACGCCGCCACCACTGCGAGCGTGAACGCAATCGCCGCCGCCGTTCCGCCCGCCGGAGCCCGCCCGCGCAAGATCGCCGGCGCCGCCCCCTGCACGATGCCGTAGCCGATCACCCAAAACGCCATGAACGCCCCCACCTCGGCAAAACTCCACCCGAGCACGCCGCGCAAAAACACCGGCACGCCCACCACGAACCAAATATCGCGCGCCCCAAACAAAAAAAACCGCGCCACGCACAGCACGTTGATCTCCCGGCTTTTTGAAAACAGGTCTTTAAACGCCGCCTTCGACTTGGCCTTGCCCATCGCGGCCGGCAGCGAGAGCCACGCACCCAACCACACCACGCCGAGCGCGCTCGCCATGATCCACAACGCTCCCGAAAAACCCGCCGTCGCCAGCAGGAAACTCCCGATGAAAAAGCCCACGCCCTTCAAAGCGTTCTTCGATCCCGTCAGCACCGCGACCCACTTGAACAAAGTCCCTTTCGCGTCCTCCGGCAGCATCACCTTAATCGCGCTCTTCGAGCTCATCTTCGTGAGATCTTTCGCGATGCCCGACAACGCCTGCGACGCCATTACCCACACCACCGAGTGAAACGCGGTCCAAGCCGGATTGAGCAGCGCTAACATCCCCAGCGCGCCGACCTGCAACGCGAGTCCCGCCACCAACGTGACCTTGAGCCCCATACGCGAAGCGATCCACCCGCCCAGCAGGTTCGTCACGATCCCGAAGAACTCATAAAGCAGAAACAAAAACGCCAGCGTCACCGGCGAGTAGCCGAGATTGAAAAAGTGCAACAACACCAGCATCCGCAGCGCCCCGTCCGTGAGCGTAAACCCCCAGTAAGCCCCGGTGACGAGAATGTAGTTCCGTAAGTTCATTCAGGCGTGGTTAGCCGCAAAGAGGCGCAAAAAACGCAAAATCAATCCCTCCGTTTTTTGCGTCTTCTGCGCTTTTTTGCGGCCATTCATAATTCACAAGCTCACGCAGACCTTCCGCGCCAACTCCGCCATGCGGTTCGAGTAGCCCCACTCGTTGTCATACCACGCGTAGAGCTTCACCATGCGCTTGTTCACGACCATCGTGGACAACGCGTCGATCGTGCTCGACGCCGGGTTGCCCTTGAAGTCGATCGAGACGAGCGGACGCGGCTCGTATCCAAGAATTCCCTTCAACGGCGTCGTCTCGCTCGCGGCCTTCAACAACGCGTTGACCTCCTCGACCGTCGTGTCGCGCTTTACTTGAAACACACAGTCCGTCAACGACCCGGTAAGCAACGGCACGCGCACGGCATGCCCGTTCAACTTGCCCGCGAGCTCCGGATAAATCAACGCGATGGCCGTCGCCGACCCGGTCGTTGTCGGAATGAGCGACAACCCGGCGGCGCGCGCACGCCGCAGGTCTTTGTGCGGCGCGTCGATGATCGTCTGCGTATTGGTCGCATCATGCACTGTGGTGATCGCTCCGTGTTCGATGCCAAGGCTTTCATGAATGACCTTCACCACGGGCGCGAGGCAGTTGGTCGTGCACGACGCCGCCGTAATCAACCGGTGTTTCGTCGCATCGTAGAGCCCGTCATTGACGCCCATCACGATGTTGAGCGCATCGCCACCCTTTACCGGCGCGGCCACGATCACTTTCTTCACGCCACGCTCAAAATACGGCGCGAGCGTCTCCGGCGTGCGAAACTTCCCCGAGCATTCCAAAACGACGTCGACGCCGTGCGCCGCCCAATCCACGTCACCGGGTTTGGCAAACCCACTCACCGCAATGCGCTGCTCACCGACACGGAACGCCGCGCCATCGGCATCGGCGATGGCTTCCAGCGCCCAGCGCCCCTGCACGGAGTCGAAGTTGAGCAAGTGCGCGCAGGTCTCGGCGTCGGCCTTGGGATCGTTGACGAGCACCCAGTCAAACTCGGGCCACAGCGCCGCCGCCCGGAACGTCAGCCGCCCGATCCGCCCAAACCCATTGATCGCAATCCGTGTCTTTTTCATATTTATAAATTCCGAAAATGTAGGAGCGAGCTTGCTCGCGATGACGCGCTTCGCGCGACGTTCCGTCGTCAGCATCAACACCCTTTCCCCTTGCCAGTGCCCTTCGCCGTCCCGCACACCGCCGCAACAGCCGTGGGCGCACACGCGAGATCGAGTCTCTTTAAGCGCTCAAGGTCGCGCTTGAAGACCGCGCTTTCCGCCGCGCAGTCCTGCAAGCAGGCGAGATTGGCGGCCAGCTCCGGCGGACACACCCGCCCTGCGGGCAGGGCGTAGATCATCCAGTTTCCCGAGCGGCGGACGCTGACCAGCCCGCGTGTTTTCAAGTAGCCAAGGTGCTTGGAGATTTTCGCCTGCGGTTCGCCCAGCACGGCCTGGAAATGGCACACGCAAAGCGGTCCTTGCAGCAACAAGTGCAACAGCCGCAACCGCGTCTCGTCGCACAGACACCGGTAAATTTCTACGAGCTCCATCGCCATAACTACATTCTTTAATGAGCATATAGATCAAGGGTGGACCGAGTTTGTCACCGAACTGTCACCGTTCAGGCCGACATTGCCAGCCGCCTTCAAATCCTTCATTCCACCTGGCGTCTCCCTATCCATGAAAAAATACATCGTCGAATTCATCGGCACCTTCTTCCTCATCCTCACGATCGGCCTGGCCGTCCGCAGCGGCAGCCCGCTCGCTCCGCTCGCCATCGGCGCTTCGCTCATGGTGATGATCTTCTCCGGAGGCCACGTGTCCGGCGGTCATTTCAACCCGGCGGTAACGCTCGCCGTTTGGCTGCGCGGCAAATTGCCCGCCAAAGACGTGGCTCCCTACTGGGTGGCTCAACTGCTCGCCGGCGTCGTCGCGGGTCTGGTCGTCAACCAACTCGTCGGCCGCACCGCTACGCCCGCCGAGCACGTGGCGGTCAACTCGTTGATCGTGGAGTTTCTCTTCACCTTTGCGCTCGCCTGGGTGGTGCTGAACACGGCCACCTCGAAGGGCACTCTCGATAATTCGTTCTATGGCCTCGCCATCGGCTTCACGGTGGTCGCCGGGGCGGTCGCCGCCGGTGGCATCTCGGGCGGCGCCTTCAATCCGGCGGTCGGCCTGGGAGTAGTTGTGATGGGCTTGGAATCTCTCGGTCAGCTGGGCGTCTATGTGGTCGCCAACTTGGCCGGCGGCGCGACCGCGGCACTTGCCTTCAAAAAGCTCGTGCAGGACTGAGCCCTCACGCCAGCCCGCCACGTCAAAAAAAAGGCCGGACGATTTTCGTCCGGCCTTTTCCATTTCTTACCTCGAACCACGCATCAAGCGACTTTTGGGCTTCGGGGGCGGTGCCGCCTCGGCGAGCGCCTTTTCGTCAAAAAGGGCCGAGTAGGTATAGGGAAAGTTATCGATTTTCTTCCGTTCGATGGTGGCGCCGATAAAGCGCTCGATTGAACGCGCATCGCGCACGTCGTCTTCGGTCACAAGGGTAAACGCATCGCCGGTCGCCTGCGCGCGGCCGGTGCGGCCGATGCGGTGCACGTAGTCCTCGGCGTTCTCCGGCACGTCGTAGTTGATCACGTGCGACACGCCGGCGATGTCCAAGCCGCGCGCCGCGATGTCGGTGGCGACGAGCACCTCGAAGCGTCCGTCTTTGAAACCTTGCAACGCCTCGACGCGTTCACGTTGGCTGCGATCCGAGTGGATCACGCCCACCGTGTGTTTTTCCGCCTCCAGACGATGCGCGATGCGGTCGGCACCCATCTTGGTGCGGGTGAAAATGATGATGCTCTTAAACTCCGTGCGCCGCAGCAGCTCGATCAGCAGGTCGAATTTCTGCTGGGCGACGACCGGGTAGAACGCGTGCGAGACCGTCTCGGCGGCCGAGCGGCGCTGGCCGATCTTGATCTCCTGCGGGTCTTGCAAAGCCCAGGTCGACAGCTGCGCCAGCTCCGGCGGCATGGTCGCGCTGAAAAACAGCGTCTGCCGGGCCTTGGGGCACCGCTGGATGATGCGCTTCACATCAGGCAGGAAGCCCATGTCCAACATGCGATCCACCTCGTCGAGCACGAGAATCTCCACATCCGCCAGACTCGCCGTGCCCTGCTCCAAATGGTCCAGCAGCCGTCCCGGCGTCGCCGCGATCACGTCAACCCCCCGCGCCAAGTCGTCGCGTTGCTTTCCGTATCCAACACCTCCATACACCACGGTCACGCTGAGGTCGGTGTATTTGGCGTATTTCTGAAACGCCTCCTCGACCTGCAAGGCCAGTTCGCGCGTCGGCTCGAGCACTAGGCAACGCGTCTTGGGTTGATGCGCGCCGAGGCGGTTCATGAGCGGCAAGGCAAAAGCGGCCGTCTTGCCCGTGCCCGTCTGGGCGGAGCCGATCACGTCCTTGCCCGCGAGAATCACCGGGATCGCCTGCATTTGGATCGGCGTAGGTTCGGTATAGCCCATCTCGGCGACGGCGAACGCGATGGCGTCGCTCAGCCCGAGCTGCGAAAACGCCGTGTCCTGCTTCGGGATTTCCACAGGCGCAACCGGTTTGATGGGGGCGCGGGTGGGCCCGTCGAAGGATTGATCGATGGCCGGGCGCTCGCGCTTTTCGCCGGGTTTGCCGCCGTGTTCGTGACGAGGTCCTGAGCCGGAGCGCGGACCTCCGCTGCGGGGGCTACCTTCGCGAAAGTCGCGGACGGGCCGCTCGGGGCGCGGTTGTGGAGTTTGCGCGGGGGATTGAGGTTTGGCCGAGCCGGCTTTGGGGCCGGGGCCCGGACTGCGCTCGCGCGGAGCTTCGGAGCGGACGGGACCAGTCTTGGGCTTTACGTCGTAAACAGGATGGCCGCCTTTCAGTGCGGGTTGGGCCTTGGACGAAGGGGCGAATGCCTCGCGCAGCTTCGTAATGATCTTTCTTAACATGAATGAACGGGTTGAGTCCCTCACCGTCTGTGAAACGGCCCGTATTGCAACCTTCGATATGCCCTAAACCTGCGCTCCAAGGACCCAAATCGAGCGCGTCTCCGACTGCTTCGCGCTTGGCTCCGATTTACCAAACCGCACACTCTCGCAACCGGCTCAGGCCGTTTTCCCCATGCAAAATGAGATCCGCTGGTTAGTCCGCCTTTGCCTTGACCAAAACCTCCTCACCCCGGCTCAGGTCGCAGTCGTTCGCTCTGCCCTCGGTGAGTCGGCCGACCTGATGGACTTCGCGCAGAAACTGATCGATGACGGCTACATCGAAGATCACGCCGTTTTGGAAAGCATTGCCACCCAGGCGTTGGTTCAAGCCCGGCTCGGTGCTCCCCCTACAGATCCGTTTCAAGCGCCGCCTTCCACCCTTGCTTCGACGCCGGCGCCTCGGCTCGGGGCACGCGCAAAACCGGGCGAAACCACCTCGCCGTTCACCACCGGACCCGGTCGCGAGGGCCTGCCCTCAATCTCCTTCGACATGGTGGGCACGATGAGCGACGCCACCTTGGCCACCTCGATGCGCACCCTGCTGCGCGACTGCGCCAGCTACGGGGCGAGCGATCTTCATCTCTCGGCCGGCACCCGCCCGTTCATCCGCAACCAACGCGCCTTGAAACACCTCGCGAATCACGTCCTCTCCGACGCGGATTCCCGCCGGCTCAACTTCGCCCTCCTCGCTCCTCATCAGCGCAAGAACTTCGAGGAGCTTCGCGACCTCGACTACGCGCTGGCCCTCGACGCCACCAACCGCTACCGCGTCAACCTTATGGTCCACAAGGCCGGCGTCTCCGGTTGCTACCGTATGGTGCCCGCCGCCATTCCCCGCCTCGACCAACTCGGCCTGCGCAACATCGAGCCGGTCCGCAAGCTCCTCAACTACCACAACGGCCTCATCCTCGTGACCGGCCCGGTCGGCTCAGGCAAGACCACCACCCTCGCCGCCCTGGTGGCCGAGCTCAACACCACCCGGCAGGACCACATCATCACCGTCGAGGATCCCATCGAGGTCGTTCAACCCGCCCAGGGCTGCAACATCACGCAACGCGAGGTCGGCCCGCACACCGCCTCGTTTGCCTCGGCCCTGAAAGGCGCCCTGCGCGAAGACCCCGACGTGATCATCATCGGCGAGTTGCGCGACTTGGAAACCATTGAGATGGCCATCACTGCTAGCGAGACCGGCCACTTAGTGATCGGCACCATGCACACCAGTGACGCCGCCACCACGCTCAACCGCATCCTCGACGTCTTCCCGCCCTCCCAACAGGCGCAAATTCGCGCCAGCGTCGCCGAGAGCCTCCGAGGCATTCTCTGCCAACGCCTTTTGCCCAGCAAAGAAGGCGGCCTCGTCCTCGCCACCGAACTGCTCATTTCCAACACCGCCGTCTCCGCTCTCATCCGCGACGGCAAGACCCAAGGCCTGCGCAACGTCCTCGAAACCGGCACCCGCGAAGGCATGAGCCTCATGGAAAACGTCATCTTCGAGCTCTATCAAAAAGGCGTGATCTCACCCGACACCGCCCGCCAAAACATCACCAGCCGCATGCTCAAGGCCAAGGTGACCTAAGCCTCTCACCTCCACTCGTTCTCCTTCTCGTTGTCCACTCGTTCTCGTTCTCGTTCTCTCGTCCTCCGCGCTCCTGACGAACGAGAACGAGTAAGAGAACGAGAACGAATCGATCCTCTCCAACCACCACCCCCCTTTTCCCCATGGCCGCCATCGACATTCTCCTCCGCGTCATGCTTGAGCGCGGCGGTTCCGACCTCCACCTCACCGTCGGCCTCCCGCCCAAGTCCCGCATATCCGGCGTGCTTACGCCGCTGACCGACGCGCCCCTCAACGGGGAGCAAATGGAAGGCCTCCTCAAGGAAATCTGCCCCCCCGCCCGCTGGGCCC
>JANODO010000185.1:0-3127 GCA_031412735.1 Rariglobus sp. | reverse complement strand
AAATCGTCCGACGTCCAGTCGGCGGGAGAGGGAGCGGGACTCGCCCAAGGCGGGCTCCGCTCAGGCCTTGCGTCCGTAGGCCTTGAGGGCGCTGGCGGGCTGAGGCGGCGGAGTGAACGTGGGGCGCGCCGGGGCGAGGCTGCAGCGCAGGAGCAATTGCTCGTTTTCGCGGTCGAGATGAAGGATTTGCAGTGAGCGTTGGCGCACGCGTTCGAGGAGTTCGCCGCCGCGTTCGCCGGCGGAGGGCGGGTGGGTGCGCAGGGCGTGGACACTGCTGTCGAAGCGGGTTGAGAGGGCCTGTTTGCGTTCGCGCCAGGCCGCGTCGGGTGAGCGTCGCTCTTGTTTTAGAATACGGTTTTCCTCCAGGCAAAGTTGGTGGAGTTCATCGCAGAGCGCGAGGTGGCGGGCGAGGGTATCGGCAAGGCTCATAGGGCGGCTTCGGCGCCCACAGGGGCGGTCGATGGTTCCGGACGCAAGGCTCGGATTTCGGTGCGGGTGGTCGTGGTCCAGGCGAGCTGGCGGGAACGCCAATCGGCCATGCCGGCGAGATCGGCGAATTCCGGCGCGGGGGTATCGCCGGCGAGTTTGCGAAGCTCCGCGTAAGTCGCGATGGCGGCATCGGGTTGCTCCAGTTTTTCCTGGCATAAGCCAACTTGATAGAGAACGGGAATGCGCCAGGCGGGCGTGTCTTCCAAGGTGGCGAGCGCGCGGTAGATGATCAGCGCGGTGGTGAACTCGCCTTGTTGGTAGAGTTGGTTGGCGAGCAGGTTGCCGGTGCGGCGTTGCCACTGGCGCCAGGTGTCGGCGGAGTCTTTGCGGGCTTGCTCGTGATGGAGGAGGTCGAGGGTGACGCGAAGGGATTCTTCTTTGCGCCCGAGTTGGTTGTAAAGGCCGGCGAGAAGGAACCGGGCTTCGGGGCTGTTGGCGTCGTTCGGCTCGCTGGTGATAAAGCTGTAGAGCGCGGCGACGGAGGCGTTCGTGTCGCCGGTGCGCACGGTGGCGAGGGCGGCTTTGAAACGGGCGCGGGAGCGATCGGCGGGCGCAAGGTCGAGTAGATCGAGGCGCTTGAAAAAACGCACGGCTTCCGGGTAGTTGCCCGTGGCGAGGTGGGTCTCGGCGATTTCAAACTGGGCGGTGCGCACGATTCGGCGGTAGCGGTCGGACTCGGCCTCGGGCAGTTTCAGCGTCGAGTGGATCACCGAGTAAAACCGGTTGATGGCGAGCTTGGGGCTGCCGAGGTCGCGCAAGGTGCGGCCGAGCTCAAGCAGCGCGGAGGGAATCTCCGCGTAGTTGGGAAACGCGCGGACGAGGTGCTCGTAGGTGGCGGATGCCTTAACGCCATCGCCGGCGAGGCGGTGCGAGCGCGCCATGCCGAGCAACGCGCGAGCGAGCTCGTCGGGGATTTTGGAGACGACGGCGACCTGGCGGTAGGCGATGAGGGCGGACTCGGCGTCGCCGGCCGCGAGTTTGGCGTCGCCGATGCGCAGCAAGCTGGCCCTCTCCTCGGCTCCCGGAACCGGGGTGGCCGCTGGCGGGGCCGCTGGAGCAACGGTGGCGATGGCAGCCGTGGAGGTGACTTTGGACGCTCCAGCGGGGGCCTCCGACGATTCCTCCACTGCGGGCAATGCGGATGTCGGTGCCGGCTCAGGCGCTGCCTGCGGAGTCGCCGCGACCGCGTGCTCGCTGGGTGTGTGAGCGGAGGGTTCGGCGAAGGCCGCCGGGAGGAGCGTGAGGGAGAGCGAGAGCAGGTGGCGCGATTTCATTTCACTTCATAGGTGGCGCGGCTGGGTGGCAGCTGCGGTGGCACGGGTGCGACGAAGAACGGCAGGAGATCCTCGATGCGCACGCTGGTTTGAGGAGCATAGCTATCGGGGATGATCGGCATTGTTTCGGGTCGGTCGGAGGGTGTCTCGGATTTGCCAGACTGAGGGCGTTGCGGACGAGTTGAATTCGGGGCCGCGTTCTCGGTGGAAGCTCCGGGTGCGGTGGTAGGGGTGGTGGTGGCGTTGGTGGTCGCGGTGGTGGTGGCCTCCTCCGTTCCATTGGCATGCTCGTTCGGGGACGTCATTGGTTTATCGACGATGACAGGGCGAACCGGCCGCGAGAGCTGGGAAGGCAAGCGGGCGAAACGGAGTTCTTGGGGCGCGGATTGCACCAAGTAGGGAAGAGAAGTGTCGGTGCGGGCGGCGGCTTGATTGGCGACGATAAGAGTGAGTATGAGATAGGAGGCTGGCACGCCCAGAGGCCGGGTTGAGGCGCGGACGCCATCGGACCCGGACGGTCGTGAAGAAGGTGCGGACATGATAAGGGTGGTTCGGTGATTAGGGTCACAGTTCCATCCTGGCTTTGGTTCCCGCGTAGGTATCGGCACGAGTCGGGTGGAGCTTAAACGAGATTTTTTGACGCCGGCAGAAACGTGTAGGGCGAGCGTGCAAAGAGCCGGCGGAACCGGGGCGACGGCGGACGGCGGCGGGACCGGGAGGTCCCGGCACCATTCGGGAGGTAGGGACGTCTCTCCGAGGCGTCCGCAGTTGTCGTCAAATAAAGGAGTGAGACGCCCCGCTGGAAACGCCCTCGCGTAGCCGCGAGCGCGAGCGGTGGGGATCGAAAGGGCGTGCGGCCGGAAATCGCGGGAGCGATGGGACCGGAGTGGGGAATCACGAAACACACGAAACACACGGAAACGGAGGAAAACGGAGTTCGATGAGGAGAGTTGGACGTGCCGGGGTGGACCGTGACCTCCGGGCGCGGTCTGCGGGCTGACAGTTCGGGTGGTTCAGGCGGCGCGCGGGTGTCGAGCGGAGCGGCAGAGATTCCTCGGCGTCCACTTTCAGACGAGAGAGCTTTATCCGAAAAGGTGTTATACCAATTACACCTCGTAATGGGACTTAAGCATGGCCCGATGTAGCCCCGACCGGTGGTCGGGGTTTCCGGGAGACGCCCGACCACCGGTCGGGCCTACACCAGACGAAAGTCTCATTTCATGCCATAACTGGTATTAACTGGAGGCGGGACCTCCGGTCCCGTCGGACGGTCAGCCTGAGAACGCGCTCGGAGATCGCGTTCCACCTTTCGGAACGGGACCGGGAGGTCCCGGCTCCATTCGGAAGCTAGGAGGCTCCATTCG
>JANODO010000184.1:0-58074 GCA_031412735.1 Rariglobus sp. | reverse complement strand
CCGGTGCGGGGGGCGGGCGTGCCCGCGCCGGCCCCCTGCGGGAGATGGCCCCCCTGTGTGCTCACGCGCGCTCCGGGGGGGGGGGGGTGGGCGCGTGTTTGCGCGCGGGGGCCGCCAAGCGCCACCACGCCCGCTCCCACGTCGGACCGTGCGGACGGGTTCGCGCCTGCTGGAGGAGGGTTAGTCGTTGTGCTCGTCATCGGCGTCGTCTTTCGAGTCCAAGGGAGAGAGCATTTGGATGCCGCCGGGGGCGACACCGAGGAGGAACCGGCGACCGTCGCAGGAGGCGACCACGAGGAACTGGCGGTTGCCCAGCGGGCGGGTGTCTTCGATGGAGATCGAGCCGCGGCGGCCGAGCGGGGAGCGCCCGCGGAGGCGCCACCACCAGAAGCCGCCGGCGGCGAGCGCGGTGAGGCCGATGAAGACCCAGGTGCCACCCACCGAGCCGGCGTTGGCGGACGGGGTGACGGCGGGCGCGGCAGGAGCGTTGCCGGTGGGAAAAAGGAGGGTGTCCCCGGTGCGGGGGGCGGTCGGCTCGGGAGCCGCGATCATCGGCTGCACCGTCTCCAAAACGGTGCAGCCGACTACCACTAGCAGCCAGCGGGTTACGCTGGAAGATGAGAGAAGCTTCGATTTCACGAGGCTTTGCTGACGAGTTCGGTGATCTTGATGCCGAAATTTTCTTCTACGACGACGACTTCGCCGTAGGCGACGAGCTTGTCGTTGACGTAGAGTCCCACGGGCTCGGAGGCGCGGTGCTGGAGCTGGATGACCGATCCGGAGGACAAGGCGAGCACGTCGCGCATCGCAAGCATGCAGGAACCGAGTTGCACGGTGACCTTCACCTTCACGTCGAGAACGAGATCGAGAGTTGAGTTTTCCATGGGAAATTTAGGGCCGATCTTCGTCGGCGGGGGTGAGTTTGCGGGTGAGCTTCACGGCGACTTGGTCGCCTTCGAGTCCGACAGTCGCTGAAAATTTGGGCGCGCCGCTGAGCAGCACACGCGTGCGGTCGATGATGCCAAGGGGCAGTTCCAACACGTCGCCCACGCGGAGTGCGGCGACCTCGCGCAGAGGCATATCGGTGAGGGCCCACTCGGCGCGCACCGGGATCTGCACATGTTGATAAATCTCCCGCCACTCGGCGTTGGCCGGCGCGACGACCGGGGCGGAGTCTTTCTGGCGGCGTTGCTGAAGCGCTTTTACGAGCGGCTCGATCGTGTAGTAAGGCAGGCCGATCTGGATCTGCTCCGAGCAATCGCCGAAGCTGACCTCGATGGCGAGGGCGAGCACGACGGCGTCGCGCGGAGACGTTTGCAGGAAACGACCGTTGTTTTCGTGCCCGATGATCTGCGGGTGGACCTCGCAGTCGTCGCGCCATTGAGCGCACCATTCTTCGAGAATGATTTTGATCACGTCTTCGAGCAGGGCCACCTCGATCTCGGTGAGGTAGCGCTCGGCTTTGACGGAGTGCCCGCGACCGCCGAGGAGGCGATCAACCAACGTGAGGGCGAGGCGGGGGTTGACGTCGAGCACGCCGACGCCGAGGAGCGGTTCGGCCTTGAAGAGGCAGATGTGGGTGGGCGTCGCGAGGCTCTCGGTAAACTTGGAGTAGGCCTGCGTCTGGAGGCGCGCCATCTTGAGGTTGCACTCCATGCGGAGGAACATGGCGAGCCGGGCCGACAGATAGCGGATAAAATCCTCGTGGAGGATGCGGAGGCGGCGCAGCTCGACCTCGGTGAGGAACGCGGGGTTGCGGAAATCGTAGGCTTCGACCCGGGCCGACTCGGCGTCGTCGCAGCGGCGGCCGTCGGCGCGCAGGAGCGGGGGCTTGGTCTCGGCGACGGCCTGCGCGAGGAGCATGTCGATCTCGTTTTGATCGAGACCCCCTCCCCCGGCTAAACTGTCGAGCGGATCGGCCATGTTATTGGACCACGAACTCGGAGAAGTAGAGGTTGTCGGCGATCTTCTCTCCGAGGGCTTGGTTGTAGGCCGCGAGCAGGCGCTCGCGGATGATGTTTTTGGAGCCGGCCTCCTCCAGGTCGGCGAGCGTGAGGGACGACAGCACGGCGAGGGTGACGTCGGTCAACTGGGGCCGGATGGCATCGAAACGCTCGTTGAGATCGGGGGCGTCGCCGGTGACCAGGAACGTGGCCTTCAAATAACGCGTGCCCATGGTGCCGGAGAGGTTCACGACGACGTTTTCAAACTTGTAGCCCCCGGTGGCGGCGGCCTTCTCGCCGCCGCCGTGACCGGCGGCTTTGGCGGGCGGTTTGCCGTGGGCCTTGGCGGCGGCGGCTGGCGCGGCCGCCGCAGGATCGGCCACGGCGGCCGCGAGGCTGGCGCGGAAGTTGGGCAACAAGACGAACTGCGCGACGGCCCACGTCGCGGCGGGCGCGAGCACGATGGCGAGGATCGCGGGCAGGAGGGCTTTGACGGCGCCGCCGGAGGGGGCGGGCGCGGCGGCGGCGGCTTTGTCGGCGGCGGGCGCGGGTGCAGGCTCAGGTTTTTTTTCAGCCATCGCCGGGGGTGCGCTCAGCGCTTCAGGTTGACGACTTCTTCAAGCACCGAGTCGGACACGGTGATGATGCGGGAACTCGCCTGGAAGCTGCGCTGCATGGTGATCATGTTCGCGAACTGCTCGGTGAGATCGACGTTGGAAAGCTCCAGGGTGCCGGCCTCGATCGTGCCGAGACCGTTGGAGCCGGGACCGTTGTTGGCCGCAGTCAGGGCGGCACCGCCCACGGGTCCGGCAGCGAGGAAGCCGGTGTAGAGATTATCTCCGGCGCGCTGCAAGGCGGATGGATCGCGGTAGTTCTGGAGCAGCACCTGATTGGTGGTGGCCGAGGAGCCGTCGGAGTAGAACTCGACGAAATTGCCCTGGCGGTCGAACGAGTAGGATTGAAGCTGCGTGCCGGTCGGTGGCGTGCCGATCGCAATGTCGCCCACCGCGGCCGGCGGGACGCCGGCAGAACCACCGGTGAGGCCTTGGACGCGGTAGCCCTTGGACGTGACCAAGAAACCTTGATCATCAACGCGGAAATCACCGGCGCGGGTGGCGTAGGTGGCGTTATCGACGTTGTTGCGCACCACAAAAAAGCCGTTGCCCGAGACGCCGAGGTCGGTAGCCACGCCGCTCGTGGAGAGCGCCCCTTGGGTGAAGTTGGAGCTGATCGAGGAGATGTTCACGCCCGTGCCGACCTGCACCGAGGAGAGGTTCGATGCCGACGCCGAGGACGGAGTCGAGCCCCGCAAGGTATTGCTGAAGCTCTCCTGAAAGTTGATGCCCGAGCCTTTGTAGCTGACGGTGTTAACGTTGGCGATGTTGTTGCCGATGACTTCGAGTCCCTTGGTGAAACTGCGCATGGCGCTGACGCCGGAGGTGAGTGTGCCGATGAGTGACATGGTGGATGGAGGTTGTTAGGATTGCGGGGCTGCAGTCGCGGGCGCGGAGGCCACGCGAACGACGTTGGAAAGAGAGTAGAACAGGCCGTTGACGCCGACGGTGACGTCACCGTCATACGACTTGATCGAATCGACCGTGCCTCGGACGTCGCCGGTCTTGGTCTGGATGCTGACATCGCGACCGATCATGCTGGAGGCGGATTGAAGGGAGACTTGGGAGCGAAGCGACGCCATGTCCTTCGCCATTTGGGAGGACTGTTCAAGGGAGGAGAACTGCGCCATCTGGGCGATAAACGACGTGTCCTCCATGGGCTTCATCGGGTCCTGCTTCGCGAGCTGGACGCTGATCAACTTGAGGAAGTCCTGCTGGCCGAGGGTTTTCTTGGGGACGCGGACGGCACCCTCCGTGTAGGCACCGGTGCCGGTGTTGGTTGAAGTGGAAGCGACGTTCATAAAAAAGAGATGAGTTAGGCCAACACGCTGAGGTGACGTGACGTTTCGGGACGGGCCGCAGCCGGCTCGGGAGCGGGAGAGGAAGCGGGTGCGCCGGCTTGGCGACCTCGGTGGGAGGCGGCGGCGCCCGACCAGCGGGACGCATCGTGATCGCCGGCCTGCTGACGGGGAGAATCGTGCCCGGGGCCGGATTGCGCGGCGTCGGCCCGGGCTTCGGGAGAGGCGGAGGCGGCCAAGACGGCCGGCGCGGGTGAGGTCGGCGTCACGCCCAGCGCCGCAAATACAGGTTCGGCCCAACGTTGATCGGCGCCCTCGCGGCTGCGGGTAAACTCATTCCACGCGGCGGACAAGGCGGCGCGCACCTCGGGCGAGTCGCTGCGGAAGTCCGCATGCACCCGGCCACCGCGCACGGAGACGCGGACATCGACGCGGTGCGTATCATCCAAGTCGATACGCACGGAAATGGGTTCGGAAGGCCGCGACCGGGCGTGTTCGGCGACTTCGGCGACACGCTCGATCAACTTGGCTGCGGCGGTCGGCGCCACCGGAGCCGCGTCGCCCACGGACCGCGCGGGGGCGGACGTCGGAGTGGCGGCAAAAGCGGGGTTCGGAGTCATGGCTGCCTGTTCATATGCTCGCCCTGTGCCAACGACGGTTAATGAATCCGCATCTGACTTATTAGCTGATACTTGCGACCTATTTTTATTTCCAGGCACCCGATTATCACGGGGTTCGGACAGCGCGGTGGCGGGCGCGGAGGAAATTTGTGCCGGTGCCGCCAAGGGAGCCTTGAGCGCAGGCACAGATGTAGCCACCGGTGCGGGAGCATGCGCGGGAGCGGGCACGCGGGTCGAGGTGGGCAACGACGGGTTCGCGCCGATCGCCGTAGGCGTGGCGGGGTCGGCGGCCGGGATCGACGCGTGCTGGCCGGGGGCTACGGGAACGGCCGCGCCCTCCGGACGTTCCGGGCGGGGTGCGGTGACGGCGGCGGGAGAGGTGCCGGTAGCCGTGATCGTAGAAGGAGCGGAAGTGGTGGTGGTAGCAGTGGCGTAAAACCCTTCCGGGACCGCAGCGCGCGTGACGTCGAGAGGCGCGGGCGCGGCTTGGGCGGGGCGAGCGAGGGCGGGAGCGACCGACAGCGCCGCAGGGGTCTCGGCCTTGGCTTTGGTTGGCAGCGAGAAACGGCGGGCCGCCGATGGGAGCGAAACCAGATCGGCGGGTTTGGAATCGGCGGAGGCGCGGGCCGCCGCGGGGTGAGCAAAGGTGGCCTCAGACGCAGGCACCGGATCTTCGCCGGCGGAGGTCGTTTCCGGCGCAGGCACCTGGGGAGGCGCGATGACCGGCAGGAGGGATGTCGGAGGCGGCAACGATTGCGAGGGCAGCGACTGAAGTGGAGCGGCTGCCTGCGGGATCGGGAGCGGAGCTGCGGCAGGGTTTTCGACGGGCGGACGGGCGGGAGCGAGCGCGGCGGGTTCCTCGTCGAGCTCGGCGCGGGCGGGTTGCTCGGCTTTATCGGGGACGACGGCTGGCGACTCAATGGGCGACCGACGGGGGGCGGCGAACGCGGCGGAGGTGCGCGGAGGGGTCGCGGTGGATGGAACCCGCTGGGCGGGCGCCGCGATCAGCGGAGCGGCGGAGTCGGCCGGGGCGGGCGGGGCGTAGAACTCGGAGCCCTCGTCCGAGATGGACGCATCCACCGGAGCGGTCGCGAGCGCGTTGCGCGGCGCCACCGTGGCGGCGGAATCGAGGAAGCTGGCGAAGGCGGCGGGCAGGCCGACGGGAGTCTCAGCGCCGAAAGGCGTGGCGGGCTCGGTCGCACGCGGGGCGTGGGGGCCGGTGGGCAGCGCGAGAGCCGGATCGCCGATGACGGCGGGAGGGACGGAGGAGGAGGACACGGCGGAGAAGGTGGCAAACATGCGGATAAGCCTTCATGGCGTCGGGTGGCCCGCGCCGTCCTTGGCGCGAGAGGGTTGGAGAAAGATCAGGTGGCGGGCTTGGCGGGAACGAGCAGGCGGAGGCGCTCGGAGAGCTCGGCGGCCCGCTTGACGTTGGCGTTGTTCGGGCCCGGGGCGCGGCTGAACTCCTCCAGGATGGCGGAGGCAATCTCGGGCTTCATGAGCGATAGGATTTTGGCGACTACGAGATCGTCCATCTGCCCAAAGATCGCCACGGCGGCGGGCGGCGTGAGACGGCTGTAGGTGACGGCGAGGTTCTTCAGGTTGCGGGATTCGTGGGCCTGCACCTCGACGATGCGGGAGCTGACCTCGGTGCGCAGTTGTTCGACCTGGCGACGGATCTGCTGCAACTCGGCGAGGTCGTCGGCGATACGTTTTTCACGGGCGGCCAGCTCGATTTCGCGGCGGCCGATGGTCGTGCGACTTTCGGAGAGCTCACGGGCAAGATTCTCGACCTCGGGCGTCCAGAAATCCCAGGGTTTTTCCGGGCGGGTGGCCTCGACCTGCGCGGCGCGCTGGGCGACGGCCTCTTCGACGAGGCGTGCGGATTCCTTGGAAAGGACGAGGAACACCGGGGCCACGGAGAGCAGCACGGCGACGACGATAATAGCGGCAAGGGGGGGCGCTTTCATGCGAGAGGGGCGAGGCGGGCGGCGGCCATGGAGCCAAGTTCGTCGAGTAGGGATTGTTCGGCTTTGTCGGCGGCGTCGCGGTGAGCGAAGCGGGCGCGTTCTTCGAGTTTTTGGATGATCTGCAAATTGCGACGGGCCAGCAGCCAGTCCTCACGCACGCGGTCCCGGTTTTTCTCGGCATCGGCCAGGGTGCGGGCGGCGGCGAGTTCTTGTTTTTCGGCGAGGCGGAGCGCAGCCATGCCGCCGACCTGGTCGGCGGGGCGGAAACAACCCGTGCGCGTGCCGGCGATCGACGCGATGAGCTCGGAGCGACGGTGCTGGGCGAGGCGCAACCCCTCGGTGGCCTCGGCCACCTGCTGTTGGGCGAGGCCGAAGAGTTCGCGGGCCTTGCGCTCGGCCAACTCGCGGAGCGTGCGCACGGATTCGAGGCGGAAGCGGAAGCGTTTCATGGGGTGGAGAGCAACGTGTGTAGCCGCGTGTAGGCGTCGGCGCGGGGAGTGACCTCGTCAACGGGCTGGCGAAGAAACGCCTTGAGTCCGTCGTTGAGGGCGACTGCCCGGTCGAGCGAGGTGCTGGCGCCCTTTTGGTAGGCACCGACGGTGATGAGGTCTTCGTTGCGCTTGTAGATCGCGAGGTGTTCGCGGGCGCGGGCGGCGAGCTCGACCTCTTCGGGGCGGCAGATGTCGCGGGTCAGGCGGCTCACGCTCTCCAACACATCGATGGCGGGATAATGGTTGGCGTGGGCGAGCGCGCGGGAGAGCACCAAGTGCCCGTCCAGGATACCGCGCACCGTGTCGGCGACCGGCTCGTTCATGTCGTCGCCCTCGACCAGCACGGTGTAAAGCGCGGTGATCGCCCCACTCTCTCCGGCGCCGGCTCGCTCCAGCAGGCGGGGCAACATCGCGAACACCGAAGGCGTGTAACCGCGCGTGGCGGGCGGCTCGCCGATGGCGAGGCCGATTTCGCGTTGGGCCATGGCAAAACGCGTCACGGAGTCCATCAGGAGGAGGACATTTTTGCCGGCGTCGCGGTAACCCTCGGCGATGGCGGTCGCGGTGGTGGCCGCGCGCAGGCGGAGCGGCGCGGGCGTGTCCGACGTGGCGACGACCACGACGGAGCGCGCGAGGCCCTCGGCGCCGAGGTCCTTCTCCAGGAACTCGCGCACCTCGCGGCCGCGCTCGCCGACGAGGGCGATCACGACGACATCGGCTTGGGCGGAGCGGGCGATCATGCCGAGGAGGGTGGATTTACCCACGCCGGAGCCGGCGAAAAGACCGAGACGTTGTCCGCGGCCGACCGGGGTGAACACATCGATGGCGCGGACGCCGGTCGTAAGGGAATGATGAATACGCTGGCGGCGCAACGGGTGCGGTGGGCGGGCCGCGCCGGCGGGGGCGCGATACATGGGAACCGGGCCCTTTTCATCGAACGGGCGGCCCAGCGCGTCGAGCACGCGGCCCAGCAAGGCCGGGCCGGGCACGGGCAGCGGCGGCCGGTCGCAGGCGGTGACCGGGCAACCGGAGTGCAGGCCGGCGGTCTCGCCGAGGGGCATGAGCAACACGCGTTCGCCGCGGAAGCCGACCACCTCGGCCATGACGCTAAAACCGTCGCGCTCGGAGCTGAGCAGGCACAACTCGCCGAGCCCGACGTTGGGGCCCTCGGACTCGATCACGAGGCCGGTGACGGAGGCTACGCGACCGATGCGGCGCACGGCCGGGGCGTGGCGCACCTGGCTGCGAAGGGTGTCAACGAAGTGGGAGACGTCGGGGGTCATGCGCCGAGGAGTTCGTTGCGGAGGGCTTCGATCTTGGACGAGGCGCGGGCGTCGGTGACGCCGAAGCGACTGCGCACGAGGCAGTCACCCGGGTTGAGCGTGTCGTCGATGGTGATGCGCAGGTTGGTGAAATGCGCGCGCCAGGACGGGACGAGCCGTTCGAGGGCGGCGGCGTCGCGCGGGCCCACGACGAGCTCGAGTCCGTCCCGTTCGGGGTAGAGTTGGTCGAGCGCCTCGCGGCAAAGTTTTTCAACCAACTCGGGCGGCGGCACGAAGCCGGCGAGGAGGCGCTGGCCGAGCTCGACGGTGAGGGCGGGCAACGCGGCGCGAACTTGATCGGCGAGGCTTTCCTCGGCGGCGGCGAGTTGCTGGAAGAGACCGGTCTGAAGAGATTGCAACTCGGTGCGCACCTCGACGATTTGTTGGTTGGAGAAGGCGCGGGCGGCGTCCCCACCCTCCTGGTAACCGGCGGCGTGGGCGGCCTGGAGTTCGCCGGCGGTGTGCTTGAGGGCGGCGTCGCGGGCGCATTGCACAGCGACGAGCGGGCGGTCGAAGGCGATGAGTTGGTGGAAGACGGCCATGGGGTTTCTCTTGGGGATCAGGCGACCATGGTGGACTCGCCGTCGCCGACGGTGATGCTGCCCTCTTCTTCGAGGCGGCGAACCACCTGGATGATCGCGTCCTGCGCGGTCTCGACATCCTTGAGGCGGACGGGCCCGAGCATCGCGATTTCGTCGCGCAGCGCTTCGGCGGCGCGTTTGGAGATGGAGGCGTAGATGCTTTCGCGGAGGCTCTCGGTGGCGGATTTCATCGCGACAGACAGGTGCGAAGAATCCACCTCGCGCAGCACGCGCTGGAGATCGGCGGCCTGCAGGCGGCGGATATCCTCGAAGCTGAACATCTTTCGGCGGACGGAGGCGCCGAGCTGGGCGTTGCGCTCCTCGATGCGGACGAGGAGGTTCTTGGAGCTTTCCTTGTCGAGCGAGTTAAGCAAGTCGGCGACGGCGCGGACGCCGCCGCTCGCGTGGTAGGACTGCGCCATCTTGCCGGAGACGTGACGGGAGAGGTTGCGCACGATCTTGGCGACGAGATCGCGCGGGGTGCTCTCGATGGTGCCGAGGCGCTCCACGACGTCTTCGCGGGTCTCGCTCGGGAGGAGCAGGAAAACCTCGGCGGCCTTGGCGGAGGCCAGGTGGGACAGCAAGTAAGCAATCGTCTGCGGCTGCTCGTCTTTGAGCAGATTGAAGATCTGGCGGCCTTCCATCTCGGCAATGTCGGCCATCAATTCGGAGGACGACGACGTGACGGGTTCGGCGCCGACGCGGCTCAGGACCAGGGCGGCTTTGTGTTCGCCGCGGGAGAGTTCAAGGGTGCGCCGGGCGTAGTCGAGACCGCCGAGAGTGCAGCCGAGGCTTTCACCGATCAACGGGGCGAATTCTTCCAGGGCGGCGGTGCGCAAGGCATCGGAGACCACGGGCATCTGCCCCATCTCGCGGCAGACGTTTTCGAGCTCGGTGTCGTCGAATTGGCGAAGGATGTCGGCGGCCGCCTCGGGTCCGAGCACGATCAGGAAGGCGGCCAGTTTCTGGAGGCGCGTGAGTTTGGTGTAGTCGAGTTCGGCCATGACGGGGGCGGATTAGTTACGTTTGGTGCCGACCCAGTCGCGGAGGGCGGTGCCGACGTTGGCGGGCTTCTGGCGGATGAGCTCGTTGAGCAATTCGGCGGTGACCCCGGCCTGGCCGTTGGCGGAGCGGGCGACGCCATTGATTGAGGCGGGAGAAAGCAGCTCGACCGGAACCGGCTCGGGACGCTGGTTGCGGAGCATGCGGAAGAAGATAAAGAACGCGCCGAGAGCGATGGCGACGGCGACGTAGCGGGAGGCGCTCTCGACCCAGCCCTGCACGCGGGTCTCGGTCGCCATTTGTTCGATACGCTCGTCGACGACGGCGACCTGGAACGGTGTTTCCTGGAGACTGACCAGCTCGTCGATATTCTGGCCGGCGGCGGGTTTCAGACCGAGGGCGTTGAGCACGATGCGGCGCAGGCCATCGAGCTCAGCCGGGGTGCGGGGCGCGGCGGCGGTCTGGCCCTCGGCAGGAGCGCGGGAGGCGATGAAGACGGAGGCGGAGAGCGACTTGATGCCGCCCGGGTTGCGCTTCACGCTGCTGGTCTTGCGATTGATCTCATAGCTGACCGTCTGATTTTTGCGGTTCTGCGAATTGGTGACGGTCGGAGCGGACGAGCCGGCGGCCTGTTCGGTGCCCGGGGTGGCGGGCACGTTGGCGGAGATGCCGGTGGTGCCGCCGCGGCGGGCTTCGCTGGAGCTGTTGTTGTCCTCGGTGTTGGTCTGCGAGCGGATGACGGCGCTCTCGGGGTCGAAGCGCTCCTCGGTAAGCGTGGCGGATTCGTTGTCGATCTCGGCGGAGACACGAACGATGGCTTGGCCGGCCCCGAGCACGGGGACGAGCATGCCCTCCACTTTGCGGGCGAAGTAGTCTTCAACCTGCTGGCGGTAGCGAATGAGGCTGGAGGCGCTGCCGAGGAGCGGGTCTTCCTTGAGCTCGGAGGAGAGCACGCGCCCGCGTTGGTCCACCACGGCGACCTGGTCGGGCGAGAGGCCTTGCACGGCGTTGGCGACGAGTTGGCGGATGGAGTTGACCGCCTCGATCTCGATGCGGCCGTTCGCCTCAATGAAGACGGAGGCGGTGGGCTTGATGCCCTGCTCGGTGAGCAGGAGGCGATTCTCGGGCTGCACAATCATCACGCGGGCACCGGAAATGCCGTCGAGTTGGGAGATGGTGCGGGCGAGTTCGCCCTGGATCGCGCGGTTGTAGTTGGTGCGCTGGACGAAGTCGCTCAGGCCAAACTGGCCCTTGTCGAAGATTTCAAAACCGACGCCGTCGCCGCCGGGCAGCCCCTTGCTGGCGAGGTCCATGCGGAGGCGGTGAACTTTGTCGGCTGGCACGTAGATGGTGCCGCCGCCCTGAGCGACGCGGTGCGGCACGCCCTGGGCTTGCAAGGCGGAGACGATGGCGGAGGCGTCTTTCTCGGCGAGGCGACCGTAGAGGAGCTGGTAGTCGGGCTGGCGCGACCAGACGACCAAACCGGTGACGATGCCGGCGATGGCCACGGTGGCCACGATCAGGGACACGCGTTGGTTAAGACCAAGCTCACCCCAGAGGGAGAGCAGCGACTGGGCAAAGGGTTTCATCTTGGAGGGATGGCTCGACGGGAGCGGGCGGGGCGAAGGGGCGGAGGGGAACGGGAACGATTACGAGAAAGAGAACGAGGCGGCGGAGGGCTCAGACCGGCATGCGCATGAGCTCTTGGTAGCCCTCGACGACTTTGTTGCGGACCTCGACCATGAGGCTGAACGAGACGGAGGCTTCCTGCATCGCGAGCACGCTTTGGTGGAGGTTGTTGTTGTCGCCGAGCAGGACGGAGCGGGTGATCTGGCTGGCCTCGGCCTGGCGTTGCTCGACGTCGGAAACCATTTTCTCGAAGACGTCGCCGAAGCCGCCCCCGGCCGGAGCGATGCCGGCGGGCGACTTCGGGGTGATCATCTCGCGAGACGGCGCGAGATCGAGCGGGGGGCGAATCGACTGGGCGGAAACGGAAAGCGTGGAGCCGATGAGTGACATGGGAGGGGTGGCGGCTTACTTGCCGATTTCGAGGGTCTTCAACGCCATCTGACGGGAATTCTTCGCGACGGTGAGATTTGCCTCGTAGGAGCGGGAGGCGGTGATCAGGTCCACCATCTCGAAGGCAAGATTCACGTTGGGCAGGCTGACCATGCCCTTCTCGTCGGCGTCGGGGTGGCCGGGGTCGTTCACGCGCTGGCCGGGGGTCTTGTCGGTGGAGATCTCGGAGACGCGCACCGTGGTGAGCCCGGCGGTCGCGCCCTTGGAGCCAGAGGAGCCGAGGGAGTGGATCAACTCGTTTTCAAACGTAACGACGCGGCGCTGGTAAGGGAGGCCGTCGGCGCCGCGGGTGGTGCGGGCGTTGGCGATGTTTTGCGCGATGACGTCGAGGCGGGTGCGTTGGGCGTTGAGGGCGCCACTGGTGGCGGTGATACCGGAGAGCAGGTCCATGGCGTGCGGGGGTTCAGGTTACGCGGCCGGTGATGGCGACTCGCAGCTGCTTGATGTGGCGGCTGACGAGTTCGGTGAGAAATTCGTGGTCCACGCGATTGCGGCTCATGGCCATGAGCTCGGTTTCGATTTCGACACTGTTGCCATCGGGACGCACGGCGCGCACGGAGGAGTCTTCGGCGAGACGCGGGTTGAGGGACGCGATGAAACCGGGCGTGGGCGCGGTGCCGCCGGCAAACTGGGCTTTCAAAGTCTTGCCAAAATCGGCGGAGATATCGAGGCGGCGGAAGCCCGGGGTCTCGGCATTGGCGATGTTCGTGGCGATGGCCTCTTGGCGCATCACCGAGGCGTCTAGCAGCTTGCGGGCAAGCTGGTAGTTCACGGTGTTGGCGACGGGCTGGATCATGGGAGGGATTTAGCAGAGCCGGTGCCACGAAAGCTTTACCTATTTTATCACTCTGTTTAATAACCGTTTAAAAATATTTTAAGCGAATTATCTCAAAAAATCGGGGCGGCGCCCTAGGCCGGGGGCAAAAATTGCCGCCACGCTTTCGGGGTCATTTTACATAGCCGCATTCATTTTTGAAAACGTGCGCCGATATTGTTCATGCCGTCCATGCGACCCAACGACTACGAATTTATCCGCGACATCGTCTACAGCCACAGCCGCATTAACCTGGGTGCGGACAAACAGGAGCTGGTCAGTGCGCGCCTGGGCAAGCGGTTACGCGCGACCGGCATGGCCACGATCACGGACTATTGCGATTTGCTGCGCACCCCGGCCGGCGGCGAGGAAGTGGGCAACCTCATCGATGTCATCTCGACCAACCACACTTACTTTTTCCGGGAAGAAGGCCACTTCGAGGCCCTGCGCTCGTTGATCCTTCCTGACTTGGCGCGTCGCCGCGAGCGCGACCGCGAGAACTGGTCCGCGTTGCGCGTGTGGAGCGCCGCGTGTTCCAGCGGCGAGGAGCCCTACTCCATCTCAATCGCACTGGAGGAGTATTTCAACGCCCACCCGCTTTCCTGGCCGCGCCAGATCGAGGCGACCGATATCTCCTCGCGCATCCTCGCCAAAGCCGAGGCGGCCATCTACCCGGCCGAAACCGTATCCAAGATGAGCGCGGAGATGGTCAAAAAGTATTTCCAAACCGGATTCGCCGAACAGGCCGGCCTCTACCGCGTAAAGACGCCGTTCCGCTCGATCGTGCGATTCCGCCGTATGAATCTGCTCGAAGGCGCGCTGCCGTTCGACGAGCCGTTCCAGATTATTTTTTGCCGCAACGTGATGATCTACTTCGACCGCGCCACCCAGGAGGAATTGATCAACCGCCTCAAATCGAAGCTGGTCCCCGGCGGCTACCTGCTCGTTGGCCACTCGGAGAGCCTCACTGGCATCAACCACGGGCTGAAGGCGATCCGGCCGGCGACCTACCAGAAGCCGTTGCGCTGAACCCATGAGCGCCCCCAACCCCATCCGCGTGCTCGTGGTGGACGACTCCGCCGTCGTGCGGCGCGCCGTGTCCGACGTGCTCAACGCCGACCCGGCCATCACCGTCGTGGGCACCGCCTCCGATCCCTACATCGCGCGCGACCGCATCAAGGAACTTTCGCCGGACGTCATCACGCTCGACCTTGAAATGCCGCGCATGGACGGGCTCACGTTCCTACGCATCATCATGCGCGAGCGGCCGTTGCCCGTGATCATCATGAGCTCCCTCACGAAAGAGGGATCTCAACACGCGATGGAAGCCCTCCGCCTCGGCGCGGTCGACGTGCTCGCCAAACCGGGCGGCTCCTACAGCTTTGGCGACCTCGGTCCACGCCTGGTGGAAGCCGTCAAAGCCGCCGCGCGCGCCCGCCTGCGCAAACCCAGCCCCGAGGCGCTCGCGAAGCCCCCGGCTCCCCTCCTCGCTCGGCCCGTGCCGCTCAAGATCGCCCACCCTGCCGCCCGCGGCGATCCGCGCCGATTGATCGTGTTGGGTGCGTCGACGGGGGGCACCGAGGCGTTGCGCGAGGTGCTGGTGAATCTCCCCGGCGATCTTCCCCCGATCGCCATCGTTCAACACATCCCGGCCGTGTTCTCCCGCGCCTTCGCCGACCGCCTGGACACACTCTGCGCGGTGCGGGTGCACGAGGCGGTCGATGGTCAACCGCTGCTGCCGGGCACGGCGCTGATCGCTCCGGGCAACTTTCACCTGCTGGTGCGCTGGACCGGCACCGGCTATCGGGCCGAGCTCAACTCAGGGGCCCAAGTGTGGCACCAGCGCCCCGCCGTGGACGTCTTGTTCAAATCGGTGCCCGACGGCTCCTGCCCGCACGTCATCGCCGGCGTGCTCACCGGTATGGGCAAGGACGGTGCCGCCGGCCTGCTCCGCCTGCGCCAGGCGGGGGCGACGACTTTCGCCCAGGACGAAGCCAGCAGCATCGTCTACGGCATGCCCCGGGAGGCGTGGGAGCAAGGCGGCGCCCAACACCAACTTCCGCTTGATGCCATCGCCGCCCACATCACCCGCCTCGCGCAGTAGCCGCGATTCACCCCATGACACCCGCCGATTCCAACACCGCCCGCACGCTGCTCATCGTTGATGACGAGCCGCGTGTGCTCGCAGCGCTCAAGGAGGTCCTTGAACGCCAGCAGTTCCACGTCGTCACCGCCAGCGACCCGCGGCGCGGAATCGATCTCCTTAACCAACGCGCCTTCGGTGTGGTCATCTCCGACCACATCATGCCGGGCATGTCGGGCATGGATTTCCTCGTCGAGTGCCAGCGTATCCAACCCAACGCCACCCGGGTGCTGATCACGGCCGTCCTCGACCTGCCGACCCTCGTCGAGGCGATCAACCGCGGCGAGATCTACCGCTTCGTCGCCAAGCCGTGGCTGCGCGAAGAGCTCATCGTCACGGTGCGCAACGCGGTCAACCGCTACGAACTCATCGAACAGAACCAACGCCTCCTCGCCGAGTCCTCCGATTTGAACCGCCGGCTGGGCCTCGCCAACACCGACCTCGCGGAGAAAATCGCCATCTCCGAACGCCAGCGCCTCTCGCTCGACGCGGCCAACCAGGAGCTCGCCCGCCGCTACGCGTTGTCCCTGGAGCTGTGCACGCGCATCCTCGCGACCTACGACCCGTTCCTCGCCGGGCAGACCCAGGCGGTCGCCTCCCTGGCCGCGCAGATGGCCACCTCGGATCACCTCACACCGGAGGAGCGCGAGGTCTTGAAAACCAGCGCCTGGCTGTGCGATCTCGGCCTCATCGGTGTATCCCGCGATGCGATACGCATCTTTCGCAACGAGCCGTCCCGCCTCAGCGAGCAGGAGATTTCCGGCATTCAGAACCATCCCGTTTACAGCCAGACGCTCGCCGCGCATATCGACGGACGCCCGCTGGTTGGCGAGACGATCCGCGCGCATCACGAGCGGTTCGACGGAGACGGTTTCCCCGACGGGCTTGGGGGAGAGGCCATCCCGTGGACCGCCCGCTGCCTCGCCGTCGCCGTGTGTTTTGTGGAATGCGGCCTGCCCGCCGCACAAGCGTTGGAGGTGATCGCGGACCAGTCCGGCAAGGCGTTGGACCCCGAGGCGGTGCGCCTCTTTCGCACGACCACGCGGTTGCAACCGCTCCCGCGCAGTGTGCGGGAAGTGATGATGGAAGACCTTAAGCCCGGCATGGTTCTCGCCGATGGCATCTACAGCCCGCACGGCCTGCTGCTGGTCAGCGAGGGGCAAGCCCTCAACCTGGGAACCATCTCCAAAATCCGCAGCCACAATCTCACGACACCGATCAGCCAGCGCCTGCTCGTCTACTCCTAAAACCATCGTTCATGGCAGGCTCTCCCACCATCGCCAGTCTCTTTGCCCAGCGGATCGTCGTAGGTGTCGCCGAGTTCGCCGTCGCCAACCAAGGCCAGACTACGCTCAGCACCTACGCGCTCGGTTCGTGCATCGGTATCGTGGCCTACGACTCCTCAGTGCAAGCGGGCGGACTTCTCCACCTGATGCTGCCCGACTCCGCGCTCTCGCCGGACAAAGCGCGTGCGCAGCCGGCGATGTTTGCCGACACGGGCATCCCGGTGCTTTTTAATGCACTGGCCGGTGTGCGCGCCCAGCGATCCCGCACGCAGATTTTCCTGGCGGGCGGCGCGTCGGTCTTATCGGGGCCCGACAGTTTTAAAATCGGCGAGCGCAACATCGTCGCGGTGCACAAAATGCTGAGTGTTTACGGCTGCCGTGTGGTGGGCGCAGAAGTCGGCGGTTTCCAAAACCGCACGCTCCACCTCGATGTGGCAACGGGGCAACTCACGTTAAAGCTGCCGGACCGCACCTTTGCCGTGTCGTTGGCGTAGGTTTGGAAGGGAGGAGCCCATTTATGGGCGATTGATCGGCATTCGCAGACCTCACCGCCGGCGCCCGCCGCACCATCGCCCGTAAACGGGCTCCTACCTTTTCGGAACACGCGGGCCCACTTCAGATCACGATCCGACCCACGCTGAGGCGTTCGTCCAGGAGTCGGGTGGCGCGCTCCAACACGGTTGGCAACGTCGCCTCCATCACGCCTTCGTCGATGCCGTTCTCGGCCAGCAACACCGTGTCGACCCGGTAAAGAAACGCATCCTCCCCCTGCCCCGAGCCCATGGCTGCGGCGAGGTGGCGCGCGGCGTGCACATGCGCCGCGAGCGCGCGGTGCTCGGCGGGCAGCGCGTCGCTGGGCGGGTTGCAACGCGCCACCGCGACACAGGCCTCCGGGAAACGCCACTCGGCCAGCAAACGCGCGCTCACCGCCGCATGGTTGAAACCAAGCTCCGCCGTCTCCGCCTCCAGCCACGTCGAGCCCGACGCCTCGCGCTTCGCGCGGATGCCCGCAAACGAGGGCGCGCAACTGAACGCCACCGCCAGCTTGCCGATCTCATGGACCAGTCCGCAGGTGTAGGCCAGCGAGGGATCGGCACGCCCCGTGACTTGCGCGAGCGCCTCGGCGGCCACGGCTTTCACTAGGGACGCGCGACAAAAATCCCCGGCCTCCCAACGGTAGCCGTCCGCCTCAATCGACATCCAACGCGACGCCATGGAAAGGGCGGCCAGCCGATAGAGTTCGCCCGCGCCGAGTCGCATGACGGCCTGGGCGACCGTCTCGACCGGGGAACCGCCCGAGAAAAAAACCGAGTTGGCGATGCGCACCGTCGCGCTCGCCAGCACCGGGTCGAGTTGGATGAGCGCGGCAAGTTCATCGATGCCTGTGTCGGGCCGTTGCAGCAGCTCGATCAGGCGCGGCAATAGCGCCGGGGAGCAAGGCAACGCGAGCGCGCGCGAACAGACTTCGTCAAGAGTGGCCATGGCGGGAGAACTTAACCCGAACAGAGCGAGGCGGGATCGAGGATGAGCGCGATGGTGCCGTCGCCGAGGATGGCTCCGCCGGCCACACCCGGGAGATTTTGCAGGTAGGCGCCGAGGTTTTTGATCACCACCTCCTGCTTGTTGAGCAATTCGTCCACCAGCAGCGCGTAAACCCGCCCGCCCAGCTCAATGATGACGACAATCCCCTCGCAGGGATTCTCGACCGCGCCCTGAATCCCGAAGCGGCGATGCAGCCGGTGCAGCGGCAGGATGTGCCCGCGATGGTCGATGACCTCGCCACTACCCTGGATCGTCGAGAGCATCTCGCGGGATGGGCGCAACGCGACCTGCACCGTGATGGTCGGCAGGATAAACCGGTCGGCCCCCACCCGGACCAGCAAGCCGTCGATGATCGCGGTGGTCAGCGGCAGATGAATGCGGAACGTGGTGCCGCGACCCTCCTCGGTATCGATCCGGATCTGGCCGCGCAGGCGCTCGATGTTTCGTTTGACCACGTCCATGCCCACACCGCGACCGGAGACCGAGGTCACTTTCGCAGCGGTCGAGAAACCGGGCAGGAAGATGAGGTTGAGAACCTCGTCAGGCGGCGGCGTCACGCTCTCGGAGACCAGACCCTGTTGTCGGGCTTTTTCCAATACACGATTCCGGTCGATGCCGCGGCCGTCGTCCGCCAGCTCGATGACCAGGTTGCTGCCTTCATGGTAGGCGGAAAGCCGCAGGCGGCCCTGCTCGGCCTTGCCCGACTGGCGGCGGGTCTCGGCGTTTTCCAAGCCGTGGTCGAGGGAGTTGCGCACCATGTGGACGAGCGGGTCCACGATCTCCTCCGCCACGGTGCGGTCGATTTCCGTCTCTTCGCCCTGGGTTTCAAAGGCGACTAGCTTGCCGAAGTCGCGCGACAGATCACGCACCAGGCGCTCCATGCGTTGAAAGGTCGGCTTGATCGGCACCATGCGCAACGACATGGCGGTGAGTTGCAGTTCCTTGGTGATGCGGCCGAGCTGCGCCATGTTGCGCGCAAGCGTCGAACCCGTGGTGTCGAGGCCCTTGGCCGATTCGAGCAACTGGCTTTGCACAATCACCAATTCGCCGACCACATCGACGAGTGAGTCGAGTTTCTCGGTGTTGACCCGCACCGATGACGAGGCGGTGGCGGCGACGGCGGCCGGGCGCGCCGCCTGCTCGGTTTTGTCGCCGGTGGCCCCCACTGGAGATTCGCCCGTCGATGCGTCCACCGGCGCCGGCGCAGGCACGAAGGTTTTTTGAACGGGCGCAACTTCGCCGGCGGCGAGGGCGCGCACCGCCCGGATGAGATGGCCCACGGGCACGACCCGGTCGGGTAACTTGCCCTGTTCCATGGCCAGGGTGATCTGGCCGATCATCTCCTGAATCGCGTCCCGGCTGTTTAAAATTTCGGTGATAATCGCCGGGGTGAGGCGCAGGCGGTCGGTGCGCGCGAGATCCAGCAGCGACTCGACCTCGTGGGTGAGCCGGTGCATGGGCGTGAGGTGGAGAAAGCCCGACACGCCTTTAATCGTATGAAAGGAGCGAAACAGGCCGTTGAGCGCGTCGCGGTTATCGGGCGTGGCGTCGAGCGTGAGCAGGGCCGCTTCGATTTGCTGGAGATGGTCGAGCGCTTCGGCGTGAAACTCGCCCAGCAGCTCGCCGTTTTCAGCCAGGTTGAGCTGGAGGAGTTCTTCGGCGGCTTCGACCTCGGCGACGGGTAAAACGGCGGTCGCGCCCGCGACGGTCTCCGCCGATTGCGGTGCGAAGGCGGTGGGTGTCAGATTGTCACGGAGAGCGGCCAAGGCGTTCGGCAACCACGCGGCGAGGCCCTTGAGGTGGCTCTCGGCGGCCTGGTCGATGGGCTTGGCTTCGTTCAGCAACCCATCGAGTCGGGCATGGAGGCTTTCCATCGGGCCGCGCAGGCCGGGGATGTCGGCCACGTGGCTCAACATTTCGGAAAGCAGACTGTAGGAGGGGATCAGACCCTCGTCGCTGTCAGCCTTGGTAAAAATGGATTCGCCCGCGAAGCGGCTGGCGAGGTCATCGAGGAGGACAAAGGAATAGGCCTGGAGGGACATTGAGTGGGGAAAGGTGCACGCATTATGCGGCACTATTCAGTTACGGCACGATGCTGCCCCCACTTGAGGCCGCGATGATGTCTTTGCGCGCGAGAACAAATGTGCCCGGTCGGCAGGCGTTCGGTTGTGGGCCCGACCGATGGTCGGGCGCTCGACACCCAGGGCGCAGAGCCCGACCAGCGGTCGGGCCTACACCGACCCGCTGGGTCGTGCCCGTCTCGGCCGCCTTGGCGCGCCCGCCTCCCCTTTGCCGCCGTGCTAATCTTTTTCGGAAACCCACCCTTAATTTTTTCCCTGTCGCGCCGATCATACACCCTGCGACCTCGGTCATCGACCGCCTGCCGCGCACCCTCCCCGTCCTCACCGTCATAAATGAGCACCCTAAAAACCTCCGACACCTCACGCCTGGCCGGCAAATACCTTACCGTTGTCCTCGACAATGAAGCTTACGGTATCGCCGTGCTTAAAGTCCGGGAAATTATCCGCCTTCAAAAAATCACCCCGGTCCCCCAGATGCCGGTCTTCGTCAAGGGCGTGATTAACCTCCGCGGCCGCGTTATTCCGGTCATCGACCTGCGCATCAAATTCGGACTCAAGGCCGAGCTCGCCGAGCGCACGTGCGTGGTGGTGGTGCAGATCGCCTTGGAGGCCGGCCGCAACGTGCAGATGGGCCTCGTCGTCGACAGCGTTGAAGAGGTTGTGAACCTCACCAGCGCCGAGATCGAGCCCACGCCGGAATTCGGCGCGCGCATCGACACGTCCTACCTACTCGGACTCGCGAAGATCAAAGGCGTCGTCAAGACCCTCCTCGACATCGAGCGCGTCGTCGCACCGGAAACCGTGGAGCGACTCGCGCAGATAAGCTGATCGGCCAAGTGACGACGCCCCGTATCGTCCAAATCGCGGAGCGCCGAGTTTGGAGTGCGGCGAGCTCTCGCCGCTTTTGTCGACGCGACCCGGCGCGTCGCCTCCTCCGCACGTCGCCACACCGGCGCGCGGCCTATCATACCAACAGCCGGAATGCTTTTGTGCCTCTCCCGGCTGATTCGAAGGGGCGGGGCGCCGGGTCGCCCCGTCTAAAGCGGCGAGAGCTCGCCGCACTCCATATCGATCCGAGACCCGCGCCGGCTGCCCCTTTGGTTTTTTCAGCCTTTCACCCGCGTATCGAGCAAGGCACGCATCACCTGGCCAAACTCCGCCAGGTCGAAGGGCTTTTCGACGACATCCTTTTGTCCCAGCTCACGCAGGTGCTGAAACGCGACCGGACTCAAATTGCCCGTAATGATCAGCACCGGCACCGCCGGCCAGCGCTCACGCAGGACCTTCAAGACATCGATGCCCCCCAGGCGCGGCAGGTTTAAATCAAGGAGCACAAGATCGAAGCGCGCATTGCCGGCGAGGATGCGCTCAATCGCGTCGGCTCCGTCCAAGGCCGACTGCACGTCATAGCCGGCTTCCCGCAACACCGTGCCCAACAGGTCTTGGAGCGGCTGCTCGTCCTCGACGACCAGGATCGTTTCGGTGCCGGGCGGCACATGACCGTTGCCGCGTTGCGCCATCGACGAAAGGTGATCCTCCGAACGGGCCTTGAGCGGCAGGTAAACGTGAAACACCGTGCCTTTGCCCGCTTCACTTTCGAGTTCGATGAGCCCGTGGTGGTTGGAGACGATCCCATAAACCACCGCAAGCCCGAGGCCCGTGCCGCCGTGTTCCTGCTTGGTGGTGAAAAAGGGCTCGAAGATCCTCGTCCGCACCTCGGCGGGCATGCCGGTGCCTGTATCCGAAACCCGGATATGCACGTAATCGTGTGAGGGATCGACTTTCCGGTCGGCGATGGACTCGCCGCTCACGCGTCCGGTGGTGACCGACAGCGAGCCCCCGTCGGGCATGGCATCACGGGCGTTGACACAGAGGTTCATCAGCACCTGCCGGATTTGATCCGGATCGGCGGCAAAGGACTCCACCGTCTCATCAAGCTCGTGGGTGAGCTTGATGTCGCGGGGAAAGGTCTCCGCAAACATGCCGCATAGCTCGCGAACCACCTCGTTGATCTGCACGGCCCTGTAGGAGACTTCGCTCTTGCGACTGAAGGCCAGGATCTGGCTCACGAGCGACGAGGCCCGCAAGGCCGCGGCGTGCACGTTGGTCAGGTAGCGATTCAAACGCGGATCGGCCGGGGGCAACATCAACGAGAGTTCGGTGAACCCGCGGATGATCGAGATGATGTTGTTAAAATCGTGCGCGATGCCGCCCGCCAGCGTGCCGAGGCTTTCCATCTTCTGCGCTTGGCGAAGCTGGTCCTCGAGCCCTTTTCGCTCGGTGATATCCTCGCGGATGCACAACAAGTAAGCGATCTCGTCGAGGTGGTTACGAATGGGCGAGACCCGCACCAATTCCCAGATCGAGGAACCGTCCTTGCGCTTGGAGTGCAACTCGCCCGACCACTTGTGCCCGGAGGCCACCAACGCGCAAAAGTGCCGGAACGCGGCATCGCTGGGATGGCCTTCCCGCAGGAGCGGAATCTGCCGTTCAAAAATCTCTTCGAGCGTGTAGCCGGTCACCTCGGTGAACCGCGAGTTCACATACTGGGGCGTGCCCCCCGGTGTCGTCAGCGCGATGGAGACGGGAGCCTGCTCGACGGCCTGTGCGATCTTGCGGAAATGTTCCTCGGCCAGCCGGTGCTTGGTGACATCGCGGCCGATGGCCCGCACGGCGCACAGCTCTCCCTCGGCGTCGCGCACGGCGGTCTCTTCCCACGCAATCCAGCGCCAGCCCTGCGCCGTCTGCCAGCGATGCTCGCGGGAGATGTGGAAGGGCGGGCGCTCCAGCTTCTCGGAGGCCTCGCGCCAGTCGCGCGCATCGTCCGGGTGCAGCAACGCGGCGAGATCGTGCCCCGTCCAGGCGGGCGCGGGCCGGCCGAACTTCCGCGCGAAGGCGCGGTTCACTTCGAGCACACGGTGCTGTCGGGCCTCGAAGAGGACGGCCAGTTCCAAGCTGTCCGACCACGAAGCCAGCGCGGCGGTCGGGGGTGGCACGGGGTTGGGCTGAAGAGCGGGCGTCATGAAGAGTGCGCGGTGGGGAAAGCGGTCACACCATGGCGCTGAGCATGCTGGGCAGGCGGCTCATGGTTTTCTCGATGGCGTGGCGCGCGTTGGGCGACTCACGCTCGCTTTCGTTGAAGAGAAGTTCCCAGGCCTCGTTGTCGCACCACGAGCCGGGTGCGGCGGCAGGTATGCGCTCGAAGCCGCTCGGAATACCGGTTTCGCGAACAATCAGGTCGGCCACTTTCACCGCCGCCGCATAAAGCTGATGCTCTCCGGCCTTCGCCGGCGATGCATGGAAACGCACCGCCTCGACGATCTCGGGTGCCAATTGGTGCCGCTCCAAGTAATAGCCGCCGATCATCGCGTGGTCCCAGCCAATCAACTCGCGCTCCGCCGCGCAGACGGCCTCGGCGTCGGCGTGGTCACTGGCAACGAGCCGTGCAAATTCATGCGGCCAAGCCGTGGCTAGAACCACTTTGCCCACATTATGGAGCAAGCCCACGATGTAGTCCGTGTCGTCATCGACCAGCAGGTTCGTGGTCGCGAGGATTTCCCGGGTCATGATCGCGGTGCCGATCGAATGCTGCCAGAGTTCGCGCCAGGGCAGCTGGAGCGCCGATGAACTGATTTTCTCCATGTCCTCAATGACCGGCGTGGCCATCGACAACTCACGTATCTGCCGCAGCCCCATATAAAGAACCGCCTCCTCGATGTTGTTCACTTTGGCGCTCAGGCCGAAATAAACGCTGTTCACCATGCGCAACAACCGGGCGGTCAACGAAGGGTCCCGACGGATGATCTCCGCGATTTGCGACGTATAGCTCTGATCGGAATTCACGAGACCCGCGAGCTTGCGATTGATGCTCTGCAGAGACGCCAGCTTGGGGCAGTGCTCGATCCGCTGGCGGATCTCATCATCTAAATACGGACCGACAGACGGCAAAATGCTCATGAGGACATGATGAGAGGGTGAGGTGTGCACACTAGACCACTGATTTCGGCACAACCCGCCCCCGGTTTAAGCCCTGTCGGCAAAAATAAAAAATTACCCTGTCCCCAACCGGTGCTCCGGGCCGGCCGCACGCCGGATAAGTCGCTTTGCTACTAACTCGTGAGGCTTGTTGAATAAAACGTTTATCCGACAGTTCACCTTAAGCGGAGCGATTATCAGCCGATAGGGAGGAGTAATTCCATAAAATCCCTTCATGAAACTATCCGCTCTCACCATTGGACAACGTGTCGCCCTCGGTTTTGCCCTGCTGCTCCTGCTCGGCTCCGGCCTGGGAGGCTACGCCATCTATAAGATGCACAACGCGTCCAGCGGTGCGCAGTTCCTGGCCGTAGCGGTAGCCCCGCAAGCCAGTGTAACCAGCAACCTCGCCCAAGCCTCCGCCCTGACCCAGCGAGCCGTGCGCACCTTCAGCTTCACCGGCGACGAAGACCAGCTCGCCACCGCCCGCAAACACCTCGGTGAGATCGAGAGCTCCCTCGAAGAAGCCAGAAAACTCGCCGCCGCCCAGCCGGCACTCACCGCACTCCGTGACGCTGTCACCGAGGCCGGCAAAGCTCTCAAATCCTACTCGCTTCATTTTGACGAAACGGTGGCCAACTTAAACGGGCTCACCAAGGTGCGTGAACAACTCGACTCCTCCGCCACAACCTTCGTGCGGGAGATCAACGCCTACATCGACACTCAAAGTAAAAAACTCGCCGATGAAATCGCCGCTGGGCTCCCTGCCGAAAAACTCGAACCCCGGCGCATCAAAACGGAGTTGGCCAACACGATCCTCGACGACGTCAACAGCATCCGCATCGCCGCCTTCAAAGCCCAGGCGTTGCGCCAGCCCGACTTTGTGAACAAGGCCCTGCCGCTGTTCGACCGCATCGAAGCCACCCGCCTGAAGATCGTCCCCCTCACTTTGATCGAAGCCGACCTCAAGCAACTCGCCCAGGTCGAACAGGCGGTCGCCGCCTACAAACAGGGCGTCACCACCTTGGTCCAAAATCTCGCCGACAACGGCACCATCGCCAAAGCCCGCGCGGCCGCCGGCGCCGAATTCGATAAGATCGTCGAAAACGTCCTCAACCGCTCGATCACCCGCACGTTGGCCTTCGCCGAGGAATCCTCGGCCGGACTCTCCGCCGCCTCACGCGGTGTGATGATCGGACTCGCTATAATGGTCGTCCTCGGTATCGCGACCGCCCTCCTGATCATCCGCGGCGTCAACCGCGCGTTGACGCAGACGGCCGACTCGCTTTCTCAGGGCGCGTTGCAAATCGCCGCCGCCTCCGGCCAGGTCTCCTCCGCCAGCCAGGCGCTCGCCGAAGGGGCCAGCGAACAGGCCGCCTCGCTCGAAGAAATCAGCTCCTCCATCGAAGAGCTCTCCAGCATGACCAAGCGCAACGCCGAGAACGCCAAAGCCGGCAAGGCCTCCGCCGGCCACGCCCGCACTGCCGCCGAAGCCGGCGCCGGCGAGATGGAGCGCATGCAAGCCGCGATGAACGCGATCCAGCAGTCATCCAGCGACATTTCCAAAATCATCAAGACGATCGACGAGATCGCCTTCCAAACGAATATCCTCGCGCTTAACGCCGCCGTGGAAGCCGCCCGCGCCGGCGAGGCCGGTGCGGGTTTTGCGGTCGTGGCCGACGAAGTGCGCTCCCTCGCGCAACGCTCCGCCGTCGCCGCCAAGGAGACCGCCGACAAGATCGCCGACGCCACCACCCGCAGCGCCCAAGGCGTTGAACTCTCCACGCGGGTAACCGCCGGCCTCCGCGAGATCCTCGAAAAAGCCCGCGAAGTTGACCGCCTCGTCGCCGAGGTCGCGACCGCCTCCCAAGAGCAGAGCGAAGGCCTCACGCAGATCAACGTCGCCGTGAGCCAGATGGACAAAGTCACGCAGTCCAACGCGGCCAGCGCCGAAGAGACCGCCTCCGCCGCCGAAGAGCTCAACGCCCAGTCGGAGGAGTTGCGCAACAACTCCTTCCAGCTCGCCGCGTTGGTCGGTATCAAGACCGTGGACGATAGTGCTGCCGGCGTTCCCCATGCCGCCGCTTCAAAAAAAGCTCCCAAAAAAGCCGTTCGCTCCACCCTCCCGCCCGTTCGCGGGTCGGCTGCCGGCCCCCAGGCCTCCGCTGCGCATTCCGGGCTGAGCTTCAAAGACTGAACGTAAGCCAGACCTGAAAACGACAGCGCCCCTAGTATGCGGCGATCGGCAATCTGCCGAAAAAAAGAAACCCCGGGCCACCACCCGGGGTTTTGTATTTATCAGAGCGGAGAGCCGGACCCGGTGTAACCTGTGGGGTTACAAACTTGGTTTGCGCAGCGGGGTCTCCGGGCGAATCTGCCATCGAGCGGGGCGGCGCGGACGCGGCGGAGCCAAAGTTCCGAAAGGTAGGAGCCCGTTTACGGGCGATGTTGGAGGTGCGTTAACTCAGCGGTTTTCGCACGTCGCTCATCGCCCATAAATGGGCTCCTACCTTTTTTTCGCGCCCATCTCTCGCACACCCGATGCCGTGCGCCGCTTTTTACCTGCCTGAGGCTTGGAGATTCACCGGGACGGCGGACCGCGCCGCGTCCGGTTACGCAACACCCTGCGGTCTGCTAACGTGGAGCCAGCACGAATGCCGCTATCGCACCGATAACGGCCCACCTCGGGCGATTGAACCAATCCGAATCCCCGTTGAAATCGACCGGCTCACTTTCATCGGCTCGCGAAGCGTATGGCTGCATCGCGTGGGCTCTCCTCATCACGGCGCTTCACGTGGGCATCACGCTGCAGGGCGTGTCGACCGACGGCAGCTACCAAGAACGCTACCACCGCCTCGTTCAGCATGACAGCTACTGGTTCCTCAACATCATCGATCGCGGTTATCAAAGCCCCGTCCCCCCGAGTCCGGTCAAGTCGATGGAGATATCCAACGTCGCCTTCTTTCCCGGCATCATCCTCTGGGCTAAAGCCGTCATCGCGAGCCTCGGCCTCGACCCGAAAACCGGCCTCACGTTGGCCGCACAACTGGCGACGTGGGGCTTTTGGACGTATTTCCTGCTCGTCGCCCGGCAGCGGCTCCGCTTCTCGGCCGCCCAATGCGCCGTCGCCGTCGCATTGGTGCTGGCCCATCCGGCGGCGTTTTTCCTGATCGCGGCCTACTCGGAGTCACTGTTCCTGCTGCTGCTCCTCGGGTTCATGTTCTGGAGCGTCATCCCCGGGCGACGCGCCTTTATCATTGCGGCGCTCCACGGCGTGGCGATGACCGGCACGCGCATCGCCGGCGTGCCCGCCACCGCATTCCCCTTCGTGCAAGCGTGGTTTCGGATCCGGTTCCCGGCCTATCAGGCAACACAGGTTGATCAGGGTGGAACGCGACCTCCGGGCGCGTTCTCTGCGACGAACGCATTTGTCGCCCCGCTCAGGCATCGCTTCACGTTTTCCCCCGCTCTGCTCCGGGCGGCGGCGCTCATGCTCATCGCACTCACCGGCCTGGCGGCGTTCTTCCTCTATTGTCACCTGCGGTTCGGGCATTGGGACTTCTACCTGATGACCCAACAGGCGGGTTGGGGCGTGCGGGCCGACTATCTCGGCCTGTTCAAACTCGCGGCGTATCAACAATGGACGCCCAACTGGCGCGTCGCCTCGCAGGTCGGCCAGTTTCTCGTGCCGGTGACGGTGATCGCGTTTGTCGGGTTGGCGGTTTGGGAGATCACGGCCGCTCGCCGCCAGGTCACGCAGTGGCGCAAACGCATCGGTTTCTACTTCGTCGGTTTCGTGCTCTTCTACATCAGCGTAAGCGGCGTCTTCTCGGTCCGTCTGGAGAGCATGACGCGTTACCACTTCTGCACTCACGTTTTCCTGATGCTCGGCGCGGTGCACGCGTTCGCCGAGATCGGGCCGCGTCGTCGGGGGATACGCACGGCGCTGATTACTCTCACCACGCTGGCCGCGTTGTTCGGCGCGTGGTTGCACTTCACTTTTTCCAGCCAGTTCGTGCGCGGCGGCTGGGTCGCTTAATTTTATGCCATCACGTCACATCGCCATCATCGGAGCAGGACCCGCCGGACTTACGGCCGCCTATCTTCTCACCAAGGGAAATCTATCCGCCACCGTCATCGAGGCTGATCCCGACTACGTCGGGGGCATTTCGCGCACCGTCAACTACCGCGGCTACCGCTTCGACATCGGCGGTCATCGTTTCTTTTCCAAGTCCCCCGAGGTCGAGGCACTCTGGGACGAAATCCTACCCGACGATTTCCTGGTGCGGCCACGCTCCTCGCGCATTTTCTATCGCGGCAAGTTCTTCGCCTACCCGCTCAAGCCGTTCGAGGCCTTGTTCAAACTCGGCCTCTTCGAGTCGATCCACTGCGTGCTCTCTTGGCTCAAGGCCCGCATCAAGCCCGTCCCCTCACCGACCAACTTCCAGGACTGGGTGAGCAACGAGTTCGGCCACCGGCTGTTCAGCATTTTCTTCAAAAGCTACACCGAAAAAGTCTGGGGCATGGACTGCCGCGAGATCTCCGCCGACTGGGCCGCCCAGCGCATCAAGGGCCTTTCGCTAGGTTCCGCGATTAAGTCCGCCTTCACGCCGCAGCGAAAGGGCGGCGATAAATCCAAGGTGGTGAAATCACTCATCAACTCTTTCCGCTACCCGCGACATGGTCCCGGCATGATGTGGGAAGCCTGCGCCAAACGCATCCGCGAACAGGGCGGCTCCGTGGTGATGGGCAAAAAAGTGACCGCCTGCGCCTACAACGGGCACAGCTGGAAGCTCACCTTGCGCGACACCGCGGGCCGTGAATCGTTTATCAATGCCGACGAGGTGATCTCGACTGCGCCCTTGCGCGAGCTCGCCCAGAGCCTCACCCCGGCCCTGCCCCCGGCCACGCTCGCCGCCGCGGGCCGGCTCAGCTACCGCGACTTCCTCACCGTCGCCCTCATCCTGCCGGATACCGACCAATTCTCCGACAACTGGATCTACATTCACGATCCCTCCGTGAAGGTCGGTCGTATTCAGAACTTCAAGTCCTGGTCCCCCGAGCTCATCGCCGAGCCGGGCATGGTGTGCTACGGCCTCGAATACTTCTGCTTTGAAGGCGACGGCCTTTGGGATGCGGATGACAAGACGCTCATCGAGCTCGCGAAAAGGGAGCTCGAAAAAATCGGCCTGGCCAAAATGGAAGACGTCACCGACGGCTGCGTCGTGCGCCAAAAGAAAGCGTATCCGGTCTACGACGACGAATATGCGGAGAACGTCGACGTGCTCCGTCGTGAGCTGGTGCGGAACTTCCCCTCGCTGCACCTCGTCGGTCGCAACGGCATGCACAAATACAACAACCAGGACCACGCGATGATGACGGCCATGTTGTGCGCCCGAAACATCGCCGCCGGCCGGAATCTCTACGATCTCTGGCAGGTCAACCAGGACGCCGAATACCACGAGGGCGCTCCGGTTGCCGCGAACGAAGGATCGAGTGGCCTTCGCTTGGTGCCGATGCGCACGACCGCCGCCACCTCGACGCCCGACGCGCGGTCAGCGTGATTCGAAGTGCTCCGGCGAGAACGATTCCATCCGCAGGCCGGTGGACGAAATCTCGCCGATGAGCCGGTTGCCGGCTTCCTGACAGAACCGGCACGTATCCGCGCAGGTCGCACAATGCCCATGCCGGGCGCTGTGCACTGAGCATTCGTCGGCGCAGGTCTGGCAGGCGAGCACGCACACGTGGAGCTGGGCCTGGACGACGGGCGCGTCGGGCTCGGTCTGGCGCGTGATCAGGCGGATCGTGGTGGCGCAGACATCCGCGCAGTCAAGGTTGGCGCGGATGCAGCGAACGAGATGGCTGACATCCTCGCTCTCGCCGAGACAGGCGTCCGCACAGGAGGTGCAGACCTGTTCACAGATACCCAGGGCGGTTACGGCGTCTGCATACGCTTCAAGCTTCGAAGGCACGGCCCGCGGATGTTGGTTCAACATGATGTCGATCGTTTTCATAGGTCGAAACCTACCACAGTCCGCAGGCGCGCGGCATGGGGGAAACGAGGAAAACGAGGGAGGGACGACCAGCCTGTGACGGCACCCTCGCACCCGGTAGCGCCGCGACCCAGAGTTCGCTGTCGTTCTCTCTCCTGACTTAGGTTTTCGTGCAGTCCTCCCCGCGGCTAACCCACTTTCCGATACCCCGTGAAAATCCTCCCGCTCCTTCATCTCATTGCCACCCTGATCACCCTTCCGGGCTATGCGGAATCATCATGGAAAAAGGGTGAATTGTGGGACTTGTGCCGACTCGGCCGGTTTGAGGAGGTCAAGGCGGCGATCGTCAAACATCCCCAACTCATCAACTCGCATGATCCCGACAACCAAATGACCCCGCTCCACGGAGCGGCTCGGTTTGGGACGCCGGACCTGATTTTGTTTTTTATCGAAAACGGCGCCAACGTGAACGCCCTCGAATACAACGCCTTCACCCCGTTGCACGACGCCTCAAGCGCCGCCAATGCAAAGATGCTCATTCTTCATGGCGCCGACACCACGAAGAAAGATACGTGGGGGAACACTCCTCTGCAGAAAGCTGCGGAGGATGTTTTCAACCGTCCCCGATTCGCAGATCGCAAACTATGCACCGGCATGCTCGAGGCCGGGGCAAAGCTCGACCTTCTTAGCGCGCTCTATCTCGGGAAACGCGACGAAGTGAAGCAGATGGTCGCCGCCGACCCCTCCGTCCTGCGCGCAACGGGAAAAGCCGCTAATCTGTGGCACAACAACACGGCACTTGGGATCGCGGCGGAATCCGGCGACAAGGAACTGGTCGAGCTATTTCTAAAAAACGGTGCGCCGGTCGACGGCATAACCCTTCACCCCATGAATGGGCAGATGACTCCGCTCACGAACGTATTACTTAGAAAGAAACACCTGGAGGTCGCCGAAATTCTACTGAAGGCCGGGGCCTCGCTGGACGTCACCCTCGTAAGCCGCCAACGCCCAACCATCACGCTGCTGGAATGGAGTGCGCAGCAGTCCGACCCGGAGATCACGGAACTCATCAATCGCTACGCCGAGATGAGGAAACGCGACACAGTTCCCGCCGAATCTACGAGCTCGGACCGCTGATGGCTTTTACGCGTCTCCGATCCAGCGGTGAGCGGAGTCACCGCCCCACTCGTTAGGACTACTTTGTTAAAGTCAGGAATTGGCCAAAACGAGCGTGGGCGGCACCTTCTCACTCCGGCTCGGCAACGGTGGCACCGGCGGAGTCGCCGGCACCTCGATGGATCTCGTGTTCGCTCCAATTCCTGAACCGGCCATGAACGCCGTATTAGCCGACGCGGGCGCGCTCGCCGGGCTAAGCGGCCTGCAACCGGTTTTCCGCAGTGCCTACTCGCCGTTTGCGGCGGCCGAGTGCGAGGCTGTTCAACGAGGCGGCGAGGCGGTCGCTGGGCTCGCCACGATAAACTCGCCGCAGGATAGCCTCGGCCTGCCGCAACGTGCACAGGCATCCCGGAAATCCCAACTCCATCGCCGGCACCGGCTCGTCGCGGGGCACCACCTCGACGAGCAGCCGCTCCGGATCGCCCACGCCGGCGAAGCACACGCGCGCCAAGTCGTCCTTGGTCGTCACGCACACTTGACCCGTCTCAAACAACGCCCGCCGCAACCGGTTCAGCGCGGCTTCGTGCGGCAGGGGCACGGTGGCCGAACTCGGAGTCGCGCCCGGGCCCGTATCGCCTCGCGCGGTGAACGGGGGTAAATCGCACCTCAACGCCGTCGTGGAAAGGGCCGGCAGGCCGGTGGCCTCGGGCTCTCCTTCACGGTTAAAAAAAATCACGGATAAGCGGTTCCGTTTTTTTGGTTTAATAAGGTCCGTCGCGGTCAAGCGGCGGGCGTTCAGGGTAGGCGTAGCCAATTTCATATTTCAGATCTGGAGCAGTCTTTTGCTTCTCTAAAAGCGATTCAGAGGTTGGGAGGTAGGAGCCCATTTATGGGCGATTCCGGAGTCGCGGGACATCATCACTCCATCGCCCCTAAATGGGCTCCTACACGGTCGATCTAGGTTTGCTTTCGCCACGAATAACTCGCGGCCGGGGGTCAGCGATTTTCCTGCTTCGAAGACCGGTCTTGCGGCGACGCGGCGGAGAGCGGCGTTCCCTTGCGGGCTTCTTTGTCCGCCCTTTTGGAGGCCGATGGCGGATTGGATTCGGCCGGGGGATGCGGCGTTTTCTTTTCCGGCGGCGAGGACACGGAGGGCTGGGAAGGCGGGACCGGGGGCTTTTTGCTCATTGCCCCCATACATTATCGTGTAACGCGTTCGCCGTCATGCAGGGGCGCTCCCGCCTGCGCGGTAGGAGTTTTACCGCGCCCCCGGGTTCTTCCTCGGCACACCCGGTTACACGCCACCCGAGTTGCAACCCACACGAACACGGTAACGATATTGCTACGTCTCCTTCGCTTCGGTCTGTTTAGACCTCCCGCCCTTTACGCTCAATGGCCCTTACCCCCTTTCCAAAGACTGCCTTTGTTCGGTGGATAGCTCAGCCCTTTATTCGTTGGAGCGCGATCATCCTGGCGACCGTTGCCTTCGGGCTGATCATCTTCGAGGCGTTGGGTATATCGGTCTTCTCGCGCATCGGCATGCCGCACGAGTTCTGCTACCTGCGCGACCCGAAACTGGTGTGGCTGCACGTCAGCGCCGATGCCTTGATCGGCATCGCCTATCTGTCGATTTCCGGAACGCTCGCGTATCTCGTTTATAAGGCGAGCAAGGGCATTCCCTTCAACTGGGTGTTTCTCGCCTTCGGCTTGTTCATCGTCTCGTGCGGGTTCACTCATTTCATAGAAATATGGGTGATTTGGGAGCCCGTGTATTGGCTTTCCGGTTACGTCAAAGTGGTGACGGCCGCCGCTTCCGTCGCCACGGCGGTCGCGTTGTTTCCGCTCGTGCCAAAGATCTTCGCGCTGATCCATTCCGCCCGGCAGAGCGAGCAACGTCGGGTCGAGATCGAGCAGCTCAACCAAGAACTGGAGCGCTTCAACTACACGGTGGCCCACGACCTGCGCGGCCCCTTGCGGGGCATCTCGGGCTACAGCCAGATTCTGCGCGAGGATTTCGGCGCGGGGCTCCCGCCGGAAGCCATCGAGCATTTCGATCGTATTCAGGCATCCGTCGGCAAGATGGATGCGCTCATTTCCGATTTGCTAAAATACGCCGTGATCACCCGTCAGAAGCTGCGGTTGACCTCGGTGCCGCTCGCTGAAGTGGTGAGCTCGACGACGGCGTTAATGGCCGCCGAGATCGGCCATCGCAACGCCGAGGTGGTCACCATCGGGCCGCTCCCGGTCGTGCTCGGTGACGCGACGCTGCTGCAGGTTGTTCTTCAAAACCTCATCGGCAATGCGATCAAGTTCGTCGATCCAGCCATCCGCCCGCGGGTGGAAATCTCCGCCGAAACCAACTCGAAGACCGTCTCGGTTTATATCACGGACAACGGTATCGGCATCCCGGTGGAGGCGCGTGAGCGGATCATCGGCCTCTTCGAGCGCCTCAACCCGCATCATCCGGGGACGGGAATCGGGTTGTCGATCGTGCATCGCGCCGTCGAGCGGATGAATGGAAAACTTACGATCGGTTCCTCGCCCCACGGCTCCGGCACGCGCATTACGCTCATCATCGCAGTGGCGACGACCGATTAAAGCTCTGGTCCTTGGCGCGGAGCTTAAATGGAGCCGGGACCTCCCGTTCCCGCTAAACGGGGTCGGGAGACCCCGTCTCCATCACCGGACGAACCCACCACCAACAAAGGCACTCCTCGGGGTGCCGAATGGCCTACGGGTGGCGCCCGGGACTATCAGCCCGCCGACCGCGCCACGGAGGTCGCGGTCCACCGCAAACACGGCCCACCCCGTGAAAGACCCAACCCGGCCCGATACCCGTAGCCGCTTACAGCGCGGCAGCGGCCCAAGAGGGCAACTTCATGCGACGGTCACACACGTGGTCTTCGAGCAGGTGTTGCAACCACGTGCGAGAGCACGAACACGCCTCGATCCTGATGAAGCGCTGCGGCCCTTCGCTTTCGATGCGATAGCGATCAACGCGCACTCTCACCGGCTCGGGCTCGCCCTTGAGGATGCACACGACCACCACGGTTTTCTCCTTGGAATCGATCTTCAGGTCCCGCACTTCGCCGTAGCGCTGGATCAACCCATTGACATAGCTGCGGGCGGCCTGACTGGAAAGAGCGTCTTTGGCGGCGTGAAACATACGGCATAATCAGAACCCAACCCGGGACCGGCGGACAGCCCTCATTACAGTGAGTCAACGCCCGCCCGCGTTGGTTCCGCCCGCGAGCCGGAACGGGAATCTAAAATGGTAACGAAGATTGGTGTAGGCCCGACCGGTGGTCGGGCTCCGATCACGACAACTCGACCAGCGGTCGGGCCTACACTCAGAACCTCCGATCCTCAAAACATCTACCCGCCGGCGGCGTAATCGGCCCGGGCCGATTTTGGCACCGGCGATTCCGAGGTGCTGCTGATGTAGTCGCCACCTTCGCGCCGGAAGATCTGGCGCACCTCCGTCAATTCCTCGGCGTTCTCCGTGTGGACGGAGATGAGGATGTTGCCCGCTTTGATCTTACCCTCGTAACGCTTCGCCTCGAACTCCGGGATACCGAATCCGATCAACGCGCCGGTGATTCCGCCGATCGTCGCGCCCACGCCCACGCCGCTCAACGCGGCAATGATCGGCCCCGCCGCCACAAACGGACCGACGCCCGGGATCGCGAGCGCCCCCAAACCCGCGACCCACCCTAGCGCACCGCCGGCCAGGCCTCCCGCGCTCGCCCCGGCAACCGCGCCCTCGGGCGCCGTGGTGTGCTTCTCATGCACGAAGTCCCGCGTCGTGTCCTTGTCGGGAAACAACACCGAGATGTCGCTGTTGGAGAAGTTCGACGCCCGCAGACTATCAACAATGCGCTCCGCTTGGATGCGTGAGGTGGAAATGCAAAACGCCGATTTTTTAAACATGGGGATTCCTCGTTGGGTTAAGGGTGAGCCGGGCGACTCCGATGGGAAAAGATCGCCCGCCGGGAAGACCCATCCGACCCGTCGCCGTTCCCCTCGCAAGCGAGCGCGGCATCCTCCCCCGATGCTCCGCACGGGACCTTCCCGATGGAGGATTCGGGAGCTCATGAACCGGTTGCGTATTGCGCGGCGAATACCATCCCGAAGATTCGACGAAGTCCCCTCGACCGGGGACCACCAACCAAAAATACCAATGAAGAAAACAAAACTGATCCTCGCGGTTTCATCGCTATTCATCGCCTCGGCCTTCACGGCGCACGCTGAATATCGCACCGAGACCACCCCGGGCTACGACGGCTTCGGCGCTGCCATGGGCGACTGGGAAGTCACCCTCGGGGGCAGCGGCTCCACCAACAAAGATTTCGATAATTCGCTGGGGGGCATTAACACGTCCCTGGGTTATTTCATCAGCGACGCGCTGGAAATCGTCGGCCGCCAGTCGGTCAATTATTCCAACCCGTCAGGCGTGGGCCAAGACGACCGCTGGGACGGCTCTTCGTTTGTCGCGCTCGATTATCACTTCGGCACAAGCGCGCTGCGTCCGTTTATCGGCGTGAACGTCGGCGGCCTCTACGGTGAGAATACCAGCGACACTTGGGCCGCCGGCGTCGAGGGTGGCCTCAAGTATTATGTGAAGCCGAAGACCTTCATCTTCGCCCTGGTTAACTACGCCTTTACCTTCAAGGACACCGACGACGTCGACGAGAGTTTCAACGACGGCGCCTTCCTTTGGAGCGTCGGCGTAGGTTTCAACCTGTGATCGACTGAACAACAATCCTGAGCTCGGCCCCTTGGCCGTGGCAGGCGAGACCCCGCAGCTTTGGCTGCGGGGTTTTTTGCGTTCGGACCCCGGGGAGCGAGCTCGCCCCCTCCGCCCCGCTTGCAAAACGACCGACCGACCGGGCCTCTTCGTGCAATCTGACGACGTCCCGAAAATGGCCAAAAACGTCCATCGGTCTGCGGGGCTATCGATTGAGCGATGATCGGCCGTCTGGCATGCCGGATGCCCTAGCAAGGATGCGCCACCGAGGCGTCACCGCATCGCGCGGAAAACCTTAAACCTCCTCGTCACCATGTTACGCTATACCATTATTTTTCTCATCGTCGCCATCATCGCGGCCTTCCTCGGCTTCGGCGCTATTTCCGGCGCGGCCGCTTCAATCGCCAAGGTTCTTTTCGTAATCTTCCTCGTGTTGTTCGTCGCCTCGCTGGTGATGGGACGCGGGCGCCACGGGCCAACGACGTGACGCGCCAGCGGCGCTTCTTGGAAATCTCCCGGTGGGGTGACACAGGTTTACCCCGATACCTTCGTTTCATCCGAAACGATAGGATGTTGGGACATTTCCATGAAAACATCCGCCGGCTTTCATCAAACCATTCCCCTACAAGAGAAGATTTCCGAACGAGCCCAGGAGCTCTGGGAAGGGTATGGTCGGCCGGCGGATCGCGATACAGAAATCTGGCTTGAAGCGGAGCGTCAGTTGCTGAGTGCCGCGCTCCACTACTCCGCAAAGTCTTCAGCCCATCTCAGTGGAGACCCGACGACCCCGTCGAGTGGCCTCATGGCGAGCGCCAGCAAAGCCGTGCTCGTCGGGAAACCGGGAGACACCTCGGTGTCGTCCGCTCCTCGGTTCGACGAGACCACGCGTAAAAAGAAACCGGCCCCGCGCCTCACTGTGCCCAAGGTCAAAGCACCTGCGAAGCCCCAGTCCAAAAGCACCGCGCCCGCTCCGGCACGGCCGACGCCCAAGCCCAGGTCCTCTCCCGCAGCGGCCGGGCGCAAAACCGTGAAGTCGATGGCTGAGGCCACTGCACCGGTCGCTAAAAGAACCGGTATCGAAAAACCTACGCTTAAAAAGCCGGCCGCGAAAACCACCCCGGCGAAAACACCTCTCGCCAAAAAGCCGGCCGTGAAAAAGCGGTAGCGCTCACGATCGCCGGCGCCGGCACGACCGCGCCCCCCCCCCCTTCCCCTCAAGCCCCTCGGCGTCTACACCCCTGTGACGTTTGAGGGGTTTTGGTTTTTAAAAAAATCGCAAACCGCCGAAAAGGTAGGAGCCCATTTATGGGCGATGATCGACGGACGAAAACCTGCAAGCACCCCTGCGCAATCATCGCCCATAAATGGGCTCCTACCTTTTACAGCGCGCCGAGCTCCATCTGATTGCTGTCGCTCCACGGCGAGGACTGCTCTGCCGACCCGCCGTGCAGACTTGGCTGCGGGAACGCCTCGATCAAGCCCACCTGGCGTTTCTTGCGCTTCCGATAAAGGGTCGCCTGGTTGATACCGAGGACGTGCGCCGCATAACCGAGCGTCTGCGTCCGCGCAACGACTTCACGGATGTGCGCCTCTTCCAACTCGGCGAGGCTCACCAAGTCGCCGACCTGCGGCATGCCCGCCGGGGCCATCGAGGTGAACACCGGGAAATCATCGACATGGATATTCTCACGATCGGAAAGGATCGCCGCCCGCTCCACCACGTTGCGCAATTCGCGGAGGTTTCCCGGCCACGCATGTGCCCGCAGGGCCTGCCGCGCCTCGGCCGTGAACGCGCGGTTGCGCCGGAGTCCCGCGCCTCGCGTGACATCACGCAAAAATTCCTCGGCCAAGGGCAGGATATCCTCGGGGCGGCGGCGGAGGAGCGGCATATCCAGCGTGATCACGTTGAGCCGATAAAACAGATCCTCGCGGAAACGCCCCGCCTTCACCTCTTCGCGCAGGTCGCGGTTGGTCGCCGCCAGCACGCGGATGTTCGCCTGCCGCGTCTTCGTCTCGCCAAGGCGCTCATACAGGCGGTCCTGTAGCAGGCGCAGGAGCTTGGGCTGAATCTCCAGGGGCAGCTCGCCGATTTCGTCGAGGAACAACGTCCCGCCTTCCGCCGCCGCGACTTTGCCGAGCGTGTCGTTGACCGCGCCCGTAAAGGAACCGCGCACATGGCCAAACAACTCGCTTTCGAGCAACTGGGCATGGAGGCACGGACAATTCACGGTGACGAAGGGCATGCGTTTCCGCAGGCTCCGTTCATGGATGCCACGCGCGAGAGCGGATTTACCCGTGCCGTTTTCACCGAGGATAAGGATATTCGCGGAGGTCGGCGCGACGCGCAGCGCGACCTGTAAGACCTGCCGCATGCGCGGGCTCTGCGACCCAAATACAACGGGGGAAAAAACCTGCGTATCCTCTGCGGGTGCCGGCTCAGCGACGGGTTTGGCTACCGGCGAGGCCGCTGCCGGCACCCGCGCACAGCGAGCGAGCAGATCCTTCAAATCGGACGTCGAGAACGGCTTGGTGATGCAATGGTTGACACCCTGCTGCCGGGCGACCCGCGCGGTGAGCTCGTCGGAAACCGTGGCGACCACCGGGACGTCCGTATCGAGTTCCCGGAGACGCTGCAAAAGGAGCGGCGCCGACGTGGCCTTCATCTCCCAATCCACGAGGACTACGCCGAAGCTGCGGGTGGTGGGGAGCGCATCGAGCGCCGCGAGCGAACCGATGCAGGTGACCGCATCGTTGTCCCCCGCCAATCCGAAGGCGATCAGCCGGCGGCTGCGCGCTTCGTCACCGATCATCAAAACGCTCCGCAGGACCTCCGGCGGTTGACCGTCGATCGCAGCATCGGGGAGGGATGACTTTTGCACGGATTTTATGGGCATGTGTGCATTTTAAACGAATGCACGCCCCGCAAAAATCCGGCCCCTTTCGTTTTGCACGACGGCAAAACCACCGTGCCCCGGATGGGGTAAAATCCCACAGGGGTGCACTTGGTGTAGGCCTGACCGGTGGTCAGGCTTCGATTGAAAAAGCCCGACCGGCGGTCGGACCTACATCGGCAACCGACCCCGGCTTCACCGCGCTCAAACGATGTTCTCGCTCTTCACCCACTGAATCGCATGACGCACGAGGTCCGCACCCTTCTCGATGTGGAGCTTGAGCTTCAAGTGCTCGCGGTAGGAATCGATGGTCTTCACGCTCAGGTTGAGTTTCGTGGCGATCTGGCGCGTGCTGAAGCCGTTGCCGATGAGCTGGAAAACCTCCATCTCGCGGTCGCTCAAGGTGTCGATCGAGAACACCACTTCGTCCTTTCGATTATGGACGAGCCGGTGAAGCATTTTTTCCTTCATCTTTTCGCTCAGGTAGAGCTCGCCTTCGAGGATGCGGCGGATGGCGACGAGGATATTGTCGCTCGCTTCCTGCTTCATGATGTAACCCTTGGCGCCGGCTCGCAAAGCGCGTTCGGCGTAAAGGCTCTCATCGTGCATCGACATGATAAGAATCGGGAGATCAGGAAGGAGCACCTTGAGGTTCTTCGTGAGTTCGATGCCGCTGGTGGTTTTAAGGGAGATATCGACCACGGCCAGGTCGGCCTTGCTTTTTTGCAGGAGGTCAAAGGCCTTGGGCGCACTGTCGGCCTCGCCGCAGACTTCGAGATCCGACTCTTGGTTGATGAGAACAACGACACCCTGCCGCGTGATGGGATGATCATCGACGAGGAAAATCCGACGCTTGGCCGGGGTCGGTGTAGGTGCAGAAGCCGGATGTGCCGGACTGAGTGAGGAGGATTTCATTTAGAAGAAAGAGCGTAGGGAAAGATGCACTCGACCCGGGTTCCGCCCTGAGGTTGAGATTCTACCGAAAGATTTCCGCCAATCATGGCGGCGCGATATTGCATGAGGCGCAGGCCGACGCCCGCGCCCGTGTGAGGTTGCTGCGGGTCAAAGCCGATCCCGTTGTCCTCGATCGCGAGACGACGGCCTCTCGGCCCGGAGTCGAGCACCACTTCGATACGCCGGGCCCGGCCGTGGCGCACAGCGTTGCTCAGCGCCTCCTGGGTGATCCGGTAAAGGTGAAGTGCGCTGTCGTGTTCGCATTCAAACGGCTCGTCGTCGGCGCGGAAATGGCACTCAAGCCCGTGCACGAGTTCCATCTGATAGGCGAGGTGCTCGAGCGCGGCGTGGAGACCCGATTGATCCAGCTGCACCGGGCACAGACCGCGGGCAAGGGCGCGGGTCTGAGCAGTGGCTTCGTTGACGAGCCGGGCAATGTCGTCGGCTTGTTTAGTCTCGGGCCGGTCGGCGGCTTTTAACCGGTCGCGGAGCGCGGCCGCCATGCAGGCGATACCCGTGAGATGTTGGCCGAGGCCGTCGTGCAAATCGGCCCCGATGCGCAGCTGCTCGGCGTCGCTGATAAGGAGGACTTTCCGCTCGAGCCAGCGACGCTCGGTGATGTCGATGGAAAAGCCCACCGCGCTGCGCCCCTGAAAGCGCGTCTGGTGGAAAAAGGTGTCGAACGCGTGTTCGCGTCCCTCGTGAACGATGGGCAGGATAAAATTGGAGTCGCCCGTCTGAAAGGTCTTCGCGACCTCGGTGGCGGCATGGGAGGAAAAGTCCGCGAGCGAGCGTCCGACGAGTTGGTCCCCGTTTAGACCCACGCCGTCCAAACCGCTGCCGCGAGCCTCCATGATCGTGCCTTCCTCGTCCACACTCCACGCGATGACCGGCAGGCTCTTTAAGATGCCATTCAACAGGCCGGTGGTTTTAAGAAGCATTTCCTCCGCTTTGATACGTTCGGTGATTTCAATGGCTGCAAGGCCTTGCAGGCGGCCACTCCCGACTTCGTCCATCGAAAACGAACTCACCAACCAGTAATGCTCGCCGTCGGTGAACGAGCGGGGCTCGTCGGAGGGATTCGTTTCCCAAATCGAATCGACCGGCGCGTGTTCAAAGTGGGTTTTGAAGCGTTCGTTTTGGAAAACGTGGCTCCCGTCCTCGCCGCGGATACACACCGCGCAAGGCACGTTGCGCATGAACAATTCCAACTGGTGCTGGCTCTTTCGGACCGACGCGAGCATCAGCGCCTGCCGGAGCGAGTAGCGGATGGCGCGCTCGAGCTGGGTGACGTTGAGGCCGTTTTTACAGAGGTAATCGGCCGCTCCCGCGCCCAAGGCCTCGCGGTCCACCTCGGGACTGTCGTGCCCGGTGAGCAAAATCACGGGCTGCTCACACCCCATCGCGATGGCTTCGCGGAGCAGGTCGAGACCGGTGCCGGAGCCGAGGTTATAATCAAAAAGGGCGACGTCGTGCTTTTTGGCGGCGATCGCCTCCAGCCCGGCCTCATACGTGGAGCACCAGATGAGTTCATACCGGGCGAACACGGCCTTTTTAAGGATGCGTTCGAGATAGAAATAATCATCCTCCTGGTCTTCGACCACCAACACTTGAATCGTTTTGGAGGGTTCTGAAGCCGTGAGGATACGGGATGCGAGGATGGCGGATATCACTGGTCTAGGGTGGCCTGAGGTGAGAAAGAGTTCCGGTGAAGGATATAGTCGTTTTGTGGCAACCGCTATCAGGTGCCACCCCCATTCGGGAGTTTTTAATGGAAGGTCCCGTGAAACATCCGATGCAGAGCACTACGCGTGCCTCGGTAGTCAAAGCGCAGCGCCGGGAGTAGGATGAACTGGTCAAAACTTACTCCAATATGAAAAATCTCACCCGTATTCTCTCCACTTGCCTTGCCCTCATTGCCATCGGCGGAGCCGCCCTGTCCACCACCGGCTGCACCGGAACCTCCACGCGGGAAAGCACGGGAGAATACCTCGACAACTCGGCCATCACCGCTCGTGTGAAATCGGCCTTTGCCTCCGATGACGTCGTCAAAGCCCGCGCGATCAACGTGGATACCTTTCGCGGAGTCGTCCAATTGAGCGGCTTCGTCGACACGGCCGCAGAGAAGGCCCGCGCCGGCAACATCGCCGCCAACGTTCAAGGCGTAAAACAGGTCGTCAACAACATCACCCTGAAGTAACGCGGGGATCGGACCCGTTTTAGACGAAGCCGCCGGCCCCAAGCCGGCGGCTTTGTCGTCTTCCGACCACCCGGTTTTCCGCCTGCGCCGCATCCTGCCGGCGTCCGTAATTTGCCCGCCCCACACCCACGTGGGGACCCACCCTGATAGGCTGCGCCCACGTGCGGCGTTATACTCCGGCCAATCTACAATCGCTCAACCGTTCACCCACTTTACCCCGCTATGAATCATCACGATAAAAACTTTGGGAAAACCCTGCTACACGGCAACGAAGCCGGTGAAATCACCCCCGCGATGACCGCGCGGCGCGCCGAGGAAATCGCGCTCATCGACGGTCGCTCCGAAGCCACTGCGGAGGACCGCCGGCTGGCCCAAAAAGAACTCCAAGGCGAAGACCTGCCCGACACCATGGCCGACGACACGCCCTCGATCGCCAGCAGCCTGAGCCGCGACCCGAGCGAGCCGCTTTCGGTCCCCGGTCACCAAACCCCCGTTTACAACGAAGCGGATAACGACGACACCACCGAGCGTCTCGCCATCGAGGGTATTGAGGAAGCCCAGCACGACCAGATGCTCGCCGCCCGCCGTCGCAAAACCCTCTGACTTTCCGTTTCCCATGTATGCCCCCGCCCCCTCACCGTCTTCATACGCCTCCCCGGCGTCGCCCCGCGCCGTTTTCTGGAAAGACTCCGCCGTGCGACCGCATCAGCCCGACCTTTTTGTGACCCTGATCCGCAATCACCACCGGGCCGTGTTTCATCTCGCCCATGCGTTGCTCCGCGACGAAGTGGCCGCCGAGAGGATTACCCAGCAGGTTTTTTCCCGCGCCCGTAAACGTCTCGACCAGGGTCCTGCCGCCCTCGTCGAATGGATTTATTACGCCAGCTTTCGCTTTGTGCGCATGTGCCATTGGCGGTCCGTGGGGTTGATCACCCGCAAGAGAATGCGTCGCACCATCGACGGCGTCCGCCCCGAGTTGAACCTTAAAACCTTTGTGCGCGTGATCGCGCGCCATCCGGGAAAAATCTCCCCCCGCGATTGCGAGTTGCTCGCGCTGCGCTATGTGCTCGGCATGCCCTTGGGCAACATGGCGCAGCTCCTGCGCATGCATCCCAACGAAGTCTCCAACCGGCTGGCCTGGGCTCTGGAGTGCGTGCACAAGCTCAGCGGCCTCTTCCCCGTCGAAGGCGAAAAATCCGCCGATCTCGCCTTGAGCGCATAACCCGTCCCGGAATCGCGCCCTTACGTCCGTTTCCTACGGCGTGATTTAGGGGAATCTTCCCTGATCGCCGTGGGGGATTCTTCGACTCATAGCGGAAAACCGCCCGCGTTCTCGACAGACGGGACCGCCGCGTGCGTTTTGGAACTCGAGGACCACAAGAAAGCTCTCTTTTTTGGTTTATCTCATGAAAGCGCTCACCAGTCCTCACACCCCTTTTTCGTTCAATCTGAACAGCCCGAATCCCGTGCTTCTCGTCGATGACGACGACGACGCCATCTTGTTGATTCAGCTCTTACTTAAGCGCGCTCACGTCACCAGCCACTTCGACATCGCGACCGATGGCGAGCAGGCCATCGCTTACTTTCAAGCCCGCCTGCAAAATCCCGCCGATCTGCGTCCGCACATCGTGTTTCTTGACCTCAAACTCCCGCGCCACGACGGCTTTGAGGTGTTGAAGTCGATACGCTCCCATCCCGAGTTCAATGACTTGCCCATCGTCGTGATGAGCTCGTCCAACCGGCCCCTCGACATGGAGAACGCCCGCGCGTTTGGGGCGGACTTTTACTGCGAAAAATATCCTGCGCTTGAGGACCTGGTCGCGCTCTTCAAGGGAAAAACCTTCTTCCCCCCCTTGCCCACCCTCGACTTTGGCTGAGTTGCCCGCGCTGTCATCTTGAGCGGACGCTCCGTCAATGGAGCCGGGACCTCCCGGTCCCGTCCGACAGTCCGAGCACCGGCGCGCCTCGCGACCCATCGATCCACGGGGTCGGGAGACCCCGTCTCCACTTGATCCACCCGCTCACAACCCGGTGCAGAGCCACGTCTTCTTCAACCGCCTGACCATGTCGAGAAATTGTCCGCCCGACGTCGGCTTGGGCAAAAAAGCGGTTGCCCCAAGTTCCTCCGCCCGCAGGCGATCCTCGGCGCGGACGGATGCCGAAAACACCATGACGGGCACACTGCGGAACTGCGGGTGACCCCGCAACCACGCCAGCACCTCAAAACCCGACAACACCGGCAGACTCAAATCCAACAGCACGATCGTGGGCACCGGAAAGCGGGCGCGATCTGTGTAGGGATCGCCGCCCGTCAGGTAGGCTATCGCCCGTTCACCGTCAGGAACCATGTGGAAACACTCCTCCATACCGAGTCGCTTAAACGCGTTTCGCATGAAGAAGACATCGTCTTCCTCATCCTCAATATAGAGCACGCACGGGTTCTTCTTCATGCCTTCGAATCAGCCGCGTTAAGCTCAACCCGGAAGCGACAACCCTTTCCTCCGGTGGGCTCTATGGCTACCGATCCGTTCATGCGCTCGACCACCTTCTTGACGAGCGTCAGTCCTATTCCCGTGCCCTCATATTCCTTGCTCAGGCGCTGGAACATGACGAAGACGCGCGAATGCATGGCGTCGGGAATGCCGATGCCATTATCCTCGCACCAGAGCATCACCCGGGCGCCCTCGCGCCGTCCCGTGATGCGCACGACCGGCGTGCGCCCCGGCGGCACAAACTTCACCGCATTGCCCAAAAGATTGGAGAAGCACTGCGTCAACCCCGCTTCGTTGCCCATCACGAGCGGCAGGTTGTCGGCGATCTCGATCTGCGCATGGGGTTTCTGGAAAATCGGGTAGGAATCCACCATGCCGCGCAAGAGACCCGCCACATCGACGACTTCCATCGGCATCTCCTTGCGAGCCACTTTGCTGTAGCTGAGCGCATCGGTGATCAGCCGATCCATGCGGACCGCCGCCGTGGTGATGCGTGTGAGGTATTCGCGGCTCTCCTCGTTGAGGACCGTCCTGCACTCCTCCGCCAACAGGCCCGCGAAACCATGCATGGCGCGCAGCGGTGCACGCAGATCGTGGGTGATCGTGTAGGAAAAATGCTCCAACTCGTTGACCAATTCCTGCAGTTCGGCCGTCCGCTCCTTCACCACCCGATCAAGGTCGCTGTTGGCCCGTCGGAGCTCCGCCTGGAGGCGGCGCGAGTCCATTAAAAGCGAGCACTGGGCCGATACCCACTCGATGATTTGAAACTGTTCTTTCGTCCACTCGTGCTTGACGGTTGAATACACCGTGACGACTCCGGCCGGCGTGCCGGCGAGTCGCAGCGGCGTTCCCAACACCGAACGAGGGGTCGAACCTGCGACCGCCGGCATGCTCACCAGGTCCGGGCGCAGCTGCAGATCCGGCACATACGCCGTGCGGTTATGGGCCATCACGACCGACGCAAACGAGTTTTTTAGCGGCCACCGGCGCGTGCGGAGATCAAACGCCCCCGCCTGTGCGAGGACGACCAACTCATCGCCGTCCTGTTCCAGGATGAACACGGCCGCTGTGGCCCTGCCCAGCAGCGACATCAATAACTGGCAAATGCGCCCGGGCAGCTCGCGCGAATCGTGAAGGCGCAGCGAATCAAGGAGCGCCTGGAGCACGTCCTGCCGCTTCGTCGCCTCGCTGTTGGCCCGTTGTAATTCCTCGGCTTGCGCTTGCAGCTCCTCGGATTGCTGTTGGATTTCCTCGTTCTGCTGCGCGAGTTCGGCCGCCTGGCTTTCCAGCTCTTCATTCTGCCGGGAGATCTCTTGGTCGCGCTCTTTCAACTCCTGGTTCGAGCGAAGCAGTTCCGCCTTTTGCCGCCGCAGCCGCGCGGTCATGTCGATGACCAGATGCACCACGAAGCCGATCACGAGCATGTTGATCATCTGCATGCTCCACGTCATCAACGGTTGTTCCGCCTGCCATTCGGCGGGTGCCACAAACGCCTTGTAGGTTCCCATCAACGCAAACGCGCCCATCAGGCTCCACAGCAAACGGCGGTCAGGATACAAAAAACAAATCAGGAGAGGCACGCCGTAGCCAATGCTCACGATGTTGTCCTGAAGAATGCCCAAGCGTATCCACGCCATCAGGCCGGTGCATAATAAAAAGAGCCCAAGCGTCACCCCGGTGACCGGCTTGCGCTGCAAAGAGGCGATGGTTTCCAAAAACATGACGGTAAAGATTAATCCTTCTGGTAGACGGACGGAGCCACCCGGCCTAGCGGCAGGGAGCCGGGCGGTTTTTCGGCCTTCCCGGTGATCAAGAATCCCCCGGGCGCAAGACGGGCGCACAACGACGCAACGGCCTGTTCTGCGGCGGGCGCGGTGAAATAAATACCCACGTTGCGAAACAAGATCACGTCCCAGGATTCACCCGCCCCCATCGTCATGACATCCTGCGTTCTCCAGCGTATCCGATTTTTAAGCACGTCTTTGGCTTGCCATTGAGCAGTGCCGGTCGACTCGAAAAAGCGGTCCCGCCTGGCGGGCGAAACACCGGCCATCGCAGCGGCGTCGAAAATACCCGCCTGCGCGCGTCGAATCGCGTCAACCCGGCAATCGATGCCCAGGAGCGTCGAGTCCTCCAGCACGCCGGCTTCGGCCAGCAACATCGCCAGAGAATAGATCTCTTCTCCGCTGGACACGCCCGCCCCGCAGAGCCGCAGCCGCCCACGCGTCGCCAAAAGTCGCGGCAGGACCACGCGTTCAAGGCAGTCGAAAACCGGAGCATCCCGGAAGAAGCCGGTCACTCCGATCAACGCCGTATTCAAGACCGACGACAGCAACTCGGGTCGTTGCCCCAGGAGCTCGCGCGCCCCATCCACCGACGCCACGCGCAACCGCCTTAGACACGCGGGAACCCGGCGCTGGATCGCTGACGGCCGGTAGATCGCCGGACACACGCCGCTCCGCTCAAGCACCCAACCCAGAAAGGGCGACAGGCACTCGGGCGGCGGTTGAGCGGTCTGGCGGGCTGCGGGGCCGTCGGAACGGCGGTTTCCCGGCTCCGCGCCGGCGAAAAAGATGTGGACTAGATTTTCCAAAACGAGAGGACCAAACGAGAGAGTTCACCTTCTTTCACGAATACCATCCGGGGCAAAATGAATCCCTTTCCCGCCATCCATTTAGGGGATTCCCCTAGCTAGTTTGTCGGGGTGTCGCCCGATACGATTTTTGAAAGCGATAGGAGGCTCGCGACTTAGGGAATCGGCCAGAAATAAATCACGGCGGCGTGAGAGGGAAAGCGAGCTCGGCCACGGCGGCCGAGGTGGAGGCGACCCAGCGGGTCGCGATGTAGGGCCTGACCTCGTGTCCGGCCGGTTGGGCGGGCGCACGCCGATAGACTACCCGGCCTCACGCAAGGTGAGGCCCTCACCGATCCGAAAACTCAGTCGCTGCAGGCTACTAGGTAAAACCCGCGGTTTTCAGGATTCCAAACCGCCGTTCCTACGGCTTCGAGACGCTCCTTTCACTTCCCGGGTTCCAAACCGATTCGAGGATCTGTCCGCTACAACGGGTCGTTACCGAAGGCGCTTAGCTGGGTCCGAGGTGTAGCCGCGCCCGCCCGCCAGCATGTCTCCGCTTTCATGAGCGCACCTCACCCGTCACAATCGAAGCGTCCGTGGCTGATCGGCGGTCTCGTGGTGCTCATATTCGGCGGTGTCATCGCCTGGATCATGATCGCGGAGATTGATTGGCAGGCGCTGCCGCGGGCGATGAACCGGCTCGACACGCCTGCGATCCTCGCCCTCACGGCGGTGCTGCCTGTGGTGGGTTTCCCGATAAGCATGGTCTACTTGTTACTCGGCGCGCGGTTTGGCCCGGTGGTCGGTATGGGCATTGTCGCCGGAATCACCGCGATTCATTTATTAAGCACGCATTGGATCACGCGCGGTTTTCTGCGTCAGCCGCTGATGCGGTTTATGAGCCGGCACAACCATCGGGTGCCCGCCGTCCTGCCGGGTGAGAACGGAGCCATCTCGCTCATGATTATGATTGCGCCGGCGATCCCGTATTTTGTGCGCAACTACGTGCTCGCGTTGTCGGGTATTCCGTTTCGGGTTTACTTCACCATCGCCCTTCCGGTCCATGTGGCGCGCTCGTATGTGGTGTTGTTCCTTGGCGACTTTGGCAGTTCCCCGTCCCGGAGCGGCCTGATCTTCCTGGGTGTCGTCTACGCCTGCCAATTCACGATCCTCGGCGGCCTCGCTTGGTGGTTGCGCCGGCACCATCAACGCGCGCTCCGGATAAAAAGCCTGACCTAGTATGCCGTCCCACGATAGATCGCGCATGTAGGGCCTGACCTTGTGTCAGGCCGGTTGGGCGTGCGCACGCCAAGAGACTACCCGGCCTCACGCAAGGTGAGGCCCTGCACCCATCCGAAAATTTAATCGTTACAGACTACTCGGGCTGAACCCGCTGCGGAGCCGGGTTGATCCTGCTTCCCGCAACCCCCGCGTTCACCTCCCGCAAAATCCGCACAGCCTCCGCCAACCCGCACGCAGTCGCCGCGTGGTATTTCCACCAGCATGGTCGGCCACCCACACCATGCCTTTCCGAATTGCCAAAACCCTCGTCGTCGAGAGCGGCCACCTCTTGACGAAACACCCGGGAGCTTGCCGCTTCCCCCACGGACACAGCCGCACCATCGAAGTGGTGCTCACCTCCGACACCCTCGACCCCCGCGACATGGTGTGCGATTTCAAGGCCATCAAGCACCTCCTCTCGGCAATCGTTTCGCGCTACGACCACAGCCTTTCGCTCAACACGGCCGACCCCAACTACGCGGCCTTGCGCGCGGCGTATGGCGACCACGTGATCCCGTTCGAAAACACTGATCCCACGACCGAGACGCTCGCCCGCGTGATTTTTCAGACCCTCCGCGCACAACTCTCCGGCCCTCCCGCCGATCCGCTGTATCCGATCCCGGCCGGCGTCCGCCTCGAACGCGTGCGCGTCACCGAAACCGCCTCCAGTTGGGCTGAATACTGGGAGTGATACCGAGATCCCCATGAGGTCGGTATAAATCGCACCCACGGCGGCCGCCGAGAGGGCGACCGGGCGGCATGTTAATTGCTAAGCGGTCTCATGCGCTTTTTCGTTTTGTTCTTAATTGCGGCCGTGTCGGTGTGCGCCGCGCCCGTGACCCCACTCAAGGTCAAGGTGGTCGTCGTCTCCATGTTTGAGGTCGGCGAGGACACCGGGGACACGCCCGGCGAGTTCCAACACTGGGTCGAACGCGAGAAATTGGACCGCGTTTTCCCGTTGCCTCAGGCCTACCACGACGTGCGCGCCAACGCCGACGGCTCGGTCATCGGGATCGTCACGGGCATGGGCAACACGCGCGCGGCCGCGAGCATCATGGCGCTCGGCCTCGACCCGCGCTTCGATCTTTCGCAGGCCTACTGGTTGGTCGCCGGCATCGCCGGCATCGACCCGGCCGATGGCACGCTGGGCTCGGCCGTCTGGGCCGATTGGCTGATCGACGGCGATCTCAGCCACGAAATCGATCCCCGGGAAATGCCCTCCGGCTGGCCCACCGGTTACTTGCCCTTCGGCCGCTACACGCCTTACGAAAAGCCGCGCAAAGATCAAAACCTCGGCGAGGCCTTCCGCCTCGAACCGGGCCTCGTGGAATGGGCCTACCAGCTCACCAAAGACACTCCGCTCATGGATAACGACGAGATGGCCAAGCGGCGTGCCCGCTACACCGGCTTCCCCAACGCCCAGCGCACGCCGTTCGTTTTAAAGGGCGACAACCTCGCCGGCAGCACGTTCTGGCACGGCAAGCTGCTCAACCAGTGGGCCAACGACTGGGTTTCCTATCACTCCGAGGGCAAGGGCAACTACGTCACCACCGCGATGGAAGACACCGGCACGTTGCAAGCGCTCACCTGGCTGGCTCGCGCCGACAAGGTGGATCGTCGCCGCGTGCTGGTCCTGCGCACCGCCAGCAACTTCGACATGCAGTGGCCCGGCGGCACCGCTATCGAGAGCCTCGCTGGCGAACAGCACGGCATGTATGGCGGTTTCCTTCCGTCGCTCGACGCCGCCCACAAAGTCGGCAGCCAGGTTGTCCACGCCCTCGTGAAGGGCTGGGACCGCTACGCCACCGAACTGCCCACCGCCACGACGCCCGCCAACCCCTGAGACCGCGCCCGCACCCCGCAACCCCCCGTAGGCCGCGAGCTCGCTCGCGCTCCGCTAACCGCTATCCGCAACCGCCCCGTAGGCCGCGAGCTCGCTCGCGCTCCGCAAACCGCTCTCCGCAACCGCCCGTAGGCCGCGAGCTTGCTCGCGCTCCGCAACTCGCGCTCCGCAACTCGCGCTCCGCAACCGCGCCTGCAAGCGGGCGGCCTACCCAGGCTACACGGGTGCCCGATTTTGTTTTCAAGAGCGCCCCATAACCACCACACCACACCTCTCTCTCTCCCGATGAAATCCAAAGCTTGGTTCTTAATCGTCCTCCTGTTCACCGTTCCGTTTGCGCACGCCGCCCCGGAGACGCCCGGCGCGCCGCCCAAACAGCTGATCGCCGTGCTCAACGCGTATCCACCGGAGATGGACGCGATGATCGCCGAGTTCGGTCTCAACGACCCGAAATTCGCGCAACAACGCATCAAGGGCTTCCGCTTTTATCGCGGCGTGGTCGAAGGCAAGGACGTCCTCGTCGTCGAGACCGGCATGAGTCTCGTCAACGCCGCGATGGCGCTCCAGCTCACGCTCAACCACTTCCCGGTAACCCACGTGTTATTCGCGGGCGTGGCCGGCGGCACCGACCCCGCCCTGCAAGTTGGCGACGTGGTCATCCCCGAACGCTGGGCCTACCACTCGGAAGCCGCCTACTTCAACGAAGACGGCAAAGGCGGCTACGTCATCGCCGATTACTTCAAACAGAAATACGCCAACTTCGGCATGATGTTCCCCGACGAAGTCGTGGCGACGCGGGCGGGGGCTGAAAAGTTTGTGCGCGTGCCCACGTTCCCGGCCGACCCGCTGCTCCTCGCCACCGCCCGCCGCGCGGTCGCCAAGCTCGGCCCGGTCAAAGGCGAACGCACGGGGCGCACGTTGACCATCGACGTGGGTGGGACCGGCGTGAGCGGTCCGGTCTTCCTCGACAACGCCGCCTACCGCAAATTCGTCTACGATGTGTGGACCGCCCGCTGTCTCGATATGGAGACGACCGCCTACGCCCATGTCTGCTACACCAACGACGTGCCCTTCCTGGCCGTGCGTGCGCTGAGCGATCTCGCTGGCGGGCAAACCGGCAAAAACGTGATCGATCACCACGAAGCCACGTCGTCGGTCAACGCCGTCCGCGTCCTCCGGGCCATCCTGCGCGAGATGTGATTCGAAGGTAGGGACGTCTCTCCGAGACGTCCGACGTCCGTCCGGCCCCGCCCAGACGCGGACGCCTCGGAGAGGCGTCCCTACCAACGGACCCAATTCCCTCACCGCGTCCAACGCGCCTCGCGCCACAGCGCCCGGCCCTGCCGATACGTCGCCAGCACGTCCTCCGGCGTCACCCGCGTGACCACGCTGGCGACTACATGCTTCGAGGCGCGCAGGTGCGGCTGATTAAAATCGAGCACCACAAAATCCGCCGGCAACCCCTGCTCCAGCCAGCCGTAAACGTCGCCGCCGAGCAACCCGCGCACGTTCGACGTCGCCATCTTCAGCACCGCCGCCGGGGTGGGATCAAACGCGTTGGCCGACTGCGAGCGCGCAACCTTGTAGGTGAAATCCAACTCGGCCAGCATCGACGGCGAGTTGAGCATGGCGTTGTCCGTGCCGAGGAGCAGCCGCGCCCCCGACTTCAACAGCGCCGCGATTGGCGGCAGCGGCAGGCCGAGGTTCGCGTTGGCGCGCGGATTGAGCACGCCCGTCTTCCCGCTGCCCGCGAACAGGGTGATCTCGGCCGCATTCGCCACCGTGAAGTGCACCACCAGATCGGCGTCGTAGACCTCCAGCGCGCGGATCAAATCGCCGCGCCCGGTGACGGCCAGCGAGGTGTCGCGATAGCCCGCATTCTCCAGACAATGGATCGCGCGGAGCTTGCCGCCCGCCCCGGTCATCGCACGCACTTCCCTCCAGGCCGCATCCGTGAGATCGTTCATCGTGCTCTCTGAGAAACCATCCGCAATCGCCAGAATCGCACCGAGCTCCGCCCGCGCCGAATCCGGCAGTGCGGCGCGATTTACCCGCAGCTCTTCCGCCGAAAACGGCGAGTCGTTGAACTGGCCAAGGATGATTGATTGCACGCCAGTGAGCTCCGAAACCTCGCGCAGCAGCCCTGAGCCATACGCGCCTTGTTCACGGAAATCGATGTGTCGCACCGTGCCCGTGCGCGCCATGTAGCGCAGATGCGCGATCAGGTGCGGCAGGTGCGTCTCGCGCGTGAGCTTGGCCAGTTCGCGATACTTGTAGCCGTGCGGACGAAAAAAACCTTCCTCCAACGTCAGTCCCGTCGCTCCATCAGGCAGACAACTGTCGCCCATGTGGGTATGTCCATTGGTGAGCCCCGGCACGACGACGAGCGCCCCCTCGTCGATGCGCGTGCAGAGAGGGCCGACTTCAATCGCGGTAAGGGTGTCGTGCTCCCAGGCAAAGCGGGCGCACCGGTGCGGCGCGAGTTCGGGGCCATGCAGAACAATGCAGTCGCGGATTTCAGGCATGCGGATGGTTTGAACGGGAAAGCAGTTCCAACGCCAGCCCGCACGCGCAGTCTGGCATCCGCGCTGCTTTAGGACCGGTTCGCAATGAACCTCACTCGCTCTTCGGTCGCCCCACTCCACACGCTCACCCGCACCCTTGCCGCCGTCGCGATGGGTCGCGAAAAACCCGACCTCGTGATCACCGGCGCGCGCCTGCTCTCGACCTACACCGAACGCATCCACGAAGCCCGCGAGGTCTGGCTCAAAGCGGGCCGTATCGCCGCCGTCAAAGCCGCGGGCACCGCGAAAACGTTGCACGGCTCTTCGGTTAAATTTTTCGACGCCGCCGGCGGTATCATCGCCCCCGGCTTGGTAGATCCGCATGTGCACATCGAGAGCAGCATGATGACCGCCTGCGCCTACGCCGAGGGCGCGCTCCTCAGCGGCACGACCACGATCTTCTGCGACAGCCACGAAATCGGCAACGTATGCGACGCGGCCGGCATCGAGTGGATGCTGAAAGACGCGCGCCAGGCACCGCTCTCGATCTACCTCACCGTGCCCAGCACCGTGCCGGCCACGAGTCCGCAATTTGAAACCGCCGGGGGCGACCTCACGCCGGAAAAAATCGGCCGCCTCTTCGACCAGTGGCCCGAAGCGCTCGCCCTTGGTGAAAAAATGGACTTCGTGCAAGTCGCGATGGGCGACCCGCGCAGCCACGCCATCATGGCCGAGGCGCTCAAGCGCGGACGCCCGATTTGCGGCCATATTTACGGTCGCGAGTTTGTCGCCGCCGGGGCGGCCAGCGGCATCACCGACACCCACGAGGCCATCGACCGCGAGATCGGCGACGATTTTCTAGAGAATGGGGTGTGGATGTTTTTGCGCGGCGGCCCGCCGACCACGCCTTGGCACTCGTTGCCGCATGCCATCAAGGCCGTGACCGAGCTCGGTGCGAATCCCAAGCGGGTGTGCGTATGCACCGACGACCGCGATGCCGACGACTTGTTTATGTTTGGCCTCGATTGGGTGACGCGTCAGGCAGTCGTCGCCGGCCTGAAGCCACCCACCGCCTGGAGCCTCGGCTCGCTGCACCCGGCGACGCGTTACGGCATGGATGGCGAGATCGGCGGCATCGCCCCGGCCCGTCGCGCCGACCTGGTATTGCTCAACGACGCGCTCGAGCCCCAGTGCACCTGGTATGGCGGCGAGTTGGTCGTCAAAAACCGCCGCGTCACCCCGCTCCTCGAAAAAGCTCTCTCCAAACCCTACCGCTACCCGGCGGCCGCTTACCGCACGATCAAGCTTGGTCGGCAGAAACCCCTCACCCCCGAGATGCCCAAGGCCGCAGTCACGGCCAACGTCATCCGCACCGCGTTGCCCGGCATCATTCTTTTCCACGACAAGATCCGCCTTGAGCCGGCGACGTCGTGGTCGGAGCACTTCACGCAACACAACCTGTGTTTCGTCACCATCGTCGAGCGCCACGGCAAGTCGGGCCAGGTCGCTCATGGCCTGTTGAAGGACTTCGGGCTCACCGACGGAGCCGTGGCGAGCTCGGTCGGCCACGACGCGCACAACATCATCATCGCCGGCACCAACGAGGCTGACATGCAGCTCGCCCTCGACACGATCAAAGCCATGCGCGGCGGCGTGTGTGTGGTCAAAAAGCACCGCGTCATCGCCCAAGTCGCGTTGCCGATTGCCGGATTGCTTTCCGACCAACGCGCCCGCGTGGTCGCCAAGGAAACCACCCGTTTGAAAAAAGCCTGGTCCGCCACCGGCTGCATCCTCCCCTACATGGGCTTCAACCTCATTCCCCTTTCGGTGATCCCCGAAATCCGCATCACCGACCAAGGCTTGGTCACCGTCCCCGGCATGCAGCAGTTGCCCTTATTCGAGGCATAACGCCACCCCAAGATTACTGCGCAGATACAGGATGGCACATCCGGTGCTAACCAAACGCGTCCAAACTAGCTCAACTCCATGAACAAACGCCATTGCCTTACCCTCCTAGCGGCGCTAGGTTCCATCAGCCCAGTGCTGACGGCCCAGACGCCTCCCCCGACGGCTTCAAAACCTTCCGACGAGGTCGTAAAACTCGATGCCTTTGAGGTCACCGATGTTCCCATCGAAGAGAACATCATGCCCACCTCGCGTCCGTTTAACTCCGTCTACGGCTCCGACCGCAACGTTCTCGATACACCGCGCAACGTCACCATCATTTCCCGCGAGCAGCTCGACGCCATCGGCGTCCTCGAGACCCGCGACTTCTCCAAGCTCACCGCCTCGAGCTATACGCAGACCAACTTCGGTCTGCCCTCCAACCCGGCGATCCGCGGCCAGACGGCCGACGTGTTGATCAACGGCATGCGCCGCGGCCTCACGGTCAACGGCAACGGCATGCCCATCAACTTCAACTCCGTCGAGTCCATCAACATCGTCAAAGGCACCGGCAACGTCGTCTACGGCGCCAGCAGCTACGCCGGCGGCTACGCGGACTTCGTCACCAAAAAACCCTACTTCGACAAGACCCGCGGCAGCGCTGAAGTCACCGCCGGTTCCTACGACGTGTATCGCTGGACCACCGATGTCGGCGGCCCGATCAACGACAAGCTCGCCTACCGCGTCAGTTACTCCGGCGAAGATTCAAAAGGCTTCTACTACGGCGGAAAAAAGAAGACCCAGGCTCTCTACGGAGCAACCGAATGGCGTCCGAATGACAACTACACGCTGGAGTTAAACGCCGAGTATTTCGTCGCCGACTTCACCGAAAACTGGGGTATCAACCGCGTCACCCAGGACCTGATCGACAACGGAATGTATATCCCCGATGCCGGAAGTGATGCCACCTACTTGGCAAATCTTCAAAATGTTGGCGGTAGCTTCAATTACGTGAACCCGAAAGGCACTCCCGTGAAGATCGACCGTCGCTCCCGCTTGCTCGCTCCGGGCGACGACTCCTACGGCATTAACATCACCACCCAAGCCATCCAGACGGTGAAGATCGATCCGGACACCAGGTTGGTGAACAACACGTTCTTTAACTACATCGACCGCGACACCTTCTCGTCCTACTACTACAACTCGATTCACAAGGACAATTGGGCGGTCGAAAACCGGCTCTCCTATGAGGGCCAATTCGACACCGCTTCACTCGAGCACAAATACTCTGTCGGCGTCTCTCTGCGGCACCAAGAAGTGTGGGCCGTGGACGACTTCTGGCATGAGCCGGTCAACTCCTTCGACCTGACGCGCAACCCCAATTTCAATCGCGTTCCCGCCAGCGCATTCGGCGACAACATCGCCGCCCAGCCTCCGTTCAACAACTACAACCCCGCCCTGCTCGTCCCGGGCTATGGCCCTCGAGGCGTGCTGCCCGGTCGCTACGCTTCTCCCGGCGCCACCTACGGTTTCGACCCGGCAACCGGCAACGTCTATAATTACGATGACCTCAGCAGCAATAACTCGATCCTCAACCAGGCATCCCCGTTCTATCAGCACGACCTGAAGATCAACCGTCAGGTGAGCCTGCTGGCTGGAGCCCGCGTCGACGTGCTTAACGTTAAAAATTCCGATCCTCTCCCTCCTCCCGGCTTCTCCGCCGCGCAAGACGAGATCACCGTGGCTATGCCCAGTGGCAACTTTAGCGCGATCTATAAACCGGTCGACAAGGTTAGCACGTATTACACGTTTGCCTACACCACCACCAACCGCTCCGGCCCATTGGGCGGCGGCTACACGTTCACCCCGCTCGACTGGGGCGGTGACGGCAAGCACTTCACCAAGGAATACTTCAGCCAAGATAACTTCCTTCACGAAATCGGCAGCAAAGTATCGTTCTTGGATGATAAGCTATTCCTAGGCACCGCAATCTACGCCCAGGACCAGTATGACCATGACAACGGCGGCAAGAATCGCTGGAAGAAAGCCCGTGGCTTTGAAATCGAGGCCAACTATCAGCCAAATCGTAATTACTTCATGACGTCGTCCTACAGCTACTTCGATTCCAATCAGCGCTACGCCGGATTCTTGGCCGATTCGACATCATACGACAAGCGTTCGGATGCCGGCTTCCCCACGGGTGGCCAGACTCCTGACTTCCCCTCGATCACCTCCCCGTTCCAGCAGCCCGGCATTCCCAAGCACCTATTCAACGCGCTATTTGGCTACAAATTCGACAGCGGCATCTCTACGACTTTGAGCGCCGTGATCACCGGCCCCATGCTCACTAGCCAAGTGGGCACGGGTGTAGCGAGCCCCGTTGTCGGAGGAGGCCCCCTCACCTTCACGGCCAACGAAATCCCGTGGCAATACACCATCGATGCCAGCATCGGCTACGCCTGGAATCGGTGGTCCACCAAGCTCGCCGTGCGCAACGTGACCGACGAAGAAAACTGGTCCTCACCCAATCCCGGCTACGGTAATGGTTCGATCAACGCCGACCCGGACCGCACCTACGAGCTGACCGTCGCCTACAAGTTCTGATTTGTCTGCTCCCGGATAACGTTCAAGGCCGCCGTATCCCGGCGGCCTTTTTGTTGGGCCACCCCCTTTCCTCCTCCCTGTTTTCATGAACCGTTTCCTCGCATCTTCCCGTCTACACGTCCGCTCAATTTTCGCCGTGATCGCTGTCTGCGTCGCGACCTCCGCCATCGCCGCGCCCAAGCGCAAAGTCATCATCGACCAGGACGCGCTCGGACCCGGCGGAAGCAACATGCAGGCTCTCATTCTCGCCTTGCAGGCACCCGACGTCGAGGTGCTCGGCATCACCGTCACCAGCGGCGACGGCTGGCGCGATGAGAACGTCGCCCACACGTTGCGCCTCCTCGAACTCATTAACCGCACCGATGTGCCCGTCGTCCCCGGCGCCATCTTCCCGCTCGTCAATTCCAAGGAGGCAACCCTCCGCTGGGAAAAAATCCACGGTCCGCTTTTCTACAAGGGCGCCTGGATGGATTCCTACCCGCCCACGCCCAACGTGAAACGCGCCCCCGGCCACGGCCCCTACGAAATCCCGCCGCTCGAGGAGGGCGAACCCACGACGAAGGCGCTGCCCGAGTTCGCCGCCAGTTTTATCATCCGCAAGGTCCGCGAATTCCCCGGCGAGGTCACGTTGCTCCAGCTCGGCCCCGCCTCCAACCTCGGCGTCGCCGCCCGCCTCGACCCGGGCTTCGTCCCCCTCGCCAAGGAGCTCGTCATCATGGGCGGGAGCTTCAGCCCGCAGCCTGCCGACAACAGCTTCGCCCTCGAATACGTCCACACGCCCCGCCTTGAGTTCAACTTCCGCTGGGACCCCGAGGCCACCCGCATCGTCCTGCGCTCGCCTTGGAAAAAACTCACCGTCCTGCCCATCGACCCCACGACGAAGACGCTCTTCACCGCCGAGCTGATCGCCGCTTGCACGCGGGCTGACACCGCCGTGACCCGCTATATCAAACGTTACGCGCAGGGTTTCCCCTTGTGGGATGAACTCGCGGTCGCCGTGTGGCTTCATCCCGAGATCGTCACGCGCCGCGACTCCGTGGCCATCGACGTGGACACCGACAGCGGCTCGGCCGGTTACGGCAACACCTTGAGTTGGGCCGCCGGCCACGGCCCCGGTCTTGGTGAACAGACCGCCGACGTGGTTTTCGACATTGATCTCCCTAAATTCGAGGCCCGCGTGATCGAGGCCTTCAACCGCTAGCATCACCCAGGGAGGGCCGACCTCCGTG
>JANODO010000183.1:0-1632 GCA_031412735.1 Rariglobus sp. | reverse complement strand
GATGTTGTTGTAGCTGGCCGCTAAAACGCTCTGAAACTCGGCGACGGCGGGGTTGGCCGCGACGAGCTTCTCACGGATCGCCAGCGCCGCCTCGTGCGCCCGCATCGCCTCGCCCGTCCTGCCGGTCTGGAACAGCACATTACCGATGTTGTTGTAGCTGGCCGCCAGGTCGCGCTGGAACTGGGTGACGGTGGGGTTAGCCGCCGTCAGCTTATGGGAGAGAGCCAGCGATTCCCGGTAGGCGATCAGGGCGTCTTGCCTGTCGCCGATCTCGTTGGTCAGGTTTCCCAGGTCGAAGCTGGCCGAAGCCAGCCGGGCCAGGGATTCGGGCCGGGTATCGCGGTCGGCCTGGAGGCGGTCTCGCAGGGCCTTCATGAAGGCCAGGGGCTCCTTCAGCAGGGCCCTGCGCAGGGGGGCGAGCGATAGGGTGTTCTTCAGCTCGGGGTTCTCCTTCACGACGTCGGAGAACCGCTTCACCGCGTCGATCGCCAGCTTCTCGCGGTTCTCGGCTCGGCCGCGCTCGCGATTGGCCCAGACCGCCAGCCCGGCGCTGACGGCCGTGGCCGCGACCAGCAGCAGGGCGAACACCCCGGCCGTGGCCAGCGCCCCTCGGTGTTTGCGGGCGAACTTCTTCAGCTTGTACGAGGCGCTCGGCGGGCTGGCCTCCACCGGGTCGCCGTCGAGGTAGCGCTGGATGTCCTTGCCGAACCCGGTGGCCGTCTCGTAGCGGCGGGTGCGGTCCTTCTCAAGACTCTTCATCACGATCCAGTCGAGGTCGCCGCGCATCAGCTTCGTCAGGCGGGCCGGCTCCATCCTTCGCTGCGCTGAGATCGATGGTAGGGCGTCGTGCGAGTCGCTCAGCCGGGTGCTGGGCTTGGTCGGCTCCTCCTCGCGGATCCTCCTGAGGATCTCGGTGTAGGCGGCGTTCCTCAGCTTGTGCCGTTCCAGCGGGGTCGAGCCGGTGAGCAACTCGTAGAGGAGCACGCCAAGGGAATAGATGTCGCTGCGCGTGTCGATGTCCAGGGCGCCCATCTCGGCCTGTTCCGGCGACATGTATTCGAGCGTGCCGATCACGGCTCCGAACTCGGTGAACATGGTGCGCTCGGTTAGCTTCTGCTCGGTCGCCTTGGCCACGCCGAAGTCGATCACCTTGGGTACCGGCTTACCATCCACGAGCGTGACCATCACGTTGGAGGGCTTGATGTCGCGGTGGATGATGCCCTTCTGGTGCGCGTGCTGGATCGCCTGGCAGACCGGGATGAAGAGTTCCAGGCGCTCCTTCGGGGTAAAGCCGTTGCGGTCGCAGTACTCGGTGATGGGCACGCCCTTGACCAGCTCCATCACGAAGAACGGTCGGCCGGTTTCGGTGGCGCCGACGTCCAGCACGCGGGCGATCGAGGGGTGGTCCATCATGGCCAGGGCCTGGCGTTCGGCCTCGAAGCGGGCCAGGACCTGGCGGGTGTCCATGCCGGGCTTGATGACCTTCAGCGCGACCTTGCGCCGGATCGGCTGGGTCTGCTCGGCCATGAAGACGGTGCCCATGCCGCCTTCACCGATTTGTTCCAACAGCTTGTACGACCCGACGACGGAGCCGGGGACTTCGGAAGGCGTGGATACATTGACGATCTCATC
>JANODO010000182.1:0-1919 GCA_031412735.1 Rariglobus sp. | reverse complement strand
GGAGAGGGTGGCTGGACTATCACCGGGAATCAGGCCGTTGGCGGTCTGCCCGAAGCCGCCGCCCGTCGTGTCCACGATACTTCCGGGAGCCAGCGCGCCGTAGGTGGCGAGCGGAGAAGTCGCCGAGGGATTGCGGAGGATTTCATCCCCCCCGCCGGCGATGATCAAATCGATCCCGGCATTGAGGCTGGAAACCAGCGCATTGTCCGTGCTCAGGCCTTGGAGGTGTCCGGCGAGGACGATATGATCCACCCCGGCAAGTTGCAGATTGCTGATCTGCGTGTTGATCGCCGCGGCTGCGGAATTGATCCCCACCTGCCCAGGCGATGAGACGAAGCTGAGCGTCTCGGTGGTCACGCCGATGATGCCCACGGTCTTGTTGCCTTGGGCCGTGCTCACCGTCACCGTCTTGGTCGGGGCGATCCGGCCCGCCGTGACGTGGGCCTGGAGGGATGCCTCGAGCGAGAAGTTGAGGTTCGCGCTGAGGTAGGTCGTCGCGTTGGTCGTCTGCGCGTCGCTGATGAATTCGGCCAGGACCGACGGGCCGAAGTCAAACTCATGGTTGCCGAGGATCGAAGCATCGTAGCCCATCCGGCTGATGGCCAGGGCGTCGTAAAAGGTGCGGCTCCCCGGCGCTCCAGTTTCGAGACTGGCTTGAAACTGGGCTCCAGCCAGAAAAGTGTCCCCAGCAAAAATGGAGACGACGCCGTGATTGAGGCCCTGGTAAAAGCTTTTCGTCTCATCCAGCATCGTCTTGAAACGTGCGGCCCCGCCGTACTGAGTCAGGGAGTCGGTGTAACTCGTGAGGCGCGATTCGCCGTCGTTGTTGTGCAGGATGGTCAGGCTGTACTGCGCTTGCGCCGCACTCGTGAGCGTGATGGCGACGGCGAGCGTAAGAAGGTGGAGTCGGTTTCTCATATGATGAATCGGGTGGTAACGCTCCAGCTGTTATGGGGTGTCTCGCTCCTCCTCTCCAAGTTCTCTACCGTCACATTTTCGCCGCGAATATGTCGGCGAAATGCCGAAGGTCACAAAGAGGTGAAAAGTGTGTCGGAAAGGTTTCGGCCAAGTGACAAATGGATGGTTCCCACATTTGTGACCGGCGGTTTTTGAACGCCGCCGTGGCTGCGTGAAATCGCGGAGCCCGTGCTCCCGGCTCAGCGCAGCGACTCGACGAAGCGCCGATACTTTTCCCGGTCGGGATGATTCGGCGGGAGGGAGCTGCGAGCGCCGTTGATCAACTGGGTGCCGAGGCGGCGGGCTTCCGGGAGGTTGCGCTGTTTTTGGCGCAGGAGGCAGAACTCGTAGAGCACGGCGAGCGTGGTCGGGTGCTGCTCGCCGGGCGAATCGCCGAGGCCGGCGAGTGCGCGTTCGTAGAGCGCCGCGGCGGAGGTCAGGTCGCCCTGGTCGCGCAGGACATCGGCCAGCGTGCCCATCTTGTCGAAGGTGTCGGGATGCGTGGCCCCGAGGACGCGTTCGTGGTCGGCCAGCGCGCCACGGGCGAGCGCCTCGGCGGCGGGAAGGTCCTGCTTTTTCCGCAGGGTGCGGGCGAAATTCTGCGCGGTCGCGAGGGTCTGCGGATGTTCGACGCCTAGGACGCGCTGGCGGCTGGCGAGGCAGCGGAGGTAGAGCCTTTGAGCTTCTCCGTAATGCTCGAGCTCGAGCTGGCAGGCGGCGAAATTGGCGAGGGCGAGGAGCGTCTCGGGATGCTCGGCACCCTGGGTGCGCTCGCGGATTTCCAGGCAGCGTCGGTAGATGGGTTCGGCGAAGGTGGCTTTGCCCTGGCGGAGGAGCAGGTTCGCGAGGTTGCCTTCGCCCGCAAGGGTGCTCGGATGTTCGGCGCCGTATTTCTTTTGCAGCGTGGCGGAGAGTTGGCGGTAAAGCGGCTCGGCGGCGGCGTAGTCCGCTTGGTCGGAGAG
>JANODO010000181.1:0-15118 GCA_031412735.1 Rariglobus sp. | reverse complement strand
AGATATTTTGTTTCGCTGTTGGTTTTGCCCCCTGTGGGTTGCGATGTCCCCGCGGTGGGCGCGCGGTGCCTCCCTACCCCAAACCACCCCCACCACGCCCCCACCCACGGCTGAGACCGGGCCGTCCTCACGAGCGCACCTCGCCGACGATGGTGAACTCTTCGCGGTCGTGATACAGGTGGCGCACGCGGACGTTGGTCGCGCACCGAGAGAACACCGACTCCGGCGCGCGCACTTGATCGAGCAGTTGGAGCGGGTCCACGCGGCCGAATTTTAAGATGACCACGAAGCGGCGGCACCACTTGTTCTCCAGCCACGGCGTGATGAGGTTCTCAACGACATGGTGCGGCTCCTCGACCAGGTCGCAGAACATCCAGTCGAACACCTGATCCGGGGCCGGGCGGAACGTGAACGCGTCCTCCATGCGGTGCTCGATCTTGTAGTTGTTATACGCGCCGCCCTTGAGCGGACCGTTGTCCACCGCGACGATTTTGGCGCCGCGTTTGGACGCGCTGTAACTCCAGCCGCCGGGAGCCGCGCCAAGATCGGCGACGGTTTCCTCGAAGCCAGGTTCGCGGCCGAGGACGATGTAGGCTTCCTCGATTTTCAGATACGAACGCGAGGGCGCCTGCTCGTCGTCGGCCATGCGGCGTTGTCCGCCGAAGATCGCTTCGCGGGAGACGTAGGCACGTTTGAAATCGACGAAGAACACATAAAGCCCGCGGGCGCGGGCGACGCCACGGGGTTTGTCGATAACCGCAAGTCGGGCCACGCGGCTCATGCGTTTTTTGAGGTTTTCGTGAACCATTTTTTCGACGCCCTTTACGCGCCGGCCGAGGCCGTCCATTTCCGCAGCCTCTTCGAAGAGGCACGGCCACTCGCTCTCGAAGCGTTCGGTTTTGGCGGAGGCTAGGAAGTGCTCGGTGATCTTCGCCGCGAGCGCGTTCACCGACTCGGCCGCGATCTCGACCGGCGCGAGCAACGTCATCTGCGGGAAGCACAGGTCGGGCAGCTCTGACTCAGCCTCCAGGTTTCCACCCTCCGGTTTGCCTTCTGCGCGCACCCAACCGGCACCCTGCTCGACCGGCGTGTAGCCATGTCCCTTCAGCTCGCCGGCGAGCAGATCCACGAATCCCGGTTGGCAGGTAAAAATCATTGCGCGGGAGCGTGCCTCCCGCCCACCGACCCGGCGAGGAATTTTCCACCCGCACGCTGCGAGCCGAGGCCTCCACACAACGGCTGCGTTTTGTCGGAACACTCTGAACCAAAAGCTTGCGTTCAAATGATAATCGTTAATCTCCGTCTTAACGGTTTTTTTACACGCCACCTGCGAGTCATGGCATCCCCCGATCCAAAAACCCCACTTCGCACTCCCGAGGGCATGCCGCTGAACGCCACATTGGAGGGCACTGCGATGCTCTTTGCGGGCGCGCCAAAGTCGCTCTCGTCAGACGCCGCCCCCGGGGTAGGGCCCTACTCACCTGCGGTCTCCGCTCAGCCGACGTCAACACCGGCCTCGCAGCCGGGTTTGGCGGTAGCACAAGGATCAATGTCAACAACCCCGTCGCTCTTGCTGAGCGGCGAGCCGAGCAATCCGCCGTTTCAAAATTCCCAATCGCTATCGGCCTCCGCGTTCACTCGCCTGCTGAAGCTGGGTATCAGCGTGACGATCTTCTCGCTGATCGGCTACTTTTCCATCAAGAGCGTGTATCCGGTCTTGGTCGAACTGTCCAAGCCCGGCAGTGCCGCAGCGAAGGGCGAAGACGCTCCGATGGGAGTTAAAGTTCTTCAGCAAACGCGCAGCGTGGTCGCCAAAAGCGACGCCAACGTCGCCTACTTGGATGCCATCATAGAGAACAAGACCATTCCGGAACGCCCTGCTATAGCGCTACCCGCCCTGCCCTCGCCGCCTCCTCAGCCGGAAGTGAATGCCATCACCGCGTCTCCAGTCCAGCTGCGCACACTGAAAAACGCGATCAGTCAATTGCACGTTCACGGCGTGATCGGCGGGGCTGCGCCTCGCATCATTGTGAACGGTCTCATGGTGAGCGTGGGCCAAGAGATCGACGCGAACCTCGCCCTCAAATTCGCATCCCTGGACGAGAACCGGCGCGTGATCGTGCTCACGGACAAGCGAGGCGAGATCTTCTACAAGTCGTATTGATTTGGGCCGGCCGTGATGATCGGACTTTAGGAACCGGATTTTAACCACGAACTGCACATATAAACACGGGATAAAACCACCGGTGTCTCGACTCTGCTGCCTCATATCCGGTTCGTATCTGTGCAATCGGTGGATCACGATCTATTTATCATCACCCGCAATCGGGATCACGCCGTGGTCACCATCTCGATGGAGGATCATGAATCGCCGCAGAAGACCGCTTATACCCAGTTCGACTTAAAATGAGACTTTAGAAACGGTCCTGCCGTTTCGCTGCAGCCGCCGAACGTAGCGGAGTCGCGGAGCGGTTTCGGCTCGGAGCCGGATCGTCGCGACGGATAACCGACGAGCATCGTTTCATCTCTCGGATCGAAAGAAAAGTGATCCAAATCGCGCAGGTGCGACATCACGACGAGTAAGCGGAGCGTTCAAATCGGCCTTCGATCAACTTCGACCGATTTCTTACCGGGAGACCACCCAAACCCAGTTTGTCACCTAATAGGTGACAAACTGGGTTTGGGTGGTGGGGGCTAGTGGGCCGTCCCACGAAAAATCACGCACGGAGGGCATGACCTTGGGTCAGGTCGGTTGGGCGTGCGCACGCCGAAAGACTACCCGGCCTCACTCAAGGTGAGGCTACACCAATCCGAAAACTCAGTCGTTACAGGCTTCCAGCCTGCTCCGAAAAACTACGCCGAAGCACCGCGCCGAAGCCCTGCTCCGAAGCCGGAAAGCAGGCTGGAGGCCTGCGCTACTTTTAATCCTCCAGCTCGACGTTCCAGTAAGCGAGATCGAGAAAGTCCTTCCACCGCTCGCGCTCCTTGTTGCCCAGCACCAGTGAAATCACCGGACGCCACTTGGGACGCACCGGTTTGCGGATAAGCCGCATGTGCGCCTGATGCGGGAGCCGGTTGGCTTTTCGGGAGTTACACTTGATGCACGAGCACACGATGTTTTCCCACGTCGTCTTGCCGCCGAAATCACGCGGGATCACGTGATCAAGGTTCAAGTCCTCCCGCTCGTAAACATGGCCGCAATACTGGCAGGTGTCCTTGTCGCGCTCGAACACGTTGCTGCGTGTAAGCTTCAATTCCTTGCACGGCAGACGATCAAAATACGCGAGCAAGATGACCCGGGGCAGCCGGATCGTGGTGCGCGGTGTGTGCACCTGATCCATCACATCCAGAGGGGGGTTGCTCTGAGAGAAATCCACCCAATCCATGAGATTGAAGATCCGAAAATCATCATCGTGATGATGGACCACGCTCGCGTGACCTCTCGACAACAAGGCAAAGGCGCGTTTAGCGCCGATAACATTCACCGCCTGCCACAGGCGATTAAGGACCAACACCGGTTGATCAAGCACAGCCTCCATATGGGTCCTGTGAGGTAGGGCCCGTGGGAAGACGTGTCAAGGACCGCGCCCGTAAACTTTGCGCGACGAAAGGGAGGGACGACCTCCGTGTCGTCCGTAGCTCACCGGAAGGACCGGACTGAGCCGGTCCCTCCCTCAAACGCTTTACTCCATCGCGCGATCCGCGTCCGTCGCCAGCGCCGGCTCCAGCGCGATGTTCTTCACGCGAATGCCCTTCAACTTTTGCAGAATCAACGGCACGTGCTCGGTCGTGACATCCACCAGCGTGTGACTCTGATGGATATCCATGGCACCGACCACGTTGGCGGGCAGGCGGGTGACGCCGGCCACCTTGCCGACCAGATCGGCCGGCGTGATCAGCTGCTTGCGACCGACATTAAAGAAAATCGTGGTCATGCCCGGTTCGCGCCCCGTGCGGGCCGCGCGCTGGAACTTCTGCTTGCTCGGCCGCACCGGTGCGGGCTCCTCGTTTTCAAACAACACTTTTTCCTGCTGCGACGGTTCGACTGACACCGGGGCATCCTCAACGAATTTCTGCGGCGCATTCTGGAAAGCCGGACGATCCGCCTGGGGCGCGGGCGCGGAGACCTTGGGCTTGTTCGCCACCTTGGCGAATGCCGCCGGCACCGGGCGCGCGGCCGGAGCGGACGGCGCTTCCGGCACATAGGCCGGCGCCGGCGTATGCTCGGCGGGTTTAGGTGCAGGCTTCGGCAAGACGGCCTTCGCGGCCGGGGCAGCGGCCGCCTCGGGCTTTTCACCTCCACTATGCATCATGTGCAGCAGCGCCGAAACCACATCGGTGCTCGCGAATCCCTGCTCCATCAAACGATCAATAAAGCGGTCCTGCTTAACGTATTTACCCGCTTCGAGCAGGCCGCGCACCTTTTCAAAGAACACGTTTTCGCGTGCCTCCTCAACCTGGTCGAGCGACGGCACGTTCTCGCGACGGATTTTCAGCTTCCCGTAGCGAATCATGTTTTGCAGACCGTAAAGCTCACGACCCGCAACAAACGTGAATGCGCGGCCTGTCTTGCCTGCGCGACCCGTGCGGCCCACGCGATGCGTGTAATCCTCGGCGTCGTTCGGCAGGTCGAAGTTGAAGACCACTTCGAGATCGTCCACGTCGAGACCGCGCGCCGCCACATCGGTGGCAACAAGGAACTCAAATCCGCGGCGCTTAAACTTTTCCATCACGCGTGTGCGGGTGGACTGGGTTATGTCGCCGTGCAAGCGGTCGGTCTGATAGCCGCGCGCGTGCAGGTGCTCGTCGAGTTCATCCACCATGACCTTGGTGGAGCAGAAAATGATGCCGTAACGGAAATCGTAGAGATCGATCAAGCGCGTCAGCACGTCGATCTTGTAGCGACGATCCACCTCGAAATAAACCTGGTCCACCTGCGGCGCGTTCTGTGCCTGGGCGGCGATCTTAACCCACTCGGGATTGGGCAGGAAACGATTGATCATCGCCTGAATCGCCGGCGGCATCGTGGCCGAGAAAAACAGCGACTGGCGCGTGTCAGGGGTCTCGGAAAGGATCTTCTCGATGTCGTCGCGGAAGCCCATGTCCAGCATGCGATCACACTCGTCGAGGATGATCATCTTAAGGTTGTCGAGACGCAGCGTGCCGCGCTCCATGTGGTCCATCACGCGACCGGGCGTGCCGATCACGATCTGCGCGCCGGCCTCCAGGGCACGGATCTGGCGATCATACGGTTGGCCTCCGAAAATCGGCACCTCGCGCACGCCGGTCTTAAATGAGGCAAGCTTGGCGATTTCTTCGGCGACCTGCACGGCGAGTTCGCGCGTAGGGCACAGGATCAGGACCTGCACGACCTTCTTCTTGGGATCAACCTTTTCGACGGCCGGGATACCGAACGCCGCGGTTTTACCCGAGCCCGTGGCCGACTGGCCCACGACATCGCGGCCGGAGAGCAGCAGCGGGATGACGGCGGTTTGAATCGGCGAAGCCTCTTCAAAACCCATCTTGTCCACGGCCTTCAATACCTCGGCGGACAACCCGAGCTCGCTAAATTTACGTTTTTCCATAGCGCACCTTATGTAGCCCCAGCGCGAATTGAGAGCTAAAAAATTCTTACGGACAATACGCTGGTCTCCCCTTCAACGGTAAACCGTAAAGCTTCGTTTTACCCGCTCCTTTTCCTCGCTTGAAGATCCGCACCACAATCCGACTCGTATTTTTTATCGCGAGTAACTCGGCGTTCACTCTGACCGAAGCCGCCTCTCCTGCGGTCTCCAATCCAGCGTCAAATCCCTACGCGTCCATAGCGGCGGATTATACCTGCCTATCGTCCGATGACCTTGAGGCTTTGCGGCAGGGCCGAGCTGTTTCCGCCGAAGCGATTCCCATTCTCGCCAAAATTTCGTCCGCTCTCTCCGCAGGCCGACAAACACCGGAAATCAACTGGGGCGACGGCACGTCAGACGAAGATTCGGCCCGCTCGACACTCAAAGCCTTCCGCATCGCTCCTCTTGCCTTGAGTTATTCCGCGCTGCTGGAGCCCCAGGACGCCGCCACCATTGGCCGAACAGTCATGGATCTGTTGGCGCTAGGCCGGCATGTCGGACGCGATGGCGCGATCATCCACTGGATGAATGAAATGAGCATCGAACAAAAAACCGCCGATTGGCTCGCTGCTCGTCTCCTCAAATTCACCCCGGAGCAAGCGGGCAACTTGATAAAAGACCTGTCAGCCCTCCCCCCCGGCGGCGACCTAGCCACCGCCCTCGCGGCCGACAAGGCCTATTACCTCGATCCCGTGCTGGATGATGTCCGCCTGCTGCTTGCCGATGAAGAGACCCCATCATCCCCAACAGCAGAACTGCGAATGGCCGGGATAATTTTAGAAGGGCCGATCACCTCCGTCGGAGTAGAGCTTCCCAATCGTGAAACCTTTTGGCTCAAACCCGGCCAAACCAAGCGCGGTGTGACCTTGCTTAGCGTAAACCCTTCCCTGGACGACGCATTCCTCCTGCACGAAAAGCGCATTCTGCGGCTTCACCTCAAATCTCGCGCACTCAACAAACTGTCGCCCGAAAAGCTTAGGGAACGCTGGGATCGCCTACCCGCCAAAAGCCGACTACGGGCGATGGCCGACGAATCTGCTCAACCCGATCAAGCTCTGGTTTCCACAGTGAATCTGCTCACGATGATGAATGACTTCTACGCCGACGTCCTTGCCAATCCAGTCCGTTACCGCGATCAGAGGAACCAGGACGAGCGCGTAGCCCAAGTCCCTGAGGAACTGCGCGCAATGGCTCCGGTTTTCGTCTTTGAAATTTTAAAAGCTGCCGACCGCACCGAGGTGGTGCGCGCGCAATTGTCCGCCGCACTCACCGCCTGTGCGACGGGGGATGCGCTGCCCAAAGAACTCACCGACCCTATCTCCAATCGGCCTATGAAAATCACACCGGCGCACGGAGGTTACCTCATAGAATCCGACTCTGTATTCAGAGGAAATACCGTGCGACTGAAAGTAGGTCTGCCATCCGGCGAGATCCCAAAATCATGACGCAGCCTTGTTATTTTCATCTCGAAACTCCCAAGTTTGAAAAAATATAAAACAAACGGCTACCTGCCTCCATGAAAACCATTACAGTGCGCGAGATGAAGGCCCATTGGTCCGAGGTGGAGGCACAAGTCCTAGTAGGCGCAACATTTGAAGTTACAGATCGCGGACGCCCCACGGCGCGCATCATTCCCGCCGAACCTCGCCCCATTCTCCAATGGGACGATCATCTCGCGACCGCCCTACCAGCCAGCGGCCGCTCGTCCGAGGAAACCATCGCCGCTGACCGCGAAGGGCACTCGTAGTAGTGATTCGCACGCCATCCGCATGCCGAGCCCGATCAAACTCAAGTCCAAGACCTACCGCTTCGAGGATCAAGGAGACTGCATCCTCCTGATTGATCCCTCCTACGAAGCGAAGCGCCTCAAAGCCTTGCGCGCCCTTCGCGGTTCGGCCCCCGGCTTCCCTGATCACATCACCTGATCCACAGCCCTGCTCTCACGTCCGGACGCTGAATGCACGTCAAGGCAGGGGACTCTTCTCCGCGCAGACTTTGTGCCTCGGTGCCTTTGTGGTGAAACTTATCCGGCCTCGTCTTGAAAACTTAACCGCTCGCCTTCCCCCGCGTTCGCCACGCCAATCGCGTCATGTCTTTTTCTAAACTCGGCCTCTACTCCAGTCTCGTGCGCGGCGCGCAAGCCCTGGGCTACACCGAGCCCACGCCCATTCAAGTGCTGGCCATTCCCGCCGTGCTCTCCGGCCGCGATCTCATCGCTTCCGCGCAGACCGGCACCGGTAAAACCGCCGCGTTCGCCCTACCCATCCTCAACCGCCTCGGTCCGCATCGCGCCACGGGGCCGCGCGTGCTCGTGCTCGAGCCCACCCGCGAACTTGCCGCGCAGGTCGACGAATCGTTTCACGCTCTCGGCCAGTTCACCGATTTCAAATCCGTCGTGCTCCACGGAGGCGTCACCCTCGGCCCCCAGCGCAACGCCCTGCGCGCCGGCGTCGATGTCATCGTCGCCACGACCGGACGCCTCCGCGAATTCCTAGACGGCACGTTGATCAACCTGTCGTCCATCGAGGTCCTCGTATTGGATGAGGTGGATCGCATGCTCGACATGGGCTTCATCGAGGACGTCAAAGCCATCGTGAAACTCTGCCCGCCCAAACGGCAGACCCTGCTCTTTTCCGCGACGATCCCATCCAAGCTCGAAGAGGTCGCCAAGTTCGCTCTCAACAAACCCCAACGCATAGAGATTGCCCGCGCCAAACCTGTCGCTGAGTCGGTCAACCACGTCATCCACCCGGTCACTGAGAATCAGAAGCTCGACCTGCTCTACACGCTCCTGCAACGCGACGATTTTAAGAGCGTGATCGTCTTCGCCCGCACGCGCAAAGGTGCCGACCGCATCGCGCACCAACTGCGCCTCGAAAACCACGCCTGCGTCGTCATCCACGCCGAGCGCACCCAGGGCCAGCGGGTCGATGCCCTCGACAAGTTCAAGACCGGCCGCGTCGGCGTCTTGGTCGCGACCGACATCGCCGCGCGCGGCATCGACGTGGCCGGCGTGTCGCACGTCATCAACTTCGACGTGCCGCTCCACGCCGAGGACTACGTCCATCGCATCGGTCGCACCGGGCGCGCCGCCGCCACCGGCGACGCCGTGATGTTGGTGACTCCGCAAGATGCCAATGAAGTGGTCGCCATCGAAAAACTCATCGGTCAACCGATCCCCGTCGTTCCCGTCGAGGGCTTCGCCTACGAAGGCGGCTCGGCTCCGCGTGTGGATCCGGCCAACCCGCTGGCCAACTCGCCCAAGCGCGCCGGTCACCAGCAATCGCTCGGTAAAGGCGGCAAGCAGAAAGGCGACGCCGGCAGCAACCAAGACAAGACCTACAAAGGAAAAGCCTTCGGCGGCGGCAACCCGACGTGGCACTCGAAGGGAAAACCCGGTGCTCACTGGAGGGATCGGAAGGGGCGGTGACGGGGCGTGCCGCCCTAAACCACCACTCGCTGGCGCTCGTCGCTACGAGCGCCAGCGAGTGGTGGTTCCCAAGAAAGTGCGCGATGGGCTGGTTGATTCAGCCAAACACCCCCCAATTTGAAAACTGGTGCCCGGAGTCGGACTCGAACCGACAAGCCTTTAGAGGGCGGCAGATTTTGAGTCTGCTGCGTATACCAATTTCGCCATCCGGGCGGGACGTGAAACGAACGGTCAAGCTACGTCTGCCGTCGGGCTTGTAAACGGAAAACTCCAAGGTTCCACTCGGTCACCATGTCAGACTTCCGCGTCTTCGCCCCCGCGCCCACCCACGGGACCATTTCCCTGCCCACCGGCGAATCGCACCACCTGGTCACCGTCAACCGCGCCCGCACCGGAGACACGGTCATCGCTTTCGACGGCCGTGGCACCGAGTGGACCTGCGAGCTCGCCGACGCCCGCAAGGCCGGCGCGACGTTGCGCGTGACTGCCACGCACACCCGCGCTCCCCTGCCCTGCGCGATCACACTCGCGCAAGCGTTGCCAAAGGGCGGGGTGATGGACGACATCGTGCGCCACGCCACCGAGCTCGGTGCGGCTCGCATCGTGCCACTCTCGACGGAGCGCACGCAGGTCCACCTCGACGGAGATCGCTCCGACAAGAAGGTCGAAAAGTGGCGCCTCACCGCGCTCGAAGCGGCCAAGCAATGCGGAAACCCGTTTCTGCCGGAGATCACCGGCGTGTTGTCGCTCGGAGAGTTTCTGGCGAGTGCTGCGGTCCGGGGTGACGGGAGCCCGCAACTCAAGCTGGTCGCCAGCCTGCATCCCGGCGCCCAGTCGCTGCGCGAGTGCGTAGCTAGGTTCCGGTCGGAACACGGATACGCACCGAAAGCGGCGATCTGGTTGGTCGGGCCCGAGGGGGATTTTTCGCCGGCTGAGATGGCGGCGGCGCAGGCGGCCGGATTTGTCCCGGTCACGCTTGGTCCGCTCGTGATGCGCTGCGACACGGCGGCGACCGCCGCGCTCGCCGTGTTAAGTTACGAGACGACGGCTTGAGGAGGTAGGAGCCCATTCATGGGCGATGGGAGACCTGCGAATGCACAGGGGGTCTTCGCACGCGGCTCATCGCGCATAAATGCGCTCCTACCTTCCGAACACACGGCGGCGACCGCCGCGCTCGCCGTGTTACGTTATACCAGTTATGGCATGGAATGAGACTGTCGTCGGGTGTAGGCCCGACCGGTGGTCGGGCGTCTCCTAGAAACCCCGACCACCGGTCGGGGCTACATCGGGCCCTGCTAAAGTCCCCTTACAAGATGTAATTGGTATTACGAGACGACGGCTCGACGAGGTAGGAGCCCATTTATGGGCGATGGGAGACCTGCGAATGCACAGGGGGTCTTCGCACGCGGCTCATCGCGCATAAATGCGCTCCTACCTTCCCCACTTCACCAGACCAACAAACCGCCCGCGAAGGTCAGGCCCGCGCCGACCGAGCAGAAGATGATCTTGTCGCCGGTTTTGAAGATCTCCTCTTCCACGGCCCAACCGAGCGCCATCGAGACGGACGCGCCCGACGTGTTGCCGTATTTGGCGATGGTCACGACGAACTTTTCATAGGGGATGCCGACGCGTTTGCCGACGGCGCGCAGAATGCGTTCGTTGGCCTGGTGGGGCACGATCCAAGCGATGTCGTCGGGCTTGAGACCGTGGCGCTTCATCGCGTGATCGATCTCGTTCGCAAAGGCGATGACGGCATTTTTGAACACCGCGCCGCCATCCATCTGGAGGTAGAAATCGTGTTTGTCGCTGCCGTCCACGTTCGGGAGGAGCTGGCGCGCACCGCCGCCCGGGCGTTGGATCGCTTCGAAGGCGGAGGCATCACCGGACAACGCCATGCGGTGCAGGCGATGACCGCCGGGTGCGTCGGTGAGGATGGCCGCGCCGGCGCCGTCACCAAAGAGGAAGGCGGTCTCGTGGTCGTTGGGATTAGTGATGCGCGAAAGCAGCTCGGCGGTGACCACGATCACGTTTTTCGCCGTGCCGCCACGGATGAACGCACGGCCGACTTCGAGTGCGTAGAGCCAGCCGGAACAGGCTGCGTTGACGTCGAACGCGAGCGCCTTGGGGCAGCCCAAGAGTTTCGCCAGCGCGCTGGCCATCGAGGGCACGGGCTGGTCGGGGAGGATGGTCGCGAGGATGACACCGTCGATCTGCGAGGCATCAAGGCCGGCCTGAGCAAGCGCGTGCCTGACCGCAATGGCCGCGAGGTCGGTGGCGGAGTCCTCCGGGTTGGCGTAGCGGCGCTCGTGGATGCCGGTAAGCTTGTGCATCTCGGCCTCGGTGCGGCCGGGGAAAGCTTTTAATATCTCGCTGGTGGGGCGGATGTTTTTCGGAACCGCATAGCCGACGCCGGCGATGCAGACGGTGACGTCGGCGGACGAGCGGGTCGGATCGCTGGCGCTCGCCGCTACGGGAAGCGCGGAGACGGCACTGGACGGACGGTTGGCGAGATAAAGAGTGATGTCGTCGCCGGAGACGCGTCCGCCGGGACCGGTCGCGGCGATGCCGGTGAGTGTCGCGGGATCGAGGCCGGCTTCCTGAGCGAGCTTGGCGGCGCGGGGAGTCCACTGAAGGCCGGTGGGTGCGGCGGACTTGGGCGCAGCGGGAGCGGTGGCGACCGCTGATTTCGACTCGCTGGCGCTCGCCGCTACGACGGCAACCTTTGCGGAAACGGCGGTGTCGAGTTTGACCTGGAGATTTTTGAGAGAGATATCCGAAGTCTGAATACGCAGGAAGGGCGAACCGCTGGGCAAGATGTCGCCGGCGCGGGCTTGCACGGCCTCGATCACGCCGTCGCAAGGGGCCTCGAACTCGAATACCGATTTATCGCTTTCCAGCTCGGCGATTTTATCGCCCTTGGTGATGCGTGCGCCGGCCACGACCTTGATGTCGATCACGGTGAGTTCGCTGACCGTCGCTCCCATGGAGGGGATCGGCACGTCGATGAGGAAAATGTCCATCAGGTTTGGGTTTTAAAGCGAAGATTGTTGGCACTGCCCGGCATGCGGTCAATCGCGGAGCCCCCGGGGAACCAGCGGGGCCCGGCGAGGCCGTCAGGAGCGCGCCAGTTTCCAGAAAGCGAGGCACTTGGCGAGGAGCGCCTCAAGCTCGGGGAGCGGCACCATGTTGGGGCCGTCGGAGAGCGCGTTAGCCGGATCCGGGTGCGTTTCGAGAAAGAGTCCATCGGCGCCGGCGGCGAGCGCGGCGAAGGAAAGCGTGGGCACGAACTCGCGTTGTCCGCTGCTCTTGCCGCCGCCCGCGCCAGGGAGCTGCACGCTGTGGGTCGCGTCGAGGATCACGGGGTAACCGTTCTTCGCCATGATGGGGAAGCCGCGCATGTCGACGACGAGGTTGTTGTAGCCGAAGGTCGCGCCGCGTTCGCATTGCCAGATCTCGGCGGCGCCGCCGTGCTTCAATTTGCCGACAACGTGGACCATGTCGTTGGGCGAGAGGAATTGGCCCTTTTTCACGTTGACCGTCTTGCCGGTCGCGGCGGCGGCGAGCAGCAAGTCGGTCTGACGGCAGAGGTAGGCGGGGATCTGCAACACGTCGCACACGGCGGCGACAGGGGCGCATTGCGAAGCGTCGTGGACGTCGGTCACACAGGGCAGGCCGTAGTCCTTTTTGACGAGAGCGTGGAGCGCGAGGCCTTCCTCCAAACCGGTGCCGCGACCGCCCGCGATGGAGGTGCGGTTGGCTTTGTCGAAGGAGCCTTTGAAGACGAGATTCAGCTCAGGGTAGCGGGCGCGCAGGTCGACGAGTTTCTCGGCGACGGAGCGGACGACTTTCTCGTTTTCCAGCGAGCAGGGACCGGCGAGGACAAGGAGTTTTTTGGAGTCGAAGAGAGGCATGAGATTGGGAGGTAGGAGCCCATTTATGGGCGATGGCTTGGCGGCAAAATAACGGTCACGAACGAATCGCCCATGAATGGGCTCCTACCTTATTTCTTCTTCGCCTTCGCGGTGGCCTTCGCGCCCTTGGCCTTCGAGGGCTTCTTGTTCTTCAGCGCGGCTCCGATGAACGCGGCGAAAAGTGGGTGGGCCTTGTTGGGCTTCGATTGGAACTCGGGGTGGAATTGAACGGCGAGGAACCACGGGTGGTCTTTCAATTCGACGATCTCGACGAGGTTGCGACGCGGGTTGATACCGCTGATCACGAGGCCGCCGCGTTGGAGCTGGCCGACGTAGGCGTTGTTGACCTCGAAGCGGTGCCGGTGGCGTTCGCGGACGCTGGAGGCTTTGTAGGCTTTGGCCGCGAGCGTGCCGGGCGTGAGCGCGCACTCGTAGCTGCCGAGGCGCATGGTCGCACCCTTGTCGATGATGTTCTTCTGCTCCTCCATCATGTTGATGACGGGGTGAGGAGAGTTGGCATCGAACTCGGTCGAGTTGGCGCCTTTTAGTTTGAGGACATTACGGCAGTATTCGATGACCGCGATCTGAAGACCGAGGCAGAGGCCGTAGTAGGGAATCTTGTTTTCCCGGGCGTATTTGGCGGCGGCGATTTTGCCCTCGGTGCCACGGTCGCCGAAGCCGCCGGGCACCAGGATGCCGTCGAGGCCCTTGAGGATGGAGAGGCCGTTTTTCTTTTCGAGGTCCTCGGCGTCGATGCGCACGATGTTGACCCGGGTGTTATTGGCGATGCCGGCGTGCGTGATGGATTCGTAGACGGATTTGTAGGCGTCCTGGAGTTCGATGTATTTGCCGACCACGCCGATCGTGACCTCGTTGGCGGGGGTCTTGATGCGGCGAACGATCTCGTGCCAGATGTTTTTCTCGGCGGCGGGGCTTTTAAGGCCGAAGAGGTCGATCACGAGGTCGTCCATGCGCTCTTTCTGGAGGGCAAGCGGTAGTTCGTAGATGGAGTCCACGTCGCCGCACTCAATGACGGCTTTCACCGGGACGTTGCAGAACATCGAAATCTTGTCGCGCAAGCCGGCCTCAAGCGGGTGGTCGCAACGGCACACGAGGATGTCGGGCTGGATGCCGATTTCGCGCAGCTTGGCCACGGATTGCTGCGTGGGCTTGGTCTTCAATTCGCCGGCGGCCTTTAGGTAGGGCACCAGCGTAACGTGGATAAAAATGCAATCGTTTTGGCCGATTTCGAGGGCGAATTGGCGCATCGCTTCGAGGAAGGGCAAACCCTCGATGTCGCCCGTGGTTCCGCCAATTTCGGTGATGAGCACATCGACGTCTTTGCCGCCGGCGTAGATGCGTTCCTTGATCTCGTTGGTTACGTGCGGGATCACTTGCACGGTCTTGCCGAGGTAAACACCGCGACGCTCCTTCGAGATCACGTTTTCGTAAACCTGGCCGGAGCTCAGTGAGTTGAGTTTGGACAACTTTCCACTGGTGAAACGCTCGTAGTGGCCGAGGTCGAGATCGGTCTCGGCACCGTCTTCCAGCACATACACTTCGCCATGCTGGAACGGGCTCATCGTGCCCGGGTCGACGTTCAGGTAGGGGTCAAACTTTTGGATGCGCACAGTCAGCCCGCGCAACTCAAGCAGCGCACCCAAAGCCGCCGCCGTAAGGCCCTTGCCCAACGACGAGACCACCCCGCCGGTCACGAAGATGTATTTCATCGGACATGCATAGCCGCCGGGTTAAAAGAGTGACAAGCAAAAGCTCGCCCCATCTCACCCCGTCTCACGTCCAGAGCCAGAAAGCGAAGGCACCCGTCACGCCTGTAAACGCAAGTAACGCCACCGAGTAGACAGACCACTTGAGTGCCTTGGCGACAAACCAGCACAGCCCGCCCGCCATCAGAACAAAGCATACCAGCACAAACCCGCGCGGATACGCGCGCAGGGGGTTGCAGCCAGGAATCGAGCGACGCCATCACCGCACACAAAACACGCGAAGAGGTTCCGCCAAGCCTGCGATTTACCGGGAGGTCCAGACAGATCATGACCCACCACTGCATGAAGAAGGAGTGGAGGTAAGAGCAAGATGCCAGGGCTAAGGTGAGGAGCCCTAAGGGCGAGAAGGGAAGCGGGGGTGAGATT
>JANODO010000180.1:0-2382 GCA_031412735.1 Rariglobus sp. | reverse complement strand
CTTTGCACGCCCTCGACATCGACCTGTCCCAGACGCACTTCGTGGACAGCAGCGGCCTCGGCGCCCTGTTCTCCCTCTACAAAAACACCGGGCACGGGGGCGGCCTCAAACTGCGCCTGCTGAACCCCGCCCCCGATGTTCAGCAACTCATCGAACTCACGCGGATGCATCACTTTTTCGAGATCAACCACGACTGAACCCGCGCCCAAAAATCCCACCGATTCCATGAAAGCCATCCTTCCTCTTTTTGTATTCGTCGACGCCTGCGGTTGGGAAATCATCAAAGACGATCCGTTCGTTTCCGACCTTGCGCCGCATCGTCGCCGACTACGGTCCGTCTTCGGTTACAGCTCAGCCTGCATACCGTCCATCCTTTCGGGCCAACTCCCGGTCGAACACCGTAATTGGTGTTACTTTGTCCATGATCCGAAGAACTCGCCGTTTGGCTCGTTGCGCTGGCTGCGATGGTTTCCCAACGCCTTAACCGGACGTCGGCGCGTTCGCCGATGGCTGTCCAAGTATGTGAAGATGCGCCTTAAATTTCGCGGTTATTTTGACATCTATAACATGCCGTTCCGCGACATCGACCAATACGATTTCACCGAGAAAAAAAGCCCGCTCCAACCCGGCGGCATGAACCGCGGTGCCAACATTTTCGACCACCTTCAGGAGAGCCGCATTCCCTATCACGTGAGCGAGCCTGCGCGCGGAGAACAGGGCAATTTGGAAGCGCTCCTTCACGACATCACCGCCGAGCGGATCGACTTTGCTTTTCTTTATTGGCCCGACCTCGACGGCTTACTCCACCGGGTAGGCAATAAATCCCCGGAGGTCCCCATGAAACTGCGCGCTTACGAAAAAGACATCCGTCGCCTCATGGCCATCGCTCGCGGACACTATACCGACGTGCGCCTCTACATTTTCAGCGACCACGGCATGGCCAACTGCGATCGCCACTTGGACCTGCGCTCGCGCATTCGCGCACTCAGTGGGCTTAAAGAGGGTCGTGACTACGCGGTCGTCTACGATTCCACCATGGCGCGCTTCTGGTTCTTCAACGATCAAGCTCGCCGCGCCATCATCGAGAGCCTCAAAGGCGTTCCCCAAGGCAGAACCTTGCCCGACGACGAACTCGAAGAACTCGGAACGCTTTTCCCCGACCGCTATTTCGGGGAACTCATCTTCCTCGCCGATGAAGGCGTCTTGATTGTCCCGAGCCACATGGGCGAACGCCCGATCCGCGCAATGCACGGCTACCATCCCGACGCACCCCACAGCTACGCCGCGTTGCTGGCCAACCGCGCGTCCATTCCGGCGGACATCACCGCCATCCCCGATGTTTTTAAGCTCATGCTCTCCGAGTCCCAACACGCCCACACGAAAAACCGTGCTCGAAGCGTTCCCCTGCCTGCCGCCACCGTCAGCGCTTAAAACGGACGCGGCTCAAGAACCGTAGCGGGGCTCCGTGCTTGGCGTGAGCGACTCCTTGCTTTCATACTCTCGGGCACGCCTCCCCCATGCCCGACAACGTTCTCAACATCTCGACCTACAAGTTCACGCCGTTCGAAAGCGACCACCTGCCTGGTTTACGTGCGCGGCTCATCGGCGTGTGTGCAGCCCATCGATTAAAGGGCACGGTCTTGTTGAGCACCGAGGGCATCAACCTCTTCGTCGCCGGACTTCCGGATAACATCGCCTCGTTGGTCGCGGATTTGCGCACGATCCCGGGACTAGAGGACCTGGAGCCAAAAGAGAGCTTCAGTGGCGAGCAGCCGTTCAATCGCATGCTTGTGAAGATCAAGAAAGAGATCATCGCGTTTGGCGTGGACGGCATCGACCCGGCTCGCAAACCCGCGCCCAAGCTCGCTCCGCGCACGCTCAAGCAGTGGCTGGATGAAGGCCGTCCCGTCACGTTGCTCGACACGCGCAACGACTACGAAGTGCGCATGGGCACGTTCAAGGGCGCGCTCGATCCACAAATCGATCATTTCCGCGAATTTCCCGACGTGGTTCGGGCACTGCCCGCTGAACTAAAGGACCAGCCCGTCGTGATGTTTTGCACCGGTGGTATTCGTTGCGAAAAGGCCGGCCCGTTCATGGAGCGCGAGGGCTTCCAAAACGTCTTCCAGCTCGATGGCGGCATCCTGAAATATTTCGAGGAGTGCGGCGGTGCGCACTACGACGGGGAGTGTTTTGTTTTCGACCGCCGGGTGGGCGTGGGCGCCGATCTCAAGGAAACCGGTTCAGTGCTCTGCTGGAATTGCCAGATGCCGCTAACGGTCACCGAGCAGGAAGACACGCGCTACGTCTACGAGAAATCCTGCCCGCATTGCCATAAGGCGTGAGGATCGAGAGGGGATCGAAGGTGGGAAGCGAGCTTGC
>JANODO010000179.1:0-4091 GCA_031412735.1 Rariglobus sp. | reverse complement strand
AGAACGAAGAACGAGTTGGCTTCAGAGAGCGCGGATTTTTACCGAGCGGCCGTGCGCGTCGAGTTTCTCCATGGCGGCGAAGGCGGCGACAACGGGTTCACCTTTTTTCACGGTGGATTTGTCGTAGCGGATCACGCTCGTGCGGCGCATGAAATCGGCGACGCGGAGTCCGCTGAAGAAACGACCGGCGCGAGCGGTCGGCAGCACGTGGCTGGGGCCGGCGGTGAAGTCGCCGAGGGCGGTCGGCGTGTAGTTGCCGAGCATGATCGCGCCGGCAGTCGTGATGTCGCGGAGGAGCGTTTTGTGCGTGCTGTCCTTTGTGAGCAGTTCGAGATGCTCGGGCGCGACGTAGTTCGCGATTTTGACCGCCTCGGTGAGGTTCTTTACTTCGATGGCTAAGAAACCTTGCGAGAGCACGCGCTGGGTTTTTTCGGAGCGCGAGATCAGCTTGAGCTGCAATTGAACCTGCTCGGATATTTCGTTGATCAGCGCGGCGGAGGTGGCGACGAGGTAGATCTTTTCGCGTCCGGAACCGTGCTCGGCTTGGGCGAGCAAGTCGGCGGCGGCGAAGGCAACGTTAGCGGATTCGTCGGCAATGATCATGACCTCGCTCGGGCCGGGGAGAGAATCGACGCCGACCGTGCCAAAGACTTGGCGTTTGGCTTCGCACACGTAGGCGTTGCCCGGGCCGTAAACCTTGTCGACGGCCGGAACGGTGAGCGTGCCATAGGCGGCGGCTCCGATGGCCTGCACGCCACCGATGCGGTAAACCTCGTCGATGCCGATGAGGTCGAGCGCGGCGAGGAGCCCGTCGGCGATTTTGCCTTGAGAGTTCGACGGCGTGAAGACGGCGATCTCGGGGCAGCCGGCGATCTTCGCGAGCGTGGCCGTCATGAGCACGGTCGAGACGAGCGGGACTTCGCCACCGGGGACGTAGAGTCCGACGCGGCGGATCGGATGGTTGATTTCGCCGACTTCGGCGCCGTGTTTGTTTTTGCCGAGCCAGTCTTTGGGCAGGCTTTGTTTGTTGAACGCGACGATGTTCTCGTGCGCGGCCACGAGGGCTTTGCGTTCGGCGGCGGGCAGGCGTTTGACGGCGGCGGCGATCTCGGCGGGTTTCACGCGGAAGTCGCGGGCGCGGAGCTTGGCGCCGTCGAACTTCGCGGCGTAGTAGCAGACCGCTTCGTCGCCACGCTGGTGCACGTCGGCGAGGATCACCGTGACGGCGTCCTGGATATCCTTGGGCACGGCGGCTCCACGACAAAAGCCGGCCAGTTCAGAATCGAAGGTTTTGGAAGCAGACTGAAGGACGCGCACGGTAGTAAATGAGTCGGAGAGGAATACCTCTCCGCTGCTACGGGCGCGAGTCGGAAATGGATTTCGTAAATGTAGCGGGGAGCGTGAGCGACCCGTTCTTCGGATTCGGGTCGCTGGCGCTCCCCGCTACTCGCGATTAGCGGCTCATTGCCGGCACCTCGAAGAGGCTGTCGGCGAAGGACTCGTTGACCGTGATCTTGTCGAAGACGATCGAAACAATGCGTTGGCTTCCGTCGGCCAGCTTGCTGGTGCTGGTGATTTTGCGAGGGAACTTGATGCCGTTCACCACGGTTTCGTCTTCTTCGCGGATGGAGATGCCGTTTTCCGTCTCGGTCAGGACGAGGCGGCCGGTGGCGTCGTCAAAATAGCGGGTAAACTGGATGCCGTCACCGTGATCAAAGACGAGTTTGTGGCAGCTTTTTCCGTCAACCGTGGACTTCCCGAGGTCCTTCACTTCGCCGCGGCGTTTCTCGATGCCGCGGAAGAAGGACAGGTTTTCCCAAGTATTGGCGCGCAGGCGCTTGATCTGGTCGTTCGGGAGCAGGGTCATGCGCCAACGGGTCGAATCGCCGGGGGCCTGCTCGCGTTGCCAGCCTTCGTAATCGTCGAGCGCGGTGATCTCGATTTTATTTTCGGAGGTGGCCACGATACGCTGGCGGTAAGGACGCTGGAAAATGATCTCGATGGCGACCTTCACGGGTTGAGCGACCCCTTTGTCATCAACTGCCGTGGTCGTTAGCGTGCCCGTGTAATGAAGCGACTGCAGTCCTGCGAGCGCCGCCTCGCTGCCCACCCCTGCCCTCGCGCGTGCGATCACTTGATCAACATCCGACGCGGCATGAACCGTGATGGCGGACAGCAAACAGAACGTGAAAACAGCGAACAGGCGGCAGGGATTTTTCATGGGGTAATGAAGCAGACAGACGAAACCTTATTCCCACTCGATGGTCGCGGGCGGTTTGGAACTTATGTCGAGAACGACGCGGCTAACGCCGCGCACCTCGTTGGTGATGCGAGAAGAAATCTTTTGGAGCAGATCGTAGGGCAGGCGCGTCCAATCGGCGGTCATCGCGTCGATGCTTTCCACGATGCGGAGGCCGATCACGTAGGAGTAGTTGCGCTCGTCGCCGACGACACCGACCGTTTTTACGGGGATGAAGACGGCGAACGACTGCCAGACTTTCCAATACCAGCCGTTGGACATCATCTCTTCCTGGAGAATGAAGTCGGCGTTGCGGAGGATTTCGAGACGCTCCTTGGTGATCTCGCCGACGACGCGCACGCCGAGGCCGGGGCCGGGGAACGGTTGACGCCAGACGACTTCTTTCGGAAGACCGCACGCCTCGCCAACGGCGCGAACCTCATCCTTGAAGAGTTCGCGGAGGGGCTCGAGGAGCTTGAGCTTCATGCGCTCGGGCAGGCCGCCGACGTTGTGGTGCGACTTGATGAGTGCGGCCGGGTTGCCAGCAATGGCCACGCTCTCGATCACGTCGGGATAGAGCGTGCCTTGGGCGAGGTAGTCGGCGCCACCGATGGACTTGAGCGATTTTTCGAACACTTCGACAAAGGTGCGGCCGATGATTTTGCGCTTCTGTTCGGGATCGTTGATCCCTTTGAGGCGGCGCAGGAAAAGGGCCGATGCATCCACGACACGGACGTCGATCTTAAAGTTCCGCGCGTAAAGGGATTCGACGACCTCGCGCTCGCCCTTGCGGAGGAGACCGTTGTCCACGAACACGCAGGTGAGCTGCTTGCCGATGGCTTTGTGGATGAGCGCGGCGGCCACGGAGGAATCGACGCCGCCGGAGAGCCCGAGGAGCACGCGGGACTTGCCCACGGTTTTGCGGATGCCCTCGACGGAGTGCGCGATGAAATCGGCGGTGGTCCAGTCTTGGCGGGCTTTGCAGACGCCCACGAGGAAGTTGCGGATGACGTCGGTGCCACGCTCGCTATGGAAAACCTCGGGGTGAAACTGGATGCCGTAGAGGTTACGTTTTGGGTCCTCAATCACCGCATACTCGGAGTTATCGGTCGTGCCGATGGCGGTGAACCCCGGGGGCAGTTTGATGACACGGTCGCCGTGGGAGTTCCAGACCTTGAGTTTTTTGGGCAGCTTGGCGAAGAGGCGGCCGGCTTTCTGGATGGTGAGCGTGCCGTTGCCGTATTCGCGGTGGTCGCTCTTGGAGACTTGGCCGCCCAACAAGTGGCCCATCAATTGGAGACCGTAGCAGATGCCGAGAATCGGCACGCCCATGTCGAAGAGGGCTCGGTCAGGAATGGGCGCTTTCTTAGAGAAAACCGAACTGGGGCCACCGGAGAGGATGATGCCGACCACGTTGTCCTTGAGAAGCTCCTCGGGCTTAACGGTGTAGTGGTAGATCTTGGAATAGACCTGACACTCGCGGATGCGGCGGGCGATAATCTGCGTGTATTGCGAACCGAAATCGATGACGGCAATGGTCTGTGACATGGAGAAAAAGGCGCTGGAGGAAGGAAGCGGGCGAAAATTGAAGCAGGGAAAATGCGAGAGCGGCACGCGCGGTGTCAATGCATCGGGTGCGGTCGTAAGAGCCGGGGTAAGTGTCGACGAACGTTAGAACTTGAGGCGGCTGTTTTCCTGTCCGCAACGCGGGCAAGTCCCCTCCTGCACCTCGCCGCGAACGACATACAGGTGGTTGCAGCGAACGCAGCGGAAGGTGGTCCGGCGGCGCTCACCCTCGAAGCGCGCGTGGTCGCGACGGTCATAATACAGCCACAGGCCGAGGAAGAGCGCG